>JANPCO010000080.1:0-32417 GCA_031430995.1 Sphingomonadales bacterium | reverse complement strand
CCACAACCCCCCCTTATTGTCGCGCGCCCCGCGCCACACACCATCGCGGGCGTTGGCCCCTGTCGCCCCCGGGCGGCCCCCCAAATGACGGGTGGAGCAAATTTGCGCTTGACGATCTACCGCCCCAACACACGCGCCAATTCGACAAATTCGGCCACGCTGACCGTTTCGGCGCGCCGAGTGCTCTCGATTCCAAGCACTTCGAGTGCGTCGACTGCACCTTCCACACCCTTTAGGCTTTGGCGCAGCATTTTACGGCGCTGGCCAAAGGCCGCAGCAGTGATGCGTTCAAGCAGAGCCGGTTTGACGCCTTCTGGCTGATCCATTGGCCGCAAATGCACGATCGCTGACATGACTTTGGGCGGCGGCGTAAAGGCTGACCGGTGAACAGTCATTGCAAGTTTTGCTGTGGATCGCCATTGCGCCAGCACTGACAGCCGTCCGTAAGCATCGCTGCCAACTGGGGCAACGATCCGGTCTGCCACTTCGCGCTGGAACATCAGGGTGAGGCTGGCCCAGCGCGGCGGCCACACAGGGCCGCTCAGCCAGTCCACAAGCAATGCAGTGCCGACATTATAGGGCAGGTTGGCCACGACATGCCCACCCTCTGTCAGGGCGCTGCTAAGCCCCTTGTCGAGGGCATCGCCTTCAATCACTGTCAGCTGGTTTGGAAAGGCTTCGGAAAGTTCGGCGAGCGCTGGCAGGCAGCGTCGATCGCGCTCAACAGCCGTCACGATTGCACCAGCCCTGAGCAGCGCACGAGTGAGGCCACCCGGGCCCGGACCAACTTCATAAACGGAAGCCCCATTCAAATCGCCCGGGATGGCTGCGATCCGTGCAAGCAATTGTTCGTCAAGAAGGAAATTCTGGCCCAGTGCCTTGCTGGCAGACAAGCCGTGGCGCGTAATGACTTCGCTTAGGCGTGGCAGGCTTAAGACGGTCAATTGGGGGTGCACTGGGCCTCTAATCGTAATTCGGCACATTCGCCTGCCATGCGGATTGCCGCGATCATCGCCCCGGGTTCCGCCTTACCTTTTCCAGCAATGTCAAATGCCGTGCCGTGATCAGGCGAAGTACGCACAATGGGCAGGCCCAGCGTCGTGTTGACGCCTTCATCGAAATACAGCGTTTTCAATGGGACCAGTGCCTGATCATGATAAAGGCACATGGCGACATCAAAAGCGGCTCGTGCGCGCTTATGGAACATCGCGTCGGCAGCCATGGGGCCAAGGCAATTGATCCCTTCACTGCGCAGTTGTTCCATCGCAGGTTCCAGAATTTCAATCTCTTCGCGGCCAAGCAGTCCCTGTTCGCCGGCGTGAGGGTTCAGGCCTGCAAAGGCGAGGATGGGGTTCATAATCCCGAAATTGCGTTCCAGCCCTTTGGCTGTGGCGCGGGCCTTGGCAACGATCAGTTCGATGCTTAGCGCGCCGGGCACATCCGCCAGTGCGATATGAGTGGTGATTGGCACAACCTTAAGGCTTGGCCCGGCCAGCATCATGACGATATTATCTTTGGCCATCCCGCACCGTTCCGCAACAAATTCGGTTTGCCCCATATGAGTGAAGCCAATGAGTTGAAGCTGGGATTTGCTGACAGGCCCAGTCACCAGCCCGCCAGCCGCGCCAGACCGGGTGAGGCCAACTGCCATTTCCAACGAATCGAGCGAACAGCGCGCTCCTTCCAAGTTGGGAATGCCTGGCTCAATCGGCCCGGCATCTTCGACTTGGATGACAGGAAGTGCCGACGGGAACACGGACGTTGCTTCGGTTGGGCCGGATATTTTCGCCACGGGGCCGCGCCAGACAGCCTCAATTGAGCGGATATCGCCCACTGCGAAAAAGGCTGGCAAGTTGTGCCGCTCACGCGCGACCCAGGCCTTGGCAATGACTTCCGGCCCAATGCCCGCCGGGTCGCCCAAAGACAGGGCCAGAGGAAGCGCAGTCACAGAAAATCAACGATAATCGACAACAGCATCTCGCCTCAAATCCCGCAAATAGCGCTGAGCTCGCTTATTGACACGTTCTTCTTCGAGTTGCGCCATGATCTGATCAAACGACGGTGCACCGGCGTCGCGCGGGTCATCGCGGCCACAAAGAACGAGCACACGGACGCCTTCTTCCTTGGATCCGAACGGAGGCGTTGCTTCGCCAACTTGCAGTTTCAACAACAAGTCTTGAAGTGGCCCAGGCAAATCCCGCACGCGAACCTGGTCATTATCAACCACTTCTGCGCCAACGGCCGCAGCGACGCCGTCCACTTTACCGCATCCGCCCATGCCTTGCGTGGCTTTGGCAAATTCACTGGCTTTGGCTTGCGCATCGGTGGCAGACATTGTCGCCGGGAAAGTCATGGCCATTTGCCGCAGAGACAGCAGCGCGTCGCGCGGATCAGCGGTTAATACTTGGCGCTTGTCCGTCAAATAAATCACTGAATATCCGCCGGGAATTTCGATGGGGCCTGCAATTTGCCCAATCGCGATTTCCTGCACCGCCTGAGCGAGGGCATCTGGCAATTGCGCCGAACGCACCCAGCCAAGATCGCCGCCAGTGCCAGCGGTTGACGCTTCGGAAAATTGGCGCGCATAAGCTTGAAACGATCCACCCTGACGCAGCTGGTCAATAATCTTTTTCAGGTTATCAACAATTTGCGCCGCGTTTTCAGTTGACGCTGACAGGTAGATTTCACCGACGCGGAATTCGCTGGTGCCTTTGGCTTCTTCCAGCCGCTTCATGATCGAGTTCACTTCAGCGTCGCTCACGTTGACTTCCACTTTGCGGCGCAACAAGCGACTCCATGCGATTTCAGCTTGAATCTGCTGACGCATGGTGCGGGCCGACGCGCCGTTAGCCAACAGATATTGCGTCATCTGAGCAGGCGTGCGTTTGAAGTTTTGCGACACGCGGGCAAAAGACTGATCGATATCTGCTGTCGTGATTTCAATCTTGTTGCCTTTGGCTTCCTGGATTTGCAGCATTTCATCGATCAGGTTGCGGAAAACCTGCACGCGCAGGCGTTCTTTTTCCTCCGCTTCAATCTTGCCGCCATTGGCAATCATGATCAGGCCGAGCCGGTGATCAACGTCCGTGCCTGTAATAATCTCGCCGTTGATGATCGCTGTGGCCTTGCGCACTTGCGGGTCAACTTTGCCGTAAGTCGTGAGGGTGGAGGGCAGGTTGAGGTTGGTTGGCGGCAAAACGCCGTCGTCACTGACGGTCTGTGCGGCAAGGGGAAGCGCCAGTGCGCTGGCAAGAACAAGCGCAAATGCGCGGTAACGAGTGGTGTTCAACATGGTTAGACTAAACCCCAAAATTCACTGTGTGAGGCGCGGTCTCTAGTCATCCCCTCCTGAACAGCGGCTGACGAACCACACCTTAGTTAGCGCGCGTTTAGCGGCCCAGATTACGGAAAGATAGTCGAATCAGATAGGTGTTGCCGCGCTTAGCATCGCCGGAATCGTCATAATCGCGCTTCCACGTCAGGCTGAGCTGCAGGCAGTCATCCTCATAGGCGACGCCGACTCTGTGCCGAATGGGTGAAAATCCGTCAGAAAGCGACACAGGATCATCCGTTCTGTCAGTCAAATCGATAATGGTTGATCCGAACACAGACCAATAGCGGGCCAATTGAACGCGACCACCCAGACGAACTTCTTCACGGTCATTCAAATCCTCAAGCGTCGGGCCGATATTGCGGTTGAGGCGAAGATAGCCCGCAGTCAGATAGGTTTTGTCGCTGCCGAGTGTCAGATCAACTTCGTTCCGGCGGACCGCGAAATTATCCTTGTCCAGCCGGAACCTGTGGGTGAGCGCCACGAAACGTTTATATTTGACCGTCGTGCGCCCAACGATGTCAGACGTGCGGTCTGACAAGCCTGTGCCATCGGGGAAAATAGACGCCTTTTTGGTAAGCCGATAACTTTGGCCAATGTTGCTGTTGATGCTGAAACCCGGACGGTCCAACGCCCAATCGACACCGTAGGTGATGCGCGTGCTATCCTCCCAACGGTCATAACCGGGGAAGCGATTGAGGGAGAAGAGGTTGCTATCCTCCAGATCCACTGCACGCGCATCTTCGTTCGGGATGCTCAGATTGCGTGTTGCAGGGGATGCCACAACCTGGATGCGCGGGGTGAGCCGCTGGGTGCCGCCAAAAAGTGTGCCGATTAGTGGCCAGCGGACTTCTGCCGCCACAGCACCAATGCCGCGCGCCGTCCACCCGTCACGCCCCCGGTAAAGTGCAGTGGTGGTGGAGAGAGTTTCGTCGGTATGATAAATATCTCCGCGACCAAAGGCAGTCACCAGGACTTCCTGGCCAGACCCGACAATCCGGCGCAAATCCCACCGCGCGCTGGCAAAGGCGCGCTGCGTATCCTGGCCCGAAGTTCGCGCAATTGCCATGCTGTTGAGTTGCAGATCAACACGCCCGCCTGCAAAACTATCCAGCCGCTTGCGGTAATCGATGATTGGCAAGGCAATCGGCACCAGACCCTGCCGGTCACCGGCGCGCAGCGTTTGGAAGCCCCAGCCCTGAATGCTGAGATAGCTTGACGGCGTTACCCGCTCCACATCAATGACGGAGCGCAGCCGGTCATCGCGAGAAATATCATAGCGCCTCAGGAACGTGCGGTCAGTCACCAGCCGGATGGATGATTTGATGCTCCACTGCGGGTTCAGCTGGAATTTGCCGCTGGCATCCAGATAACCGCGAAAATCATTTTGCGCCGCTACGCCGGGCACAGTCGTTGGAATGCGCGACCCGTAGGTCAGGAAACCGCCAACCTGATAAGCGCCGTTGCGGGTGAGAGCGCGATACTTGGCCTCAATCGCAGGATTGGCATTTGTATAAAGATGGGGTGCGACAGTCAGATCGCGGTTGCGGTCGATCAGGAAATAATAAGGGACAGCCACTTCAAACCCGTTGGTGCGGCTGTATTGAATGTCAGGGATTAACAGCCCGGATCCGCCGCGTTCATCGGCTGGGTGCGAAAATCCGGGCAGAGCTAGGATCGGGATGCCGAACAATTCTAGCCGTGCATTTTTGTAACTGATCCGGTTTTTCGCAGGGTTATGAGTCACTTGGAGCGCTGTGATTTTCCACACTGGGTTTTTCGGGCAGCCCGCGTCGTCCACCACACGGCAGGGTGTGTAAGCTGCGCGTTGCAACTGGGTAATGGTATCAGACCGGGTTCCCCGCGCGGCGACCAGTCGCCCGCCGTCCGCCAATACAATCAGCAGATTTTCAACGACACCGTCTTTCAGCGTATCGGTCAGTTCAATTGAATCGCCATACGCAACGTCGCCGCCGGGGTTAGTGACACGCACATTACCCTTCGCCAATACCTGTCCTGATTTGCGGTTCCAGACCACTTCGTCGGCTTCCAACCGGTTGCCTTCGCGCGTCATCAACACTTTGCCGCGCGCAGTTACGGTTTCAACCCCGTCATCATAAGTGAGCGTTTCTGACGAAAAATCGACATCATAGGATTTAGCGGCTTCAATCGGGGCGGTAGGTGCAGCTTCTTGCGCCAATGCCTGCCCGGTAAAACCAAGCATAAGCGGCAGTGCAGCCCATGAGAATAAACCGTTCCTGCGCACCAAACCACTTACCTAATTCACGTGTAAAGCCCCTATTGCACTGGAATCGCGCCAAGACAATGCGCCGCGTTGAACGGCGGAAATGACGGCCACGGTAAACCGTCTCCTTTGCGCTTTGTCGTTGGCGGTCTAACAGGCCCTATCGCGAATCACTTGCCCAGCCCGGCGGTTGACATTTTCAGGAATGACCATGCTTCAGATCAATTTTTCCGAGTTCCTGCCGCCGGTTTCTAGCGCGCTGATTATCCTGGTTCCAAAGGACGGGCTGGGTGCTGCCGCGTCAGCCGAACTCAGCGATGAAGCCGTCAAGCTGCTGCGCGCTGGGGCCGCAGCGTCCCGGTTTGACGGAGAGGCAGGATCCAGTTTTGAAAGCTTTGCTTCAACATCTGGCAACACACGCCGCGTGGTCTTGGTTGGCACGGGGCTTGGCAGTGTGGAGGATTATGAAAAGGCCGGGGCTGCCATTGTCGCAAAGATCCAAACATCAGGCGAAGTGGCTGCGGTGGTGGACTTTGCCGGGCTTGCAGTTGCTGCTTCGGCTGAAGGTGTTGCGCGCTTTGCTGCGGGCGCTGTCTTACGCAATTGGCGCTTTGATACTTACCGCACCAAGTTGAAGGATGCTCAGAAGGCAAGCTTGCAAACGCTAACCATAATTGGTGCTCCTGAAGGAACAGCAGCGGCGTGGGCGCGGCATGAAGCCATTGCCAAAGGCGTGTTCCTGACGCGCGAACTTGTGACGGAACCTGCCAACATCATTTATCCTGAAAGCTTTGTCGCGCGGTGCCAGCATCTGAGTGCGCTTGGCGTTGAAATTGAGGTGCTGGGGCAAAAGGAAATGGAAGCCGCGGGCATGGGTGCGCTGCTGGGTGTCAACCAGGGATCGGTAAGAGAGCCGCAATTGCTGGTGATGCGGTGGGACGGCACGGGCGGAACGAAAAACCCGCCCGTTGTATTCGTGGGCAAAGGCGTAACCTTTGATACCGGCGGCATCTCCATCAAGCCAGCCGGCGGCATGGAAGATATGAAGTGGGATATGGGCGGGGCAGGGGCTGTTGTCGGCGCGATGATGGCGCTGGCAGGGCGTAAAGCCAACGCGCATGTCGTTGGCATTTGCGGCCTTGTTGAAAATATGCCGGATGGTAACGCGCAGCGACCCGGCGATGTAGTAACGTCTATGTCAGGCCAGACGATTGAAGTGATCAACACCGATGCCGAAGGGCGCTTGGTGCTCTGCGATGCCATCACATGGGTGCAGCAAAAATATAAGCCCGAAGTGATGATTGACCTCGCAACGCTCACGGGCGCGATCATTGTGTCGCTGGGCCATGAATATGGCGGTTTGTTCAGCAATGATGATGGGCTGGCGGATCAATTGCTGGCAGCGGGCAAAACGTCTGGCGATCCGCTGTGGCGCTGCCCGATGGGGCCCGCGTATGACAAGATGATAGACAGTCCAATTGCTGATATGAAAAACGTAGGACCGCGCGAAGGCGGATCAATCACGGCAGCTCAGTTCATCAAACGCTTTGTCAATGACGGCGTGAAATGGGCGCATCTTGATATTGCAGGCACCGTCTGGACATCCAAAGCCGGAACCGTTTGGGATAAAGGCGCAACGGGTTACGGGGTCCGCCTGCTTGACCGGTTTATTGCGGACAATTTTGAAGGGTAGGGGCCCTGGCGTGCGTTTACGCGCCGGAAAATTTGACGCCCGTCATGGCTTCGCTTGCCGTCCATAACGCGGCAGCCACGGCGCGGTCGGCAATATGGGGGCGAGCGCCGCTGTACGGGTCCATGCCGTCCTGCCAAAGTGAGGCGATGTTGCAGTCTTCGCAATAAACGCCCCCTTCACGGTCCAACAGGGGCGAAACAGCGCACCAAATACTGGTAGACGCGCCAGCTTGGGTTGATTTGAAGATGTCGATCAGGCTGCCATCGGGTTTGTACCAGCCCATGGCGATTTGTTCGTCCATCGTCAGGTGGCGTTGCAACGGGGTTTTGATGCCACCGGGATGAACCGAAAAAGTCCGGATCCCGTAAGGCATGCCAAGCGCATCGAGATGAAGCGCAAATAGCGCATTGGCAGACTTAGCTTGCGCGTAAGCCGTCCATTTATGATACTCACGTCGTTCGAAATGAGGGTCGTCAAGGTCAACGCTGCCCCGCGCATGGCCAATGGACGACAGCACCACTACGCGCGTGCCAGTTCCTGCTGCCTTCAGGAGCGGCCAGAGGCGTGCTGTCAGCTGGAAATGACCCAGATGATTGGTGGCAAATTGGCTTTCGTAGCCGCGGTCATCGCGGGTAAGCGGACAGGCCATGATCGCGGCATTGTTGATCAAAATATCAATTTTGCTTGTGTGACCGGCCAGCATCACGGCGAATGCATCTATGGAGGCGGGATCGGATAAATCCATTGGCAGGATCGTCACATCCCCTTCGACATCCGCAAGGTCAGTTTTCGCAACGTCTGGGCGGCGCGCCGCAACGAAGACTGTGGCCCCGGCACTGGCGAGCGCGCGGACGGTTTCCAGCCCCAGCCCGGAATAACCGCCTGTGACAAGTGCAACTTTCCCTGTCAGGTCGACCCCGTTGATGACTTCCAGCGCCGTGGACCGCATGGCAAAGGGGCTGTTGATTGGGGCTTGCGCGGTCACGGATTATCTCCTCGATTGGCCAACCCTATGAATGCCCCACGCTGATGACGCAACCAGCAGCGCGCCCACGGCCTGATGAAGGACCGCCAGCACGATGCTGACGCCTGACATCACCGTGGCAATGCCAAGGATGATCTGAAGGCCCACAGCGCTGTGGATCGCCACTGAAGCAGGCCGTGCGCCAATGGCTTTCAACCGTCGCGCCAAAATGATGAGAGCAGCAAGCGCCACCCAGGCCCACCAGCGGTGGATGAAGTTGAGCAAGAACGGATCATTCACCACTGCAAACAATCCGCCTTGGCTCCAATCGACCTGAGCGGCAGGGAAGAAGGTTCCAGCATCATCCATAAGTGGCCAATGCGTTGTGACAGTGCCAGCATTCAACCCGGCAACCCAGGCGCCGAACACCAGCTGGATGAAGAGTATGGTGGCAACGCCGGCGCCAAGCAAAGTCATCCGCGCTGGTTTGGCGTCAGGATCACGGGCCAATGCGCGCAAGTCCCTGATTGTCCAGATGAGGCCTGAAAGCAGGAAGAGTGCCGTCGTTAGATGAACCGACAGCCGTAAATGGCTGACGTCAGTCCGCGCTACCAGCCCGGATGACACCATCCACCAGCCAATCGCCCCTTGCATCCCGACCAGCATCGCCAGTGCAAACAGGCGGATTGTGTAGCCTTTTGGAATAGCCCGCCTCACCGCAAACCACAGAAGTGGCAGAGCAAGCGACAAGCCAATGAGCCTGCCCAGTTGGCGGTGAATCCATTCCCAGAAATAGATTGTCTTAAAGTCTGCCAGGCTCATGCCTTTATTGACCAGCTGATATTCGGGTATCTGGCGGTATTTTTCAAACTCTACCGCCCAGTCTGCAGCGTTCAGCGGCGGGATAACGCCGGACACGGGTTTCCATTCAGTAATGGAAAGGCCCGACTCCGTAAGCCGCGTAATGCCGCCGACGACGACGATGCAGAAAACGAGGAGAGCGACGAAAATGAGCCATGTGCTCAACACTTTTGGGCGCGCAGTAATCATGCTCGCGCCTTAGGCCTGCCCCCCCATACGAGCAAGTAAGACCTAAGCCCCCATGCCAAGGCCCTAGCCCTAAACCCCCGTCGCAATTGTAAAGATAAGATTTGCCTTTTGATTCCAAATACGTCTAGATTCGGGCGACGAAACAAGGTTGTTAAAAAGCATTGTATGAGTTCGCTGCATTTTTGGCTTGGCCTATCGATGATTCTGACCGTGGGGGCCTATGCCTTTTATTGGTGGGGGATCAAGAAACAGCTTGTCCGGCCTAACCGGTCGTCATGGTTGATCTGGAGCGCTGTCACCACAATTGAGGCGCTGACTTATCAGGCCGTCAATGAAGGTTTGTTGCAAAACATCATCTTTTTCATGAACGCCGCCAGCTGCTTGTTCATCACATTTGCAATCTGGCGGCAATCGAGCTGGCAGCGCCCCTCGCTTCCCGAATATATCTGCATGGCGCTGTCTTTGGCTGCAATGGTTTTGTGGCTGGGTTTTCAGGAACAGATGTGGGCGCATTTGATTGTGGTTGCCGCTGTTCCCCTGGGGTTCCTGCCGACATGGTATAGCGCGTGGGAGGATAAGCGGCGCGAACTCTCCCCAGCGTGGGGATTTTGGACGCTGGCCGATTTTTCTACGCTGATCCTCATCATGCAGACCCGCACAGGCGACGGAATGGACTTGCCCTATATCCTGATGGAATTGGTGTGCCATGCCATCGTCTGGATGATCATTGGGATGTCTTCGATTAACCCTGTGCGATCCGTCGGCGTCACCACTGGAAGCTTGCGGATACGTGATGTGGACAAAAGCGGCGATAATCCATTTCGCATCAGCCAGAATAAATCAGGCAAGGCCGTTTACGCGACGCGGTCTTTTCCAGTTGGTGCCGTGCTGATGCACTTCACTGGGCAACGCTATCATGTCAGTGAAATATTGGCGCACCGTGACGGAGAGGACGACCGTTTCGTCCAGATTGGCGCTGACACTTATATGGGTCCATCCGGTGACATTGATGATCTTGTCAACCACAGTTGCGAACCCAACACTGGTCTTCAGTTTATAGGCAACAATATTGTGCTGGTTGCCATCAAGCCAGTGCAAGTGGGTGATGAACTGTGCTGGGATTATTCAACCACGTCTTCATCCAGTGCCTTGTGGATGCGCTGTATGTGCGGAAGCCAGAACTGTCGCGGTGTTATCGGTGACTTTGAATTTCTAGAGGCCGATCTTCAACAAAGCTACCGTCAGCGCGGGTTGGTTCCGCCTTATTTGCAGGCTGAGGACGCGGTGCAAACGCGGCGGGGGTCTGAAACTTTGGCAGCGTGATCGTAGCTGTCGCACCCAGCCCGGGCCCGTCGCTATCAATCGCCAGTCGCCCTGACATCATGGCAAGTGCGTTGGCGCACCAATGAAGCCCAAGGCCCCCTGATTTCTGACGCCGCGTCGAAAACCCGCGTTCAAAGAGTTTTGTTGATGTTTCAGCCAGAAATCCCTGGCCATTATCTCTTACTTTGATGAGCACATTATGTGCAGAACCTTCAAAACTGACTTCAATCAGGCCCGCAGTCCGTTCTGCTGCAATGATTGCCTCAACGGCGTTCGAAAACAGATTTCCGATCACTTGGCTTAGGAGCACGCGGTTAGCGACTGCCATCGGGCCCGTTTGCTGAACCACAAAGCGCATATCTGCAGTCGCCGAATATCGGGCGAGCGCCGCATTCTGTTCGATAATTGCCGTCACTTCAACGGGTTCAGTCGCGATATGCTGATGCGCGGCTTCTTGCTGTTCGCTGATGATCCGCACAACATTTTGAACGCATTCGCGCGCCGTTTCCATTTCTGCATTTCGCTTTTTGAACTGCGCGGTTTGCGCTGTAAGGGCCAGCCGGAGAAAATGCGTCAGCCGTTCGCGCCGAACAGTGTCGGTGTGCGGATCAGCAACTTCGGCAAGGGCGCGGTCAACATCGGCTTCCGGCGCAACTGGGGCATCGGTCAACGCACGCGACAGGATAACACTGATCGGGTTCAGCCCATTGCGAACATTATGCATCACACCAACGGCAGATTCAGTGCGGCCCAACTGGAAAGACTGAATCTCTAGCTGTTCACGCAAATCTTTTTGCTGGCTGAGCATCGCATTGAGATTTTGTACAAGCGACCCGATTTCATCACTTGCATAGGCACGGTCGAGCGGCCGTAATTCGCCGGACACTGACAGGCGCTGCATGTGACGTTCTATCGTGTTCATCGGCGCAATCACCACTCGTTGCATCAACGTGCGCATCCCGAGCAGAACCAGCATCAAGACGACAGCGCTGCATGCCACTGCCAGAACCAGCGTGTCGCGGCCCAAGGCTACAAGGCTGCGGTCGACCGAAAATTGGGCCTGCCCGATGCGTTCGCGGTGAAGGCCCAGTATGTTGACGGCAATTTTTATGCCATCAGGCTGCATGGAAATGAGTGGCGCTGGTTGGCGCGCTGCAAGCATCAGGCGAGCGTCGTTTTGCAGCAGCATAGTCAGCTGCTTGTTGTTGATTTTGCGGGCCATAACGACAAAGCCAATCGGCGCGCCGCTACCATCTGTCTTGACCACGCGCGCTGCACTGATCGCTGCAACTTGATCCCCAACGCGGGCATAGTAGCGGATGGACTCAACAGATTTGAGCTTTGGCTCCGCCGCCAGCTTGATAAGATGCCGCGAAAACTGCGCGGTCAGTGCTGGCACTTCAACTTGGCCCTTGATATCTACCCACCGGGTCGTGATTACCGTGCCATCAAATTTGACATAAGCCATGCCATTAACGTCCAGATTGGTCATGGCGAGCACCGACAATGTGGCCGCTTCAAATTTCGGATTGGGCTTGATTACATAATCATAGCTGTCATCCCATGCCGCATAGTCGCGCACGGCCGTTTCGACGCGGACGGAATATTCATCAAGTGCGGCGCGTGTCCGTTCGATATGGCTGGCGACGCTTTGGCCTTCGAGGCGCGAAAAACTGGGGTTGATGATGGCCGTCAAAGCCATGAACAAAGTACCAAAACCAATCATGCCAGCAGCTGTCAGGATCACCGCTAGCTTGGTATCCAGTTTTGCGTTGGCAAAGGCGTCGTTGAGCCATCGCACAAGCCGCAGGGGACGAAACGAGGGCATTAGAGTGAGCGCTTTTGCGGCGGCAGGCCCTCAACGCCGTAACTGGCAATCAGATCGACTGTCTGCGCGATGCCCATTGGCTGGCCGAAAAAATAGCCTTGCATGTGTGAACAGCCCGCAAGGCGCAGGGCCTGAAATTGCACTTCAGTTTCAACGCCCTCGGCAACAATTGACAGCCCGAGTGAACGTGAAAGATGGGCCACAGCGTTGATAATCGCCGCCGACTGGGGCTCCCGACCCATATTTTCGACGAAGCTTTTGTCAATTTTGATGCAATCCAGCGCAAAATTGCGAATGTTGAACAGGCTGGAATAGCCTGTACCAAAATCATCCAGAGCAATTTTAAATCCGGCGGCGCGCAGTGTTTCCAGTGTTGCAGCTGCACGGCCCGCATCATCGAAAATGGCAGTTTCAGTGATTTCAATTTGGACTTGCTCAGGGTTTACGCCTTTGCTTGCAACGCGGTCAATCAGGCGTTGGGCAAAATCATCGCGGCGGAACTGTCGGGGAGAGAAATTGATCGACACATATTTGTCGGTCCATGCCGCGCACGCATCAAGCGCATGGTCAGTGGCCCAATCGCCAATGTCTTGGATCAATGCGCTTTCCTCAGCCACAGGAATGAACACGGCCGGAGACACGGTTCCGTGTTCAGCGCTTGTCCAGCGAAGCAGGGCCTCAAAACCCACTGGGCCTTGATTGTCCCGGTCAACAATGGGTTGGAACACAAGCGAAAATTCATCGTGCGAAATCGCGCGCCGCAACCCAGCTTCGATGGCTTGGCGGAACCGCACGCTTTCATCCATGCTTTCATCAAAAAAGCGGACTTGGGAACCGCCCTTCCGCTTCGCATCATAAAGCGCAATGTCGGCCAGCCGCATAACGTCAATCGGGTCTTCGCTTTTGCCATTGCGTGCCTGCGTTATGCCGATTGACGCGCTGACTTTCACATCATTGCCGAAAATCATATAATTGGCCGAACAGGCGCGCAAAACGCTTGCACAAAGCTCATCGAGTTCAGGCTGCGGCAAATCAGGCAGCAGCAGTGCGAATTCATCTCCGCCCAGCCGCGCGATCAAGCCTTTGTTGCCAATGGCCACACTCATATTTTTGCACACTTGGCGGATGAGCTCATCGCCCGCAAAATGGCCTAATGTATCATTGATATTTTTGAACCGATCCAGATCGACAATGCCAACCGCGATTTGTTCAGTGCGACTGCGCATGGCTTCATTCAAAGCGCTCAAAAAAGCATAGCGATTGGCCGAGCCTGTGAGCGCGTCATGAGTTGCAAGATGGTTGGCCCGGGCTTCATTGGCCGCGAGTTCAATGCTTTGCTTTTCAAGCCGCTCAACTTTGTTTGCCAGGTCTGCCCGGACTTGTGCCATTTCCTGATCACCGAACCAGCGGCCGCATAGCGCGCGGGCGGTATGAACAAGTTCTTCTGAATCGAACGGTTTGCTGATGTAGAACAGCTTGTCGACTGGCCCGGCAACCTTGGCAATATCCAGCGCACTATAGTCGGAATAGCCCGTGACAATCACCAGATTGATCGCTGGATCAATTTCTCGAATGCGTTTCGCCGTTTCTTTGCCGTCAATCCCCGGCGGCATCCGTACGTCGATAAATGCTGTTTGAAACGGGTTTCCGCTGGCCAGCGCATCGGCGACGCACCGCAGACCGTCTAATCCCTGACTGGCATGCACCAGCTCAAATTCCTCAAAGGGTGGCAGTTTTAGCGTCGAGCCTGCGTCGTCACCAAACAACTCGTGTGATAATGCTGCAAGATCTGCTTGGTCATGCTCCGCCTGCCGCGCCTCGAACGAACGTCGATAGGCGTCATGAATGGCAGCTTCGTCATCTATCACCAATATGCGCACAGCGGCTCCATTTACTCAATACCGGGCATAGACTTAGGCGGATAACGAATGGTTAACGCTATTTGGCCATATCAAACAGCAATGGTAGCGTTTGGAACCATTTTGGGGGCAATGTTGATAGCGACCAAGGCTGGAACATCGCGTGCTAATGATCTATCGCCGCGTCGCAAACGGGTTTAGCAGGGGATGTCGTCGTGAAGATTTGTGGACTTTTTTTCGCAGCGTGCGCCGCTGCACTGGTTACTGTTTTGCCAGTGGCGGCTTATGCTCAAGAGAGTGAAACTGCACCGCCTAAAGGAGATTTTGACATAAGCGTCACAGTCACTGGCGTGTCGGATTACCGATTCCGCGGTATTTCACTGTCAGATAAAGACCCCGCAATTCAAGGTGCAGTTGATATCGAACATAAATCCGGCCTTTATGGAGGTGCTTGGGCCTCGACGATCAAAAACTCTCCAGCTGATGTTGAAACTGATCTCTACGCAGGGTGGCGCGGGTCAGCGGGCAGTGTTGGCCTAGACGTCGGGGCCACAGCCTATCTCTATCCCGGCGGCGCAGACCTTGATTATTATGAGTTTCTGGCAAGCGTCAGCTATACGTTGGGGCCAGCAGAAGTGAAGCTGGGCGCTGGATATGCGCCTGATCAGTCTAACTTGGGCGGCAACGATAATATCTACGGCTACACCGATATTGGCGTTGGTATTCCTAATACGCCCGTCACAGTGAAAGGCCATGTTGGGTATGAAGACGGCGGCTTGGCTGGGCCTACAGGCAAAAAGTGGGATTGGTCACTCGGCGCTGACTTGGTCGTTGACCGCTTCACACTGGGGCTGAGTTATGTTGACACTAATATCGACCGGGTCTTCGATCCCCGCACACAAGCTGGGGCCGGTGTTGTGGCTTCGCTAAGTGTTGGCTTCTAGGCTCTGTTCCTACAGCCCTAACACCTGATCCATCGAATAACGCCCCGCGGGCTGCGTGACCAGCCAGCGGGCGGCCTTGAGAGCACCACTGGCGAAAATGCTGCGGTTCTCGGCGCGGTGGGTTAGTTCGATG
Source organism: Sphingomonadales bacterium (assembly GCA_031430995.1). Classification (GTDB taxonomy): domain Bacteria; phylum Pseudomonadota; class Alphaproteobacteria; order Sphingomonadales; family Sphingomonadaceae; genus Aquisediminimonas. Next base: position 17,047 of record JANPCO010000080.1, on the reverse strand, counting down.
CGTTCATTGTCAGTGGCGAAATAAACGGTGTGATCCCCTGCGACTGATCCGCCGCGCAGGGATGCAAAACCGATGGCACCGGCAGCGCGCGGCCCTGTCTGACCGTCACGGCCGCGTTCGCTCGTCTGGTCTAGTCGTATGCCCCGCCCCTGGGCAGCAGCACCGCCCAGCAGCAGCGCAGTTCCGCTGGGCGAATCCGCTTTATGCCGGTGGTGCATCTCTGCGATTTCAATATCCCAGTCCGGCCCCAGTTTCGCCGCAGCCTCCCGCACCAGCCTTGCCAGCAGTGTTACCCCCAGCGAAGTGTTGCCAGTTTGCAGGACGGCGACATGGCGCGCCGCATCATCAATTGCCTGATGGTGATGCTCTTCCAATCCAGTCGTGCCGATCAGAATGGGAGTATCAGCAGCAACTGCTGCCCCGAGGTTGGCGATTAGTGCTTTGGGAGAAGAAAAGTCGATCATCACATCGCACATATGCGCAAGGGCAATCGGGTCACCCCCGATGTCAATTGCTGCGGATAACGACGCCTCGGCTTGGGCGGCGATTTCCTGCCCCATGCGCCCTGCACTTCCGATGATGCCGATGCGTGTCATAGTTCTTCCCTGAGCTTGTCGAAGGGCCGTCTTTGCCATTACTCCCCGTGCAGTAAAAGCGGCCTTTCGACAAGCTCAGGGAAGAGAAATGGAAGTCGTGACACGCATCATCCAGAATATCGTCATCCTCACCGGGGCAGGCATCAGCGCGGAAAGCGGCATAGGCACGTTCCGCGATAAGGGCGGCCTGTGGGAACAGCACCGGGTGGAAGATGTGGCAACGCCGCAAGGGTTCGCGCGTGATCCAGACCTCGTCTTGCGCTTTTACGATATGCGGCGCGCAACGATCCAGCAGGCCGAGCCTAACGCCGCGCATTGGGCCTTGGCTGCGCTCGACTCGCTGTGGGACGGCGAATTGCTGATCATCACCCAGAATGTGGACGATCTTCACGAACGGGCAGGGGCCAAGCGCCTGATCCACATGCACGGCGAACATCTGAACGCCTGGTGCACGGCGTGTGATGTGCGGTCACGCTGGCGCGACACGCTCGCTGAAAGACCCGCTTGCCCAGAATGCGGCGCGGCAAAATTGCGGCCTGACGTAGTGTGGTTTGGCGAAACGCCTTACCGCATGGATGAAATAGAAGCTGCGGTGACTGCGTGTGATTTGTTTGTGTCGATCGGAACGTCAGGCGCAGTTTACCCAGCTGCGGGCTATGTTCGCACCGCACGGCACTGCGGCGCGCAGACGCTGGAACTCAATCTGGAGCCATCCGCGGGCTCCATCCATTTCGAAGAAACACGGCTAGGCAAAGCCAGCGACCTGGTGCCGCAATGGGTGGAGGAAATGCTGGGGGGTGGGGATTAGAGGATCACGGCGTGACACTTCAAGAAAATCGGGCGAGGAAAAGGCCTGTGCGCTCAGCATCGCTTGACCCTTGCCGTGCCCATCGCCAAAAGCGTCGGCGATGACAACAGATATTGACTCGCTGAGTTTTGAAGCTGCCTTGAAGGAGCTTGAGGGCATTGTTGCGCGCTTGGAAACAGGCGACGCCGCGCTGGACGACTCCATCACGCTTTACATTCGGGGGGAGGCGCTGCGCAGCCAATGTGAAAAGCAATTAAAGGACGCACAGGCCCGGATTGAGAAGATCACGCTGGGTCCGGACGGTTCCGTCAGCGGCACTGCGCCTTTCGATGGAAGCTGATCGTCAGATGACTGCATATTTGCCTATGGTTCTGTCCCAAGAGGTCGACGCGATCATGGTGGCAGTCGACCGGTCGTTTGATCTTTTGCTGGCTGTTCCCGCTGATCCGCGCGCGCGCCTGTATGAAGCGATGCGCCACGCCGCGATTGGCGGGGGAAAGCGGATGCGGCCGTTGCTGGTTAGTGCGGCTGCGCGGCTGTTCAATGTCAGTGATGATGCAGCGTTACGGGTGGGCTGCGCGATTGAAGCAATCCACGTCTATTCGCTGATCCATGATGATCTGCCGTGCATGGATGATGATAATATGCGCCGCGGCAAGCCCACGGTGCACCGGGCTTTTGATGAAGCGATTGCAGTGCTGGCAGGGGACAGCCTTCACGCGCTGGCCTTTGAGTGGTTGGCCGAAGACGAAACCCATCCAGATCCGTTTGTGCGGTCAGAATTGATCCTCGAAATTGGCAAGGCGGCTGGCCCGTCAGGCATGGCAGGCGGCCAGATGATGGATTTGGCAGCAGAAACAGAACAGTTTGATTTGCAAACCGTTACACGCCTGCAACAGTTGAAAACTGGCGCGCTGATTGCTGTATCAGTGGAGGCTGGCGCGATATTGGGCCGTGTTCCTCCTGAAGGCCGCATTCACCTGCGGGCCTATGCGCGCGACATTGGTTTGGCATTTCAAATTGCTGATGATCTGCTGGATGTCGAAGGCGATGCTGAAGTAACGGGCAAAGCTGTGGGCAAAGATGCAGCGGCTGGCAAGGCAACTTTCCTCTCTCTTTTGGGTGTGGAGCGCGCGCGCGAACAGGCAAAGCTGCTTGTTAATCAGGCGATTGCGCATTTGGGAACTTACGGGCCAGAGGCTGATTTACTGCGGGCTATTGCGCGTTATGTGATCGAAAGGGACCGATAAGCGATGCAGGCTATTGGGCACCGAATTGGCGTTTATCCAGGCACGTTCGATCCTGTAACGCTGGGTCATATGGATATTATCCGCCGCGGTGCACGACTGGTTGATAGCCTGGTCATTGGCGTCACGACTAACCCCAGCAAGTCACCGATGTTCTCGCTTGACGAACGGTTGGCAATGGTGCGGCATGAAACCGCTGATATTGGCGGCATAGTTGTGGTTGCGTTTGATGCGCTGCTGATGAAATTTGCCGAAGTGCAGCGGGCTACTGTGATTATTCGCGGGCTTCGGGCTGTGGCGGATTTCGAATATGAATTTCAAATGGCAGGCATGAACCAGCAGTTGAATGACAATATCGAAACCGTTTTTCTGATGGCCGACGTGGCATTGCAGCCTATCGCTTCAAAGCTTGTGAAGGAAATTGCCATTTACGGTGGTGCGATCGGGAAGTTTGTGTCTGCAGATGTTGAACGCGCTGTGGTTGCACGCGTTGAAGTGATTGGCCGCAAAGGCGATTGATCCGTTCAGATCAGGCTCAGGCCAGTTAAGAGAGATGGGCCGCACGGTCTGCAATAGAGATCCCCGGCTTTGGAGAGACAAAGTGTTGAAAAGACTGATTTTCGTGTTGATGGCTGCCCTGGCTATGGTCGGCGTGGCGGAGGCCAAGAAAAAGGCCAAGCCCGTGCAGATCGTGCCCGTAGTGACGGTGGCGCCCGCCGTAACGCCTGAAAACACGCTGGTGCTTGCCCTTTCCACCGGTGGCGCGGTGCGCATCCAGTTGCGACCTGACAAGGCCCCAGCCCATATTGAGCGGATCAAGCTGCTGGCCCGCGCAGGGTTTTATGATGGTCTGCTGTTCCACCGCGTTATCGAAGGGTTCATGGCCCAAACCGGTGATCCGCTAGGCACAGGGCAGGGCGGATCGCCGCTGCCCGATCTTAAAGCTGAATTTAACACCATGCCTCATCTGCGCGGTACGCTCTCAATGGCGCGCGCCGAAAGTAATGATTCCGCCAACAGTCAGTTCTTCATCTGTTTCCTGCCGACGATGAAGCTCGACGGAAAATATACGCCAATCGGTCGCGTCATATCTGGCATGCAGTTTGTTGATGCAATTGAACGCGGTGAACCCCCAGTTGTGCCGTCGCGCATGGTGAAGGCTTATATTGAGTCTGATGGCCCGAACGCACCTCGGGTGCCTCTGGTCATTCCGGCCCCCGCTGCTCCTTCATCAGCTTCTACACCGCCCGCAGGAACACCGCCGACACCCTGATGCGCGTTGATCTGTTTGATTTTGACCTGCCGACTGATCGGATTGCGCTGCGGCCTGCGCGACCGCGTGATACTGCGCGGATGCTTATCGTTCAGCCATCGGCGCTGAGCGATCACAGCGTGCGGGATCTGCCGGAGCTGCTTCAACCCGGCGATTGTCTTGTCTTCAACGATACACGCGTCATCCCGGCACAGCTGGAGGGGCGGCGCGGCGACGCAAAGATAGGCGCGACGCTGCATAAACGGGAGGGACTAAGAGCGTGGCGTGCCTTCGTCCGCAATGCCAAGCGTGTGCGCGAAGGGGACCGGATAGCGTTTGGCGCTGGTGTATCTGCGGTCGCGTCAGACCGTTTGGCGGACGGTAGCATGCTGCTGACTTTTGACGGGGATGAGCCAGTTGAGCTTCTGCTCACTCGCGCAGGCCACATGCCACTTCCGCCTTATATCGCCAGCAAACGGCCGACGGATGCTCAGGATGAGGCGGATTATCAGACCATGTTTGCGCTCGCGCCTGGGGCTGTTGCCGCGCCAACTGCTGCGCTGCATTTCACGCCGGAATTGATGGCCGCTCTTGCGAACGGCGGTATCAGCCATGAAACGCTTACGCTTCATGTCGGGGCGGGAACGTTCATGCCAATGAAAGTTGACGACACGGATGACCACCAAATGCACGCTGAATGGGGCCGGATTGACGGTGCCACCGCCACGCGGTTGAACGCAGTGCGCACGCGCGGAGGCCGGATCATCGCCGTGGGCACCACATCGCTCCGCCTGATCGAAAGTGCCGCCACCGCCGCACGCATGATCGAACCTTTTGAAGGCGACACCTCCATTTTCATCACACCAGGCTATCAGTTCAAAGGCATCGACGGCTTGATCACCAATTTCCACTTGCCGAAATCAACGCTATTCATGCTGGTGAGCGCGCTTATGGGTGTCGATGCCATGCAAGCGGCTTACGCCCATGCCATCGCGGCACAGTACCGGTTCTACAGCTACGGCGATTCGAGCTTGCTGTTGCCCGGCTAAACGTCGGTCAAATTTACAACGCTGCGTAAAAGTTAACTGCCACTAACCATCGAGATGCCTCGAAAAGTGGCATTGGCCGGACTTGGCACGGCCTCTGCATTGATATGAACGTTCCCCCGATGCGAACTTGGTTCGCTTCAACAGGGTGGGTTGGCTGCTTTTGGTCTCGCGCCGACCCACCCGTTCCCGGAACTCCCCCAGAACGGCAAGGTTTGGCCTAAAACGGCAACCAGCGCGATTTTTCGCTGAACTTCATATAGCCAACATTGGCGCCAAGCCGTACGCCGACGCCCAGTCGTATGGGAATGATCACCACATTTCCGCGACGCAAATATGTTGCTGATAACCCGCCAACGAAATAGGCCCGGCCTTCGACTTGCGGGTAACGGCGATACAGATCTTGGCTGTCATAGAGGTTGTAGACGAGCACAAAGGTTTTAGTGGCATCGCCGCCCAGGTCAAAGCCGAGCGAAGGCCCAGTCCAATAAACCGGACGCTCACCTTCGACGGCATGCTTTAATGTGCCTGATCCGTAACGCAGGCCGACAACGATGGCCCCGGAAATTTCGCGACCTGCGATATAAGCGTTGGGTTCGCCTTGATCGCGCAGGATTTTCTCCAATATCTCAGCCAAGCCTTTGGCACCTTTGCCAAATACGCCTTCCGCAGCGCCAATCAGGTCGTCCTTTTTATAGGTGCTGCCCGTGGCTGTCGCGATAGGGGCATCGCCAGCCGCAGATACGTCGCTGGTTACGTCCGCCGTATCAAGCGGGCCGACCGAGGATTGATCGACAGGTGAATTCGGCGACGCTGTGGATGTGTCGGCAGCGCTAGGGTCAACGGATTGAACGCTTTGCGCAAAACTGACCGAAGGCAGAGTGAGGAAAGCAGCCACGATGAACGCGAACGCACGAAGCGAGTAGGTTTTCACGGCAATCTCCCTGGACAGGCCTGTTATTGGCATCAGCCTAGAATCGTGTCTGCTTGGATCATCAATGGAGGCAGAGACAGACCGAGTCCCTTTCGCGCCAAGCCGCACACGCGGGCCGATCCTAATCTTCGTTCTGGGCAGTTGATCCCACTCGCGACCCTCGCTATAGCGGCTAGTGCCAAGGCACGTGGAGACGTGGGTGAGTGGCTGAAACCAACGGTTTGCTAAACCGTCGTGGCGAGTAATCGCCACCGCGAGTTCGAATCTCGCCGTCTCCGCCAGAGCCCCTTCCGCAGGGGTTCTCCGCCGTCTGCAGGATTGAACACTCCCCGGTCCGAAGAGCAATAGACTGCTTCCCCTTGTCGCCTCCCCCCGCTAAGGGGTTTGCGAACCGAGTTTCGCAGGAGAAGAGTTTTGGCGCTTCCGCCGATGAATGTGACAGAGGAAGTATTCGTTCGCGAAGTGGAGGAAGAACTCCAGCGTGATCAGATGCTTTCGCTTTGGGACCGGTTTGGCAAGCCTGTATTGGCTGGCTTGGCCGCGATCATGCTTGCATGGGCCGCCTATATTTATTGGGGGCACCGCACCGATGCTGCGGCTGGGTTGCAAGGTGAAAAACTAACTGAAGCTGTTGACAGTCTTTCCGCAAATGGTGGCGTGAAGGCTGATAAGATCCTCGCAGACGTGATGAAATCGGACGCGAGAGGTTTTCACGGTCAGGCGGGCCTGATTGCGGCGAGTGTTGCACTTCAAAGCGCTGACCCAAAGAAGGCGTCAGACGGGTTTGCCGCAGTCTCCAAGGATGAAGGCAATGCGCAGCCGTGGCGCGACTTGGCGTTAATCCGCCAGACAGCTGCAACGTTCGATAGCGCAAAACCAGAAGCAGTTGTGGCCATGCTCAAGCCGCTCGCGATTTCGGGCAAACCTTGGTTTGGCAGTGCAGGGGAAATGACCGCCATTGCTTATCTCCGCATGGGCAAGCCAGACTTGGCTGGTAAAATGTTTGCAGATTTGGCGAAGGATGAAGCTGTGCCGGAAACAATACGGAGCCGGAGTAGCGAAATGGCCAATGCGCTTGGTGTTGATTCGATACGGCCAGCGCCAAAGGGAGCCCAGTGATGAAGACAGCCCGTATATTGACAGCTTTTGTGATTGCTGCACTTGCCGTTTCTGGATGTAGCCGTCTGGGCATTGGCGGCGCAGGCAAAGATAAAAAGCGGACGCCCACTGTTGGTCAGCGTATCGCCGTTCTGACCGCAGAATCCAGTGCAGAGGCGGATCCCGCGCTTGCTGACGTCGCTGTGCTTTTACCACCTGCTGCGGCGAATGATGGCTGGACCCAGTCGGGCGGCAACGCTTCGAAAGCGATGGATCATCTTGCGCTTGGCACGGCGCTTGGTCGTGTCTGGGACGCGACAATTACGGGCAGTAACAAGTTCCGCCGGTTGGCTGCATCTCCTGTCGTGGCTGACGGAAAGCTGTTTATCATGGACAGCTTTGCGGTGCTTGCTGCGTTCGACGCAAAAAGCGGCGCAAAGCTCTGGTCGGCACAAATTGGTGATGAAAAAGACGCAAAGGGCAGCGTTGGCATTATGTCAGGCACAATGTCTGGCAATCGCGGATCGCTTTTTGGTGGCGGCGCAAGTTATGAAAATGGCATTGTCTATGCGACGAACGGGCTTGGCGATGTTGAAGCCTTACAGGCCACAGACGGCAAGCGCGTCTGGAAAGTGCGCCCCTCTGGCCCGCTGCGCGGTGCACCGGGGATTGGCAACGGCAATATCTACGTGATGACGTCTGACAATCAGCTGTTTGCGCTGAACCAAGGTGACGGCACTGTTGCCTGGACGACCTCTGCTGCGGTTGAATTGGCGGGAATTTTTGGCACAGCGTCACCGGCCAGCGCGCAAGGAACAGTTGTTGTTGGCTTCTCGTCAGGCGAACTCAACGCTTACCGCTATGAAAATGGCCGGCCGCTCTGGGGTGATGTCCTTTCCAAAACGAGCATTTCCACGTCTGTGTCCAGCCTTTCTGATATTGATGCCAATCCTGTGATTGACCGTGGCCGTGTTTTTGCCGTCGGGCAGGGCGGGCGGATGGTCAGCATGGATCTGGTCACGGGTCAGCGGATATGGGAAATCAACCTAGCCGGCATTTCAACGCCGTGGGTATCAGGCGAATGGGTGTTTGTGGTGGACGATAAAGCCCGGCTGCACTGCATTGCCCGGTCAAGCGGCAAGGTTCGCTGGATCTCTCAGCTGCGCGGCTATCGCAAAGAAAAGAAAGATAAGAAAAAAGATCAGATCACCTGGGTTGGCCCCGTTCTGGGGGGCGACCGCCTGATCCTTGCCAATAGTCTAGGCGAACTCGTGAATGTTTCACCTGCGGATGGCACGGTTCAAACCACGACCAAATTAGGTAAAGGTGTCAGCTTGCCGCTGGTTGTGGCAAACTCCACGCTTTACGTTCTGGATGACAGTGGCCGTATTACGGCGTGGCGATGAAGAGCAGGGCTGCGACCAGGGTTAGCGGCGGAATTAAACGCCGGGCACCGGCACAATGAAAATGCTCCCCGTTGTTGCCATTATCGGCCGTCCCAATGTTGGTAAATCAACTTTGTTCAACCGTCTGGTTGGCAAGCGCATAGCTCTTGTCGATGACAGGCCTGGCGTGACGCGGGACAGGCGCGAAGGCGACGGCGATATCCTTGGCATGGAATTCCGCGTCGTCGATACGGCAGGCTATGAAGACGAGGACGTTGCCACTTTGCCCGGCCGCATGCGCCAGCAAACCGAAGCTGCAGTGGCCGGGGCTGACGTTGCCTTATTTGTGATGGACAGTCGCGCAGGCGTCGTGCCGCTGGATGAAGAAATTGGCCGTTGGTTGCGCGCCACGAACACGCCTGTTGTTCTCCTTGCCAACAAGGCTGAGGGTCGGGCGCAGGATGGCGGCGTTTATGAAGCGTTCAATCTGGGCTTTGGCGATCCCATTCCGTTCAGTGCTGAACATGGGCTGGGCATGGACGATCTGTTTCATGCGCTGCGCCCCCATGTTGAGCGTGAACCCAGTGAAGAGCCCGACGAAGACGAAGATGACCTGAGCGGGCCGTTGAAGCTCACGATCGTTGGCCGTCCGAACGCAGGCAAATCAACGCTTGTTAACAAGATGCTGGGCGAAGACCGGATGATCACGGGGCCAGAGGCCGGGATTACGCGCGATTCGATCACCATAGACTGGAAATGGCAGGACCGTGATGTCCGTCTGATCGACACAGCCGGGTTACGGCGAAAGGCCAAAGTCGACGATAAGCTGGAAAAACTGTCCGCTGCTGACACGCGCCGCGCCATCGATTTTTCCGAAGTGGTTGTTTTGCTGCTTGATGCGACACGCGGGCTTGAAGCACAGGATCTGCGCATTGCTGACCAGATTTTCGAAGAAGGTCGGGCCATGGTGATTGCGCTGAATAAGTGGGACATCGCCGAAAATGGCTCCAGCTTGTACCAAGGCGTGCGCGGCGCGCTGGAGGAAGGCTTTGCCCAGGTGAAGGGCGTGCCACTTCTCACCATTTCGGCGGAAACCGGGCGCGGCATCGATCAATTGCTGCAAGCGGCATTCGACGTAAGAGAGGCCTGGAGCCAACGCGTGGCAACTGGCATCCTCAATCGCTGGTTTGAAGAAGCGGTGGAAAAGAACCCGCCACCTGCGCCTGGCGGGCGGCGGATCAAGCTGCGTTACATTACGCAAATCAAGACGAGGCCGCCCAGCTTCGTCATTTTTGGAACTCGTGTCGATCAATTGCCGGAAAGCTATCGCCGCTATCTGGTAAACGGTATCCGCCGCGAACTTGGTTTTGGTGCGGTTCCAGTGCGGCTTACGTTGCGCGCGCCTAAAAATCCATTTGCGCCTGCCACCAAAGCGTAAACGGCTAACCCGCGCCGTAATGGCGCAAAACAGACAATCATCAACTCCCTGTTAACTCGTGTGGCAGTATCTTTATGTCATCAACGCTTAACTTGGTGATCCATGCCGAACATAACGCCTGCCATAATTGATTGGGAACGATTGGCCCAAGCCCGCAGTCAATTGGGCGGCAGGTTTGTGCGCGTGCTTGATTATTTCCGTGAAGACGGTGCGAATTGCGTCGCTGCGATTGAGGATGCCATCCGCGCCCGCAACGCCATTGCTGTGATCAGCCCAGCAGACGTGCTTAAAAATGACGCTTTGCAGATCGGCGCATTGTCAGTTGCGGAATTAGCCGAAGACATTGAATTTGCCGCCCGAGACTGCGTCGAATGGCATGAAGCGCCTGACGCCCTTTTGGAACAAGTGCTGCAATTGCGCAGTCAGTTTACAGATACAGTCGCCCAGCTGGAAGGCGAAACCAAACCACTGCTGATGAAGCGCGCCGTGTAACTGCGTGGGGGGCTGTTAAGCGGAAATCCTTAACATCGTCATGCGGAACTTGTTTCAGCATCCATGCCTAGGCATTCGCGGAATACTGGAACCATCCGGCATTGCACGGCCACTGAGGCATGGATGCTGAAACAAGTTCCGCATGACAACCGCCTTACGCCAGCAGCACTAGCGGACTAGACCCGTGCCAGTGGAGCGTGACTTGATCGTCCCACGTAAAATCTTCCTGGTCAGTGCGCGACAAGTTAGGGCGGGAAACTTGCATCATCCGGCCATTGTCGAGCTTGACGGCATAAAGCGTGATATCGCCGAGGTAGGACATGCTTTTGATCATGCCGTGGGCAATGTTATGGCCAGCAGGCACGTCTCTGCGACCTTTGTAACTGCCGGGTTTGGCCATGCCAATCTTTTCCGGGCGGATCGCAACCCAGATCAGCGCATCGTGGGGCCCGCTCACCCCGTGATCGATGAAAATACGCCCAGCCTCCGGGCAATCAGCGACGGCATGGTCAGGCTCATCGACCACCAATTGCCCTTCGAACAAGTTCACAGTGCCAATGAAATCGGCAACAAAGCGGCTGGCCGGAAATTCATACAGGTCTGATGGCGTTGCCAGCTGTGCAATTTCGCCCTTGTTCATCACGCCAATCCGGCAGGCCATGGACAGGGCCTCATCCTGATCATGGGTCACGGTGACAAAGGTAATACCAACTTCATCCTGCAAATCAGACAATTCAAACTGCATCTGGGCGCGGAGCTTCGCGTCCAGCGCAGATAGAGGTTCATCAAGCAGCAGCACTTTTGGCCGCATCACCAAACTGCGCGCAAGGGCTACACGCTGGCGCTGGCCGCCTGAAAGCTGATCGGGCATGCGCGCATCAAGGCCGCCAAGCGACACCAGTTGCAGGGCTTCATTCACCCGGTCAGGAATTTCGGATTTGTCCGTGCGCGCAATTCGCAAGCCATAAGCGACATTATCAGCCACAGTCATGTGCGGGAAAATGGCATAGGATTGAAACACCATGTTCACAGGTCGCTTGTTGGGCGGAACCCGCGCCATATCCTGACCGTCGATCAATATGCGGCCTTCATCGGGCAGTTCGAACCCCGCAAGCATCCGTAGCAGCGTCGTTTTGCCGCAGCCTGACGGGCCCAGCAGCACAAAGAATTCTCCGGCAAGAATATCAAGCGAAACACGGTCAACAGCGGTCATCGGGCCAAACCGCTTCGTCACATTCTGGATCTGGATGATGGCAGGCTTTTCGGTCATTTAGTCGTTTCTCCAAGTGCCGCCACGCCCTGCAATTTCATCGCAATCATGGTGAGAATGATCGTGAGGAGGATGAGCAGCGCTGAAACGGCGTTCACCTCCGGCGTCACGGAAAAGCGCACCATGGCATAGACCTTCACGGGAAAGGTTACAGTTTCCGGTCCGGATGTGAAAAAGGTAATCACAAAATCATCAAGGCTCATTGTAAACGCCAGCAGCGCGCCGGCAACAAGGCCCGGCCGCATATGGGGCAGTAAAATATCCCGGAAAGCCTGTAATTCAGTGGCTCCCAAGTCTTTCGCTGCTTCTTCTTGCTGGCGGTTAAACGATGCGAGCCGGGCGCGCACCACCATGGCCACAAACGGGAAGCAGAAAGTGGTATGGGCAATTGTGATGGCGCTCAGGCTGAGCGGCCACGGCAAGTCCGTCGGCCAGCCAATACCATTGAAGAAAATCAGCATTGCCACGCCCATGCAAATCTCTGGCACGACGATTGGCAATGACGCTGTGCCTTCAAGCCCTGCTTTGCCGGGAAAGCGAAAGCGCCAGAATAGTATGGCAATGAGCGCGCCGAGGATCAGGCTGAGGATGGTCGCGAACAGTGCAATGGTGAGCGAATTGAGCAGCGCTTCCATCAAACTGTCGTTGGCAAAGGCTTTCCCATAATATTTGAACGTAAAGCCCTTCCACACGATGTTGCGCTTGGAATCGTTAAAACTGAACGCAATCAGCGCAATCAGGGGAACATAAAGAAACGCCAGCACGGCCCCGACCCACAGGCGCATCCACAGCCGCCGCGTATATTCCAGTGGCGCAATGGGACGGCGGGCCATCAGGACGGGGCCCTGTTACGCGATCGCATCGACTGGACGGCGATTATGATAAAAGTGGCATACATCAGAATGAACGATAGCGCAGCGCCGAACGGCCAATCATTGGCGCGCTTGAACTGGCGCTCGATCACATTGGCAATCATCTGACTGTCCGTTCCGCCCAGCAAGTCCGGCGTCAAATAAGCGCCGAGTGCGGGAATGAACGTAATCACAATGCCAGACCATATTCCAGGTGCGGCAAGCGGCACGACAACGCGGTTGATGGTGTGCCAGTGGCTTGCCCCCAAATCCAGGCTCGCTTCAATCAGAGATTTATCCATCCGGTCCAACGCGGCATAGACGGGTAAGACCATGAAGGGCAAATGCACATAAACCAGCCCTGTAATCACTGCGAAATTATTGTACAGCAGCTCAAACGGTTGCCACGGTGACAGTGGCTCCATGCCCGCAAGAGCCAGCAGCCCACTGGCCCCGCCCCACAGCCAGCCCATAGCGCTATTCGCATAGCCCTCCGTCCGCAGCACCGCGATAAGCGCGTAGGTGCGGATCAGCAGATTTGTCCAGAACGGCAGCATCACAAGCACGAGCATCACAGGCCGCCAGCGTTCCGGCGCAAACACAATGGCAAGCGCAACGGGAAACCCAATGACAAGGCAAAGCACAGTGGTGAGCGCCGCGACCAGCACTGACTTCCCGAAAATCTGGAGATAAAGCGGCTCGACCGCGCGGAGGTAATTGGCAAATGTTCCGCTAAATTCAACAGCGCTTAGCCCTGAGTTGCGGCCAAAACTATAAAGCCAGACAACGCCAAGCGGCACGACAAAGAAGAACAGCAACCAGAACACCGGTGCTGCCGCTACCCCTGCGAACAACCGTTTATGCAGTCGCCAACTTTCCACTCCGCCGCAGTCCGCCTAAGCCGCGCGAATGCGCGTAAAGGCTTCTTCATACAGCGGCTGCAGCGTCTCGCTAAACGTCCCATATTCGCACCGCGCCATAACATCCTTTGGCGGGAAAATGACGGGGTTGTCGCGGTATGACTTTGGCATCAGCGCCTTGGCCGCTTCATTGGGCGTGGGATAAAGGATTGTTTCGGTTATTTTTTTGCCAGCGTCGGCGCTCAGCAGATAATTGATGAAGGCGTGGGCATTTTTGGGGTGCTTTGCGCCTTTTGGAATGGCCAGATTATCCGCGTTTAATTGGCTGCCTTCTTTAGGGATCACAAACCCCAGATCATCATCCTCAACCATGGCCTGGGCAATATCGCCATTATATTCGAGAACAAGATCAACTTCCTTGCTCAGCAGTAAATCCTGGCCGTTGTCTTCGTGAAAGGCCTTGATGTTCGGCTTTTGCTTCAGGAGCAGAGGCTCAATCTGCCGGATCAGTTCTGGCGTCATGTCATTCACTGATTTGCCCATGTATCGCGCATAGAGGCGGAACAAGTCACCAGCCTCACTGACCAAAGCAATGCGCCCCTTATACTGGTCACTGTCGAAAATGACTTTCCAGCTGTCCGGCGCGGGCTTTACTTTGGATTTGCGGTATCCGATCCCCATGACCAGCCAGGTGTAGGGCATGGAATAAACACGCTTGGGGTCAAACGGCACATCGCGAAATTCAGGCGCGATATTTTTGAAATTGGGAATGAGCGACTGGTCAAGAGGCTCCAGCAAGCCTGATTTCGCCAGCCGAACGACAGCATCGTCTGACGGCACAATCACATCATAGCCGGGGTTGCCGCCGCGTAGTTTGGCGAACAGTTCGTCATTATTGGCAAAGAAACTCATTTGCACGGCCGTGCCACTTGCTGCCTTAAAATCCGCAAGCGTCGTATCGCCGATATAAGTATCCCAATTGTAGAAATTGAGCTTTGGCTCTTCACCCGTCGCCGCGATTTTTACGGCATCTGCGGGCTGTTCACCACATCCAGAAAGCGCGCTGCCAAAACTGATGCCAATCGCTGCTGCCCCAAACCGTTGCAACAGAGACCGGCGGTTGGTGGCAAGTGTGCTGATGTCGAAACTTTGTGTCACGGCCTGACCCCTTAGCCTGAAATTCTATCGTTCGACTGCGACCATGCCGAGGCTCAGCTTGTTTGCAAAGGATTTTCTGTAAGAACTGCGGTGCCGTTTGCCCTTACCGCTGCTCCGCACTGAGCCGTGTCATCAGGATTGCGGCCCGTTTGGCCTGACGTTTGATGCTGTTCAAATCTACGGTTTCGCCCGGCGCATGATCGCCTTTGCTGCTAGGGCCTAGGCCCACCAACCCGTCAACGTCATTCGCCACAAAGCTGATGTCACCGGCGCCGCGTTTGAGCGGGTCTAGCGGTTCCATTTGTGGCAGGCCAAGGTCCATGTTCACAGCGTTGAGCTTAGCCAGCAGCGCGCGATTGCCCATTGTTGGTGCCATTGCAGGGTAACTTCCCGGTTCAAACTGCAGGTCTGATGTTGTGCCTGGTGCATTTGCGGCGGCAATCGCCGTCATTTTTGCGCGCACGCGCGCCGTTTGGTCAGGGGACAAGGTGCGAAAATCGCCGCGCGCAAAGGCGCTGCCGGGGATTATGTTTGATTTGCCTTTTGCAGTTGTGCGGATGCCCTGCGGGTCGACATCTAATTCCTGGCCCCCGCCGATCAGGCCGACGTTGAATGTCAGGTTTGGTTCGGGCAGCTCAGTGCGGAATTGGTGGATGATCCGGGCGAGTTCGTTGATTGCTCCGTCCCCGTAAGTGGTGTTGAAAATCAGCGAGCTATGCCCTGTCTTACCCGCCGTGCGCAGCGTCCATGTGTTGGATGATCGGCGCGCGATGCTGCCCATGTCCTTCCCATCCTGAACCGAAAGCCCCTCAAAATCGAGAGCTGCATCGCTGCGTTTGCCCGCTGCAATCAGGTCAGCTCGCGCAGTATCGATTGGGTCCCCTGCGTCTTCCTCGTCCCCGGTCATGTGGATTTCGATATTCGCGTTTTTTAGCGTGCTTGCTGCCTTCATCGCGCGCAAGGCAGCCAGCATCACAACCATGCCGCCCTTGTCGTCACCAGCTCCAGGCCCTTCGGCTTGTTCAGCAGTGCGGACAAATTTCTGAAACGGGCTATCCAGTTCAAACACCGTATCAAGATGCGCGATCAGCAGCAGCCGTTTCGTGCCAGGTTTGCCTTTTTTCACGGCGATCAAATGCCCCGCGCGTTTCGCTTCAGGCATGGGTCTCCAGATCACGTTAAACCCCAGTGGCTCCAGCTCTGCCCGCATCATCTGGCTGACGGCCTCAACTCCGGCAAAATTCATGGTCCCGCTGTTTTGGTTCACCATTTTTTCCAGCAGCAAGACATGGCGTTCATAGTCTGTATCGACCGCCGCGATCATTTTCTGTTCCGCTGCGGTCAATTGGGCAAGCGCGGGCGGAGCCAATGCCAGCGCAGTAGCAAGCATCGCAGCGCGAAGGGCAGGGGACATGGCAGGCTCCTTGATGTTTTGTGGCAGTTTGCCGCGCTTTGGCAGGCGGCGCAACAGCAATGCTGCGCGCTTAGTCGCCGTCAGAAGAAAAGGCCTGGAAGTTTCCTTCCAGGCGTTTTCAATCACTAAAAAACGAGGGACAGTCCCCGCGTTACGCGCTGTAATACATATCAAACTCAACAGGGCTTGGCGTCATTTCCCAGCGGGCGACGTCTTCCATTTTGAGGTCGATATAGCTGTCGATCTGATCCTTGGTGAACACATCGCCTTTCAGCAAATAGGCGTGATCAGCCTCAAGCGATTCCAGTGCTTCACGGAGAGATCCGCAAACTGTGGGCACTTGCGCCAGTTCTTCCGGCGGCAAATCATAGAGGTTCTTATCCATGGCTTCACCGGGGTGGATCTTGTTTTCAATCCCATCAAGGCCCGCCATGAACAACGCGGCATAGCAGAGATAGGGGTTCGCCATGGCGTCTGGAAAGCGGACTTCAACGCGCTTTGCCTTTGTGCCTGCTCCGTAAGGAATACGGCAAGAGGCGGAGCGGTTGCGTGCGGAATAGGCCAGCAGAACAGGCGCTTCATAACCCGGAACCAGACGTTTGTAACTGTTGGTTGACGGGTTGGAAAACGCATTGATCGACTTGGCATGTTTGATGATGCCACCAATGAAATAGAGGCACATGTCAGACAATCCAGCATAGCCATTGCCTGCGAACAGTGGCTCACTGCCATTCCAGATCGACAGATGCGTGTGCATGCCCGATCCATTATCTTCCTTGATTGGCTTTGGCATGAATGTGGCGGTTTTGCCGTAGGCAGCGGCCACTTGATGCACGACATATTTATAGATTTGCATCCGGTCTGCCGTGGTGGTCAGCGTGCCGTAGGTGAGGCCAAGTTCGTGCTGAGCCGCGGCAACTTCATGGTGATGCTTGTCCATCGGCAGCCCCATTTCGAGCATGGTGGAAACCATTTCGCCGCGAATGTCGACTGCACTGTCAACAGGCGCGACGGGGAAATAGCCGCCTTTGGCACACGGCCGGTGGCCCAGATTGCCGCCCTCATATTTTGTGCCGGTGTTGGTGGGCAATTCAATATCGTCGATCTTGTAATAGGATGTGTTGTAGCTGTTTTCGAACCGCACATCATCAAACATGAAAAATTCAGCTTCGGGGCCAACGTAGACAGTGTCGCCAAT
>JANPCO010000079.1:0-26385 GCA_031430995.1 Sphingomonadales bacterium | reverse complement strand
CGCCACTAATTTGCACTTGGCCTGTAACCCAGTGAAGAAATTCGATTTTGGCCATATATGTTCCGCGCGCCGGTGGCTGAAGGATCAAGTCATACCGCTGCGCCGTGCTCATTTCGAAAGGGATGCCAGCCGGAAGCAACTTCGTGCCGCACCACGGGTTAAGGCCCATCGCGTGACCATCAGAACAGGCCCAAGTCGCGTCACAATCGAGCGTGATGCGCAGCACTGAATAGCTGGCGTTGAGCAAGCGGATCAGGATGTTTTGGCCTAACGTGGCGGCGACTGTCGTTTTTGGGTCCGTCAGCGTTTTGTCCGAAAATATGCCGTTCAGCAGGAAATACTTAGGCACGAACCGGTTCAGGCCGACGTCAAGTCCGCACAGACCAGCATCATGATCACCAATCGCGTGCCAGTTCGGATCCATATCATCCACAACCCAGGCGCGCTCCACCTGATAAGTGGGTCCATTGGCATAAAGAGTTCCCGAGCCAGTCGGCGGATCAACAATCAGCAGCCCAAGCATCCCCATTTCAAAATGGAGCACAGTATTGCGGTGACAGTGATAAAAAAAAGTGCCTGCATGCTGGGGCTGCCACTGGTACGTGTAAGTGTTGTTGACCTCAAACGACACATGGCCAACGCCGTCATTGGCTGTCGTTGGTTCTATGCCGTGATGATGGATCGTGTGGGGGCCTTTGGCTGTGGTCAGTATATTGTGGACGATCTGGCCCTGGCGCACGCGGATAGTGGGGGAGGGATAGGATAGTTTTTGCTGTGTGAGCGGTAGGCTGGAATCAACGAAGCCCCAGATCCTGATTTTCTTGCCATCAGGCGTTTTCATGTCTCCCATTTCCGCGCCCCGGCGTTTGATTACAACGTCTGGCACCAGCTTGTCTGGCGTCGCGGGGTCAGCCTTGAAGACATTGCATCCAAAAGTCGAATAAGTGACTTCGCCTTTGATGCCTGTTTGTGTCCAGTCGATATTTGGCATGATCTTGTGTCACGGGTATTTCCCGCGCCTCCCTGTTGCGCGCTACAGCGCTCCGGTCATTTCCCAGTGCGTCACGCATCCTTGGGGATAATTGCCACCTGCGGCCGTTTGCGACATTTCGTTGTGGCAGTGCATCACATAGCGAAGCGGAAAAGGTTCCTCTCGCGGCGGCCAGCATCCGATTGGAATATCTGGCGGACGTTCAAACGGCAGGACCACGTCGACGCGGTCAAGAGGATGGAGCAACCAGACATCACGTTCATAAACATGCGTTTCGCAATAGTTATCGCCATTGGCCTCCATTTCTGTGCAAAGCATCACATGGTTGCCGTGGATGTGTGGGGAGTGGGTGCAGAGCCCAGCGTTCATGCTGCGGATCAAACACGGCTGCCCTTGCCGTCCTTGAGGCTCAATCAAACGTCCGCCGTCATGATCACCTGAACCCGGCCCTGAATTTCCGCCGTGGACGGCTGTATCAAAACCAGAGCGACCATTTATCGTGAAGTATCGCGGTAAAAAGGTCGACACCACGGTCGAGCCTGAAACAGCTGTTCCAGCCGCAACAGCGGCGTTGAGCGATGGGTCTGTTTGCGAAAACAGCCATATCTTTTCCCGATCAGGATCATTGGGGTTCCACTTTTCCCCGGGGAACCGGGGTGTCCCGCCACCCAGTGCGTCAAAGAAAGACTGAAGTTGCGGCGTTTGTGCCGCCCGGCTGAACGGAGTGTCCGAACCAACCGGAGTTGTCCCCAACACAGGCTTCACGATGAAGGCCCCGTGAAGGCCAATGACGCGATTGAGCGGCGCTTCGTACGGATCGACGTAGAGGTAACTGCCGCCAACTGGCGCTGTGAAGGTCACAGTGCTCGTCGCGCCTGGTGCAATCACCGGGATGGTCGCTGGTGCAATGCCAGGAATAGCAAAGCCGTGGGCACGTGTATCGCTGTTTGTAACGGCAAAGCTGATCTGTTCGGCCTCGTTCACCCGGATCACAGGCCGAGGTGTTTGATTGTCCAGGAAATAGAGCAACATGTAGACGTGCGTGCCGTCAATCATCTCAACGCTGGTCGGTGCGATGGTAAGCGCAAAAGCTGTCCGCGTCGGCGAACCGAGCGTCTGGCTGACAGGAGTGGCGAGCGCTGCAGCGCCCCCAAGTGCACCAAGTTGCAAAAAACGACGACGCCGCATGGTCCGATTCCCTGTTTGAAAAAAGGCAACCTTGCTTTTTATGACCCGCGCCCATGGGGTCAAAGCATGTGTTGGTGTGCCTCAATAAACTGTCTGCACACAGGGTGTGGGCAGAATCGCGACCGTAAGTTATCTACGAATTAGCCGCTAAGCTAAGTCTGATTGCAGCAGCAGGAAAGTTGGCCAGTCGACCTAGACCATATGGATTAGCGCAGCGCTAGGCCGCCTACTAAAGCGCCTTGACCATTGTGGCGAGCGGAACGGGAACGGCACCATTTTCATCAAACCATTCGGATTCAACTGTATAGCCGGCGCGCAGGTAAAACGGCTTCCCCGCCATTGTTGCCGCCATTTCAAGGGCAGTGAAGCCTGCTTCCCGTGCGGCGGCCTCCGCCGTTTCCAGAATGAGCGTGCCGATGCCGCGCCGCCTATAGTCAGGATGAGAATACATTGCGCGAATGCGCCCGCGTTCCGTTGCAGGGTCAAGCAGTCTTGCACTGCGCCCGGCGCTGTGGTTGCCGCCGTAAAGCGTCGCCCGGTTTGACCATCCGCCACTTCCAACAAGCGTCTCACCGGCCCACACTGCGAAATAAGTGCCATCATCAATCAATTGCGTGTCCAGACCCATGCCTGCAAATGACGCTTCGATTTGCTCAGCTGTCAGGAAACCCACCTGAAGTTCACGAATAGACCGCGCCATCAGCGCGCGAATGGCGTCAATATCGGCCGTAGTGGCGAGTCGAATCGAAAGAGGGTGGGCGGTTGGATTGCACGCTATCATTCGCCAATCGCTAGTCCGCGTGATATGTTCAGGCAAGGTTTATCCTCGGTTTATCCGACGTTCAGGTTCGGGACGAAAAACCGAAATAACGATAAATAATCATGATTATGAACGAGTTGGTTGGCTGATGTTCAGGAAGGAAGCGGCATAACCGGGACATCGAGTTTCCCA
Source organism: Sphingomonadales bacterium (assembly GCA_031430995.1). Lineage (GTDB taxonomy): Bacteria > Pseudomonadota > Alphaproteobacteria > Sphingomonadales > Sphingomonadaceae > Aquisediminimonas. The sequence continues at coordinate 23,254 of JANPCO010000079.1, read as the reverse complement.
ACCGTTCGATGAAAGGAACGAAAAATGCGCAAGTCAATTTCAGCCCTGGCCGTCACAGCACTGGTCCTTCCCATGATGGCAGCAGCTCCTGCCTCTGCCCATGGCAATCGGCATTATGATCGCTACGATGACAGCCGTTACGAAGACAGCCGTTATGACAACCGCGGTTATGACAGCCGCTACGATGATCGCTACGATGCAGGCTATAATCGCGGCCCCCGCGAATGGCGCGGGAATGACGGGCGGACCTATTGCCGCAAGTCTGACGGCACTGTTGGCCTGATCGTTGGTGCCGGTGCTGGCGCTCTGCTTGGACGCGCCGTCGATACACGCGGCGAACGGGCAACGGGCACCATCCTTGGTGCGGCAGCCGGTGCGTTGATCGGCAAGTCTTTGGCAGGCAAGCGCCGCTGCCGTTAGAGGTTGCCGCTCTTAACAGTCGTAATTCAGTCCCCGGATCGCTTTTCAATGTGAAATCGCAATCCGGGGATTTTTTCGGTCAGATGCGTTCAATAATGATCGCTGGCGCCATGCCGCCTGCTGCGCACATGGTCACCAGGCCGCGCTTCAAGTCGCGGCGCTCTAGCTCATCAAGCACGGTGCCAATCAGCATTGACCCCGTCGCGCCAATGGGATGGCCAAGCGCACAAGCGCCGCCATTTACATTCACCTTGTCGCGGTTCAATTTGAGATCGCGGATGAATTTTTCCGCCACGACGGCAAATGCTTCGTTGATTTCCCACAAATCGATGTCGTCAACAGTCAGCCCCGCCTTCGCCAGAACTTTCTGCGCGGCTGGGACTGGGGCATTGAGCATCAACGTCGGGCAATCGCCCACATTAGCATAGGCAACAATCCGTGCGCGGGGCTTTAGGCCGTTCTTTTCAGCATAAGCCTTGGATGACATCAAAAGCGCGGCTGCACCGTCCACGACGCCGGATGAGTTGCCAGCGTGGTGAACACCCGTCCAGTTGAGGTCAGGATATTTCATTTGGATCAGCTTGCGGAACGTGATGCCACCCAGTTCGAAATCGGCAATCCCGTCAAAACTTGCTTTCAGCGCGCCAAGGCCTTCGATTGTGGTTTCAGGGCGCGGAAATTCTTCATGGTCCAGCGCGACTGAACCATCGTCATTGTAAACGGTGACCAGTGATTTGGCGAAGCGGTTTTCCGCGATGGCGATTTTGGCCTTTTGCTGGCTGTCATACCCCAGCGCGTCCACATCTGCCCGCGTAATGCCTTCGCGTGCGGCAATTGCGTCTCCGCAGACGCCTTGGTGCGATTGCGGGTGCTTCATCATCAGGCGCATATTGCCGCTGCCCATGCCCATTGGCTTGATACCCGCCGCAGATTCCTCGGCAGCGATGGCTTGAGTATAGCTCATCATTTCAGTGCCGCCAGCGACCATCAGGTCTTCCATGCCAGACATGATCGCTGCTGTTGCCAAGTTTACGGAAGTAATGCCACCGCCGCAGAAACGGTCCAGCGTCATACCGCTTGCCTTGATATCATAGCCTGCATCAAGTGCCGCCATGCGGCCCAAATCGCCGCCCTGCTTTCCTTTTTGGGTGCTGGTTGACCAGATAATGTCATCCACTTCGGCTGTGTTCATGTCATTTCGGTCTTTGAGCGCCTTCAGCACAGTCGCGGCCAGATGCTGCGGATGAAGGTGCGACAGCGCGCCTTTGCCAGGCTTGCCAATTCCGCGCGGGGTGCGGACAGCATCGATGATGTAAGCTTCGGCCATGGTGTTTTTCTCCGGTCAGTAGAATTTGGATGATCAAGCTTTACGTAAACGGAAAGCGGATGCAAGCGCGAAGTGGCGCTCACTTACGCGACCGCCCGCGCAGAGTTGCTTTAGGTTGAACCCGCCTTCACCGTCAGCTAAGGGCTTCGCATCAAAGTTTCAGAGCAGCGGATTTCAATCACATGTTTAAGTTTCTTCTTGTTGTCCACGCGTTGATTTCAGCTTCGTTGGTCGGAATCATCCTCATGCAACGCTCAGAAGGCGGCGGCCTTGCCGGCGGTGGCAGCCCGACGGGAATGCTGTCTGCGCGTGGGGCAGGGGATTTCTTGACGCGAACGACAGCGATCCTGGCAACACTGTTTGTGACATTGTCGATTGCAATCGCAGCGCTTGCGTCTTTCAACCGCGGTCCGCGTGAACTGGATGAAAGCCTGAAACGTGCGCCAGTGACTGCGCCTGCCATCCCAACCGTGCCCATGGCGGGCGGCGCTCAGCCTGCGACCTCGCCAGCTGCCCCATCCGTTACGCCTCAATCACTTCCGGTGATGCCCACTGCTGCGGCACCAAAAGCAACGGACCGGCAGACTGCGCCAAAGGTTGATCGCAAAGACGCGACACAGCCCAAGCGTCAGGTAACAGCCGCGCCGAAACCTGCAAAGGTTGAACTGCCGCCAATCGCTGCGCCAGTGGTGCCAAAGGTGGATGCTACACCGCCAGCATCTGCGCCTAGCCCTCAGCAATAAAGTTGCGAAAAGCCGGATATCGCCCCTTGCCGAATCCCTCGTTAGGGGCTTAAGCCTCTCCTCCCATGGCGCGGTTCATTTTTATCACCGGCGGCGTGGTCTCCTCGCTTGGCAAAGGTCTTATGGCTGCTTCTCTAGCGGCACTCCTTCAGGCGCGGGGTTTTTCCGTTCGCATTCGCAAATTTGATCCTTATCTTAACGTCGATCCGGGCACGATGTCGCCCTACCAGCACGGCGAAGTCTATGTGACCGATGACGGGGCTGAAACAGATCTTGACCTTGGGCATTATGAACGGTTCACTGGCGTTTGCGCTCGGCAGTCAGACAATGTGACGTCTGGCCGCATCTACCAGGGGATCATCGCCAAGGAACGGCGCGGAGATTATCTGGGGGCAACTGTGCAAGTTATCCCGCATGTAACCAACGCCATCAAGGAATTTGCCCAGGCCGATACTGATGGTCTTGATTTTGTGCTGTGTGAAATTGGCGGCACCGTCGGCGATATCGAATCGTTACCGTTTATTGAGGCTATCCGCCAGATGCGCAATGATCTGGGGCGCGATCAGACGGTGTTCATTCACGTCACTTTAGTGCCATATATTGCTGCGGCAGGGGAATTGAAAACCAAACCAACCCAGCACAGTGTGAAGGAATTAACAGCACTTGGCGTGCAGCCTGACTTGCTGGTGTGCCGCAGTGAACAGCCTTTGCCAGATGCAGAGCGCAGCAAAATCGCGCAATTCTGCAACGTCCGCAAAGAAGCTGTAATCCCTGCGCTGGACGCGAAAAGCATTTATGATGTGCCGCTGACTTATCACGCTGAAGGGCTTGATGACGAATTGCTGCGCGCGTTCGGTCTGGTGCCAAGCTCCACCCCCGACTTATCACGCTGGACCGAAATCAGCCGCCGGCTGCACAATCCCGAAGGCGAGGTAAACATCGCTGTCGTCGGAAAATATGTCGGCCTGCAAGACGCCTATAAATCACTCAATGAGGCCCTGGTCCACGGCGGGATCGCCAATAAGGTTAAGGTCAATACGCATTGGATTGACGCTGAACTGTTTGAGGCCGCCGACAGCGATATCGCGGCTTTGCTGGAACCAATGGACGCAATTTTGGTTCCGGGTGCTTTTGGTGAACGCGGCGCAGCAGGCAAAATTGCCAGCATCCGCTTCGCCCGCGAACGGCTGGTGCCCTATTTTGGCATTTGTTTCGGCATGCAAATGGCCTGTGTTGAAGCTGCACGGAATTTAGCCGGCATTGCTGCAGCGTCCTCAACGGAATTTGGCGAAACAAGCGAGCCTGTCGTCGGATTGATCACAGAGTGGATGACGGCTGACGGCATTCAAAAACGCGAAGAGGGCGGCGATCTTGGCGGCACCATGCGGCTTGGCGCTTATGCGGCAACGCTTGCTGGCAACAGCCATGTGGCGGCAATCTATGGCGGCACGACCATATCAGAGCGCCACCGCCACCGCTATGAAGTGAACATCAATTACCGCGCAGCATTGGAGGCCAGTGGCCTTGTCTTCAGTGGGATGTCGCCAGACGGAGAACTGCCTGAAATTGTTGAACGGCCTGACCATCCCTGGTTCGTCGGCGTGCAATTTCACCCCGAACTAAAATCTAAACCCTTTGATCCGCATCCCCTGTTCGCCAGCTTTATCGAAGCTGCACTGAAGCAAAGCCGATTGGTATGACTATGACTGGCACTGATCCTGATACTGGCACTGACCCTGGAACTGACCCTGGAACTGACATCGGCGCCGCACGCCCGTTCCCGCGTCTCTGGCCATCGCTCGGCTGGATATTATTCTATATGATAGTGCAGTTCATCTGCACGATTGCGGCAATGGCGGTCGCTGCGGCTGGCGATCCAAGCACGATGACGGCGGCGATGAATAACCCTGAAACGGTGATGTCAAACCCTTCAATCGCAATGTCAGTTGTCTGGGGGCTTGTCGGGGCTGGGATCATCACACTGATGTTGCTTGCCATGAACGTGCTGAAGGATGGTCGCGCGGCACGCATCGGCCTATTCACTCCGTCGCGGCTGCCACTTTTGGAAACATTGGGCACAGCCGCGGTCCTCCTGATTGGCGCCTTTGCCGTCAACTGGGCCTACACCACTTACGTCGTGCCCGGCGTGGAATTGCAGGCCGATATTATCGCCATCCTGAAAGCCCTCGACGCAACGACTACAGGCATGATCCTTAAGTTCCTTGCTGTTGCCCTGATGGCACCGATGATTGAGGAGATATTATTCCGGGGCTATCTGCAAACAGCACTTGTTCAGCGGATGAACCATCATGTTGCGATATGGCTTGCTGCTCTGGTTTTTGCGGCCATTCACTTGCAACCTTTGGCCACTCCAGCACTCATGGTTCTTGGCGCGGCATTTGGGTATCTGTATCATCGCACAGGATCGTTGCAGACTTGTATCCTGCTGCATGTTGTTAACAATACAGCAGCGCTGGTGTTTTCCAGTTAAGCGACGTGCGGCTAGGCCACTGTCACAAAGCTGTCCATGACCCGTTTGCGCCCAGACAGTTCAAAATCTATCTCCAGCTTACTGCCTTCAATCTCCGCGACTTCACCATAGCCGAATTTGCTGTGAAACACGCGCTGGCCAAGGGCAATGTCGCTGCGGCCTTTATTGCCAAGACTGATTGCGCTGCCCCGCGCCTCCACAATCCGCGTCGGCTGTGTCGAAAATCCACCTGAGGCCCGCTGCCAGCCAGGGCCACGCCCCGTGCCTCTGGCCACATGAGCAAACGGATCATCATTTTGTGCCCAGTTCGCCCTCCACAGGCTCTCACCGCCTGCCATGCTGGTCTCGACGCTTACATGTTCCTCGGGAAGCTCGGCAATGAAACGAGAGGGGATGCTGCTTGTCCATTGACCGTAAATCTGGCGATTGGCGGCATGAGTGATGGTGCACCGCCGCCGCGCTCGCGTGATGGCAACATAGGCCAGCCGACGTTCTTCCTCCAAGCTTGCTAAGCCGCCTTCATCAAGCGAGCGCTGGGAAGGGAATACGCCCTCTTCCCAACCGACCAGAAAGGTGCGGTCAAATTCCAGGCCCTTGGCAGCATGGATTGTCATGATTGTGACTTTGGGAGTGTCAGCCGCTGCTTCATTATCCATTACAAGGCTGACATGTTCAAGAAACGCCCCTAGCGTTTCATACTCTTCCATCGCGCGGGCCAGTTCTGAGAGGTTTTCGAGGCGACCGGAAGCTTCGGTGGATTTTTCGGCCATCAACATTGCTGTGTAGCCGCACTCGTCAAGGACCAGCCGAGCGAGTTGAGCGTGGTGAGTTGTTCCGGCCATATCTCGCCACCGTGCGATGTCGCCAACCAGCACGCCCAGCGCCCGGCGTGCCTGCGGGGTCAATTCATCCGTGTCAAGAATACGGGCGGCAGCGTGAGTAATGGGGATATTTTGCGCGCGCGCCAGCATCTGCACCTTCGCGACGGCCTTATCACCCAGCCCGCGCTTCGGCGTATTGACGATCCGTTCAAACGCCAGATCGTCGGCAGGTTGATTGACGACGCGGAGATAGGCAAGCGCATCCCGAATTTCGGCGCGTTCGTAAAAGCGGAAGCCGCCAATGATCTTGTAGGGCAGGCCGATGGAAATGAACCGATCTTCGAAAGCCCGCGTCTGAAATTGCGCGCGCACGAGGATTGCAGCATCGTTGAGCGAGCCTCCACTGCGCTGGTGGGTTTCAATCATTTCACCCACGCGTCGCGCCTCTTCCGGGCCATCCCAAACGCCAATGACGTCAACCTTTTCACCTTCTGGCATTTCAGTCCACAAAACTTTGCCAAGGCGACTGCCATTATGTGCAATCACACCCGACGCTGCAGCCAGAATATGCGGAGTTGACCGGTAATTCTGTTCCAGCTTGATGATTTTCGCGCCCGGAAAATCCTTTTCAAACCGTAGGATATTAGTCACCTCTGCACCGCGCCATGAATAGATTGATTGGTCATCATCACCAACGCAGCAGATGTTTTTGCGGGTTTGGGCAAGCAGTCGCAGCCAAAGATACTGGACCGCATTGGTATCCTGATACTCGTCCACCAGAATATATTTGAAACGGGTTTGATAGGTTTCCAAAACATCGCGGTGCGTTCGTAATATGGTGAGGACGTGGAGCAGCAAATCCCCGAAATCGCATGCGTTAACGGCCTTCAGACGCGCCTGATAGGCCTCGTAAAGCTGCGCGCCTTTGCCGTCGGCAAACCGCTCGCTTTCGCCTGCATCAAGATCCGCCGGCGTCATCCCCTTATTCTTCCAGCTATCAATAAGCCCACCCAAAGCCTTGGCAGTGAAGCGTTTTTCGTCCAGTTCAGCAGCTATGATCAACTGTTTCATGACGCGCAATTGGTCATCAGTATCTAGGATCGTGAAGTTGGATTGCAGCCCGACCAGTTCAGCATGACGGCGCAGCATTTTGGCCCCTATGGAATGAAAAGTGCCAAGCCAGGGCATCCCCTCCACAGCATCGCCAATGATCCGGCCCACGCGCTCTTTCATTTCCCGCGCGGCCTTGTTGGTGAATGTGACGGAGAGAATTTCAGACGGCCATGCCCGCCGCGTTGCAATGATGTGCGCCAGCCGTGCAGTGAGTGCCGCAGTTTTTCCCGTGCCAGCGCCCGCAAGCATCAGCACCGGGCCTTCAGTAGCAAGTACAGCCTCTTTTTGAGGCGCGTTCAAACCGGAGATATAGGATGGTTCCATTAAGTGAGCCGGGATATTCATTCGCGAACGCTTAGGGAACAGCGCGGGCAGGGGCAAGATGCCTGATCAACCGCCCATCGAGTACCGCCAAGCCGAGCGCGATAAGGGCAATGCCGCCAAACTGGCCGATAGTCAGCGTTTCATTGAGAAACAAAGCCCCGAGCAGAATCGCAACAGGTGGGATTAGGAAGGGGATCAGCAGCGCATTGCTGGCCCCCGCGCTGGCAATTAGCCGGAAATAGAGAAGATAGGCCAAACTGGTCGAGATCACTGACAAAGTCACCATAGCGGCCCAGGTTCCAGCGCTTGGCATGGACCCAGCCCAAGGCACTTCAGTCAGCAACACAACGGGGATCAGCATCACAGTTGCGGTGCAGACTTGTCCTGTCGCTATTTGCATCACGGACAGGCCATCACTGCCTATTCGCTTGGCGTAGATGCTGGCCAGGGCATAAAAGAGCGTTGCGCCAACGCACGCCATTTGTGCAAGTATCGTGTCGCCAGATCCAGATAGGGCATCGCCGCCCATCATCACAGCAACACCTGCAAAACCAATGACAACGCCGCCTAACCGCAGGGGCGTCATCCTCTCATCTCGCGTCAGATAATGGGCAACAATGACGCCCCAAAGCGGCGTCGTCGCATTGAGCACTGACGCAAGACCGCTTGTAATCCTCGCTTGCCCCCACGTGAACACAATGAAGGGAAGGGCAACGTTCAGTGCACCAAGGATGAAGAAACGCTGCCAGCTTGCGGTATCGCGCGGCATGCGCTCCTTCGTGAGGCTTAGCCACAACAGCATCGGCGGCACGGCCAGCGCAAGCCGCATGAACACCATCGTGTTGGGTGGCACTTCCTTCAGGATCACAGTGATCAGGAAAAAGGCACTGCCCCAAATCAGGGCAAGAGCAATAATCAACCCCCAATCGGACAGAGACATGGATTTGGCGGCAGCGGGCATCACTGTTCGTTAGGGGCAGCGTCTTCACCTTGCAACTTGCGCGGTTTCAGGGCAGCGGACCTGGTCATGATAGTAACAGCATCCCCGCGCCGTATATTGGCGGCTTCCATGGTCGGCACAGCCGTGGAGTTTTACGATTTCTATATCTACGCCACAGCTGCGGCACTGGTGTTTGGACCGCTTTTCTTTCCAAGCGATACGCCTGAGCTGGCTCAATTGGCGAGTTACGCAAGCTTTGCCGTGGCCTTCTTTGCAAGGCCGCTCGGTGCGGTTGCGTTCGGGCATTACGGCGACCGGGTGGGTCGGAAGTCCACGCTTGTCGCCTCGCTAATGATCATGGGCATTTCTACCTTTCTCATTGCATTTCTGCCTACTTATGCTGTCATTGGTTGGCTAGCCCCCGTTCTCTTGTGCATGCTTCGCTTTGGTCAGGGCTTCGGTCTGGGCGGGGAGTGGGGAGGTGCCGCGTTGCTGGCGGTCGAAAATGCGCCGCCGGGCAAACGCGGTCGATACGGAATGTTCCCGCAACTTGGCGCGCCGATCGGTTTCATTGCGTCCAACGGGCTTTTCCTGCTGCTCGGGCTATGGCTAAACGATGGTGATTTTATGGAGTGGGGCTGGCGCATTCCCTTTTTGGGCAGTGCTTTGCTGGTGATCATTGGTCTCTGGGTGCGGCTTACATTGACTGAAACACCAGCTTTCGCAGAAGCCCTGGCAAAGGCGCCGCCTCCGCCTGTTCCGCTTGCGGCCTTGCTGCGCGGCCATTGGCGTGAAGTGCTGGGCGGCACATTTGCGGCGATTGCCTGTTTTGCAATCTTCTACCTCACGACCGCGTTTGCGCTTGGATATGGTACCAAAACTTTGGGCATAGCGCGCGAGACATTTCTGCAATTTCAACTGGTCGCGATTTTCTTCCTCGCGGCGGGCATCGTTGCGTCGGGTTATTTTACGGATATGTTTTCAGGACGATCCGTGCTCATCGCTGGTTGCATGCTCACGATCCCTGTGGCGCTGTCAATTGAACCTATGCTCAGCGGCTCCTCTGCCAGTATCACAGCATTCCTATCATTGGCGCTTTTCGCAATGGGCCTTGTCTATGGCCCGCTTGGCAGCTGGCTTCCCGGTCTGTTCCCGCCACTTGTCCGTTATTCCGGCGCGTCTGTGACGTTTAATCTGGCCGGGATTTTGGGCGGTGGGTTAGCGCCCCTTTTGGCGCAAAAGCTGTCTGATAGTCACGGCCTTGGTGCAGTTGGGCTCTACCTTGCGGGCTGTGCTGGGGCGAGCCTGATTGGCCTCATTGCGCTACGCCCGGCAAAGTGAAATGTGGTCAGCCGCATCAGGTTCGAAACAGCGCTGGTTCCGCCCCTGCACTCGCGGCTGACCGTTGCGATGATTACCCAAGCCGCGTTGCTTCGCTGAACGGAATGTCCTTATCCGGGCGGATGTCGCCGGGCATGCCTAGAACACGTTCAGCAATGATATTGCGCAGAATTTCGTCGGTACCGCCTGCAATCCTCAGGCCAGCAGCACCAATGTAGCTGCCTTGAAAGCGCGAAAGGTGAGGGATATTCTCCCCGCTGATCAGACCTGCGCCTTCGCACAGGTCAGCAGCAAACGCCCCCATATCTTGCATCGTTTTTGCTACGACGACCTTTGAGATAGAACTTTCTGGTCCTGGCGTCCGCCCAGACGACAGTGCTGAAATTGTCCGCATCCGAGTGAGAGCAATACCGCGATCGTTGATATAGGCTTCCGCAATCTTTTGCCGCACATGGCTCTGTTCCAGCGCGTTGCCCTCTTCCAGATCGATCGACTTGGCCAGATCAATCATTTCCTGCACACCCGGTGCGCTGGCAGGCTTGCCACCGACAGCCAATCGTTCATGCATAAGTGTGGTAAGCGAGACTTTCCAGCCTTCGCCAATGCCGCCGACGCGGTGAGTATCCTTCACGCGGACGTCAGTGAAGAACACTTCATTGAATTCACTGCCGCCCGACATTTGCTTGATCGGGCGCACTTCAACGCCAGGGGCCTTCATATCTACGATAAACATGGTCAGACCCTTGTGCTTGGGAACACTTGGGTCTGTGCGCGTCACTACAATGCCAAAATCTGAGAGCTGTGCGCCGCTTGTCCAGACCTTCTGGCCATTGATCACCCATTCGTCGCCGTCTGGTTCAGCTTTGGTGCGAATACCAGCTAGGTCGGACCCTGCGGAGGGTTCAGAGAAAAGCTGGCACCAGATTTCATCACCGTTCATCGCGACAGGCACGTAGCGCGCAGCGATATCAGGCGTGAGCGCGTGGCTGAACACAGTGGGGATGCACATGCCAAGACCAATTGCGTAGATACCCGTCGGTGCGTTGACCTTCGCTTCTTCCTGATTGAAAATAATTTGCTGCATTGCCGTGCCGCCCTGGCCGCCAACCGCCTTGGGCCATGTGATGCCCACATATCCAGCGTCATATTTCAGTTTCTGCCACACCTTAGCTGCCGCAACTGAGTCTGCACGCGTGGAATGATCTTCGTCGCGAATGGCCGTCTTGTTAGCTTCAATCCAGCTGCGAACCTTCGCGCGGTAGGAGGCTTCTTCACCTGTGTCTTCGAAATCCATCGTTCGTCTCCGTCAGTCTAATGTGATTATGCCGCCATGGCCGTATTGCGCTGTTCCAATGACCGGACGAGCACATCTGACCAATGCGTTTTCGATCCCAAAGAAAGCGCCAGCGTGCGCGCCCGGCGGTAAAAGAACTGGCAATCGCTTTCCCAAGTGAAGCCAATGCCGCCGTGCAACTGCACATTTTCCTCAGCTGCAAATTGAAATGCATCAAGCACTGCGACGCGCGCGCCAGCCGCCGCCAACGGCAACTCAGGCGCATCTGTGAGCAGTGCCCAGGCACCGTAATAGGCATGACTGCGCGCCAGCTGGTTTTTGATATACATGTCGGCGGCGCGATGTTTCACTGCTTGATATCCACCGATTTTCCGCCCAAAAGCAACACGGTCTTTGGAGTAAGCCACAGCCATTTCCATCGCTGCATCTGCCCCACCAAGCCCTTCAAATGCGAGTAGAATGGCGGAGGATTGCAAGAATTTATCCAATGTATCACGCCCGCCATCAAGTGCTTCGACAGGCGTATCGCTAAGTGTAAGACGCGATGACCGGCGGACAAGGTCAATTGTTTCCACAGGCTCCACAATGAGACCAGGCGCCGATTTTTCAACGAGATACAGTCCGTCACTACTGGATAGTATGAAAAAGTCTGCGGACGCAGCATCCGCCACTGGCGCTTTTTGGCCTGTGGCTTTGCCACTCGAAATCGTCAGTTTTGACCGTCCGCCGGGAACGGCTGTCCCTTCCGCAAGCGCCACTGCCCCAATCGCAGACCCATCAGCCAGTTTCGGCAGCCATTTGGCCTTTTGTGCCTCTGTCCCGCCGAGCAATAGCGCCTCAGTCGCCAGCAAAACCGATGACGTAAACGGCACAGGCGAAAGAGCACGACCGAGTTCTTCGGCCAACACGCAAAGCTCCAGCGCGGAGAGGCCAAGGCCACCATGTTCCTCAGGAATGCGCAGCGCCGTCCACCCCAAGTCGACAATTTCCTGCCAAAGTGCGCGGTCATAGGCGTCGCCTGAGTCCATTACAGTGCGCGCCTTGGCCTTTGGTGACTTATCCTCGAGGAACCGCCGTGCCTGTTCGCGCAAAGCCTCTGCTTCGTCAGAAAACTGAAAATTCATGTACGGCTTCCTCTCAATGCTTTACGTAGGCGTAAAGGCGAGAGGGCGAGCAGCGTCAACCTCTAAATTGCGGCGCGAGGCTCAGATGATCAGCGGGCCGTGATCAATATGCGGCATCACATAGCGCGCAAACATGTCGCATTCGCTGATGTGGGTATAGCCGGACAGGATGAACGCCTCAATTCCAACGGCTTGATAGGCCTTCAACTTCGCCAGCACCTGATCTGGATTGCCAACAATGGCAGCGCCGCAGCCAGACCGCGCACGACCAATTCCAGTCCAGAGATTATCCTCGATATAGCCATCATTGGCGGCAGAAGCTTCTCGCAATTCCGCTTGACGTGCGACGCCATAGGTCTGCGCATCCAGAGATTTGTTGCGGATTTCCGCACCTTTGTCGGCATCAAGCTTGGAGAGCAGCCGGTCCGCCGCTTTGCGCGCTTCGTCCTCTGTCTCCCGCACGATAACATGCGCACGAAACCCGTATTTAAGCGTGCGGCTTTTCGCAGCGGCTCGTGCAGTCATATCCGCGATCAAATCTGAAGCGCCTTGAACGGTCTCTGGCCACATCAAATAAACGTCGCATCCTTCTGCCGCCGCGTCTTTTGCCGCAGGAGATAACCCACCGAAATAGAGTGGCGGACATTTGCCGGACAGCGTCGTCACACGCGGGGGATCGATTTCCAGCTGGTAGTGCTCACCATGGTGGCTCAAATGCTGTCCGTTCAGCAAAGTCTTCAGGATGTGCATCACCTCAACTGTGCGGCGATAGCGTGGTGCACTGTCCATTTTCTCGCCGGGCATATCGGATGAAATGATATTGACGGTCAAACGCCCACCGAGGATGCGGTCCAGCGTCGCGATCTGACGGGCCAGTTGCGGCGGCCATGTCTCCCCGATCCGAACTGCCATTAGCATGCGGATGCGTTGTGTGAGTGTGGCGATCGCGGCAGCAAAAACGGTCGTGTCCATGCCCAGCGCATAGCCGGAGGGGAGGAGGATGTTGTCAAATCCTCCTTTTTCTGCATTCAAGACGATATTGCGGCAATGCTCCCAACTCGACGTGAGTGCCGGATCAGGCTGGCCGAGAAATTCATAGTCATCATCACAAAGGGCGGAAAACCAGCTGATTTCGCATTGAGGTTTCGACGTCATGATATGTCTTCCCTGAGCTTGTCGAAGAGCCGTCTTGTCTTGTTGTCAGATATGGGAATCGTTGAAACACAGCCCCCTTCAACTAGCCTGCAGGCGCTCAGGACATGCTTCGACAGCCTGAGGGAAAGGATCAAGTTCACGGCAGCGGTTCCTGGCGCGACGCAACAAGCACAGCATACCAATCAGCACGGGTCCACTGCACCTTGTAAGCGTCAGCGGCTTCGCGAATGCGGTCTGCCTGTTGCGAGCCGACTATGGGAATAATTCCCGCGGGATGCGCCATGATCCAGCTATATGCCGCAGCGGTGCGGGAAACGCCTTGCGCGTTTGCGATGGAATCCAGAACCGCCGCAACATCATGTTCGCGCTTGGTTGTGGGGTTGGCAATCCGCCCCTGTCCAAGCGGCGACCAACCGAGCACTGCCATCCCGTGCTGCATTGCAAAATCGAGTTCCCCAGTTTCAATCGGTCCCACCTGTAGGGAAGAAAATTCTGGTTGGGTCGTCGCAAGCGGAATTAAGAGAATCGATTTCAACGCACTCATCTGCGCAACTGTGAAGTTAGAAACCCCGACAGCAGAGACTTTTCCTGCAGTCACAGCATTTTCCAATGCCCTTGCCATTTCTTGTGGGTGAGTGAGGATATCAGGCCGGTGGATTTGCCACAGATCGAGCTGTTCAACACCGAGACGGGCAAGGGACGCATCAATTGCTTTGGCAATGTACGCCGCGCTTGAATCGTAAGGCACACCGATGATGATGCCGCCTTTGGACGCGAGAACCATTTTATCACGCAGCGATTTGTCTTCTGCAAAGACGCGCCCCAACAGCACCTCAGACGCGCCAAAATCTTCCCCATTATCTGGCCCGTAAATGTCGGCCGTATCAAGCAAAGTGATGCCCGATTCCAGCGCTGCGTCGACGAGCGTGCGAGCCGCCTTCACATCGTTTCCGCAAAACCGCCACATTCCCCAAGCCAGGCTGCTAACAGCTTTACCACTTGGCCCAAGCGGGCGCATTTTTGGGGGTTGGGGAAGAAAGCGTGTTTCGTTCATCCGAAGGCAGACCTAGTTATGACAGCGGTGTCTTAATTGCCCCCTTTGAATTGGCCGGTCAACCCTTAGACCCTCTCCCCATTTTAGCTGCGGACCCGGGTGGTGCTGGCGCGAATGATAAGTTCATGTTGCAGGCGTTGATGCGTGATCACGGGGTCTGCCTCAAACAGCAGCCCTGTAGCTGCAAAGGCCAAATCGCGTGTCGGTTGGCGGATTGTGGTGAGTTGCGGCCAAACCAGTTGTGCCAAATCCGTGTCATCAAACCCCGCCACTGACAGATCGCGCGGCACATCCAAACCGATGTGATGAGCGTAGGACAGGATACCTGCCGCCATATCATCGTTACTCGCAAATATCGCAGTGGGCTTGTTCTGAGGCGATAAAAGAGCTTTTGCCGCAGCCATTCCGCTGGCAAAATCAAACTCACCGGGGCGAACAAGCGAAGGCTCATACCCTATACCCGCGCGGTCAAGCGCGCGACGATAACCAAAATGCCGTTCATCGCTGGCCATATGGTTGGGGTGGCCAATCACAAACCCAATTCGCCGGTGGCCCTGGTTGATAAGATGCGTGGTCATATCATCGGCGGCCTGCGCGTCATCCATGAACACAGAACTGGTGAGCGCATGATTAGTGCCAGGCGAAATGCGGACGAAGCGGATGTTGCGACGTTCCAGTTCTGCCAAAGCTTCGGGCGCGTCGGTGACCGGAGACGACAGGATGACGCCGTCCACATGCGTTTCATCAATGAGACCGCCAATTTCTTGTGCGAGCGTTGCTGACGCAATATCGACCGGTTGGGCGAGCATCCTTACGCCTTGTTCACGGCACCGTGCCCACACACCGGCCTGAATAGCGTGAATATAATAGGGACTGTGATTGTCATAAATCAGCGCAATCTGGAATGATCGGGACCCTGCGAGCGTTCGCGCAGCGAGGCTGGGGCTGAAATTCAACTCCGCAACTGCCGCCACCACTTTGGCCCGCGTATCGTCCCTCACATATTTTTCTTTGTTAAGGACACGTGACACAGTCTTGATCGAAACGCCCGCAATCCGGGACACATCTTTGATCGTGACACGCATTGTCGGAGGCTAACATGCGATGAACCGCGAGGGAAGGGGCGCAACATAGTCTTGCATATGGCCACTCTTTTGTGACAAGGCTGTCATATAAGGAGACTGAGTTGGTCAGCACAGTACGTTACGGCCTGACAGGCACTGGTATGATGGGTGTGGAGCATATCCAGAACCTGGCGATTACGCCGGGTGCAGTCGTGTGTGCGCTTGCCGATCCGGTCGAAAGCTCGCTCAATCGAGCCATAACGGCGCTCGGCAGTGCGGCGCGGGACGTGGCCAGCTTCAGTTCTACCGCAGAGATGGCAGCTTCGGGCCTTGTTGATGCTGTCATTGTGGCTTCCCCAAATCATACGCACCGGCGCGAATTGGCTCCACTGTTTGACGCTGGCCTTCATATCCTGTGCGAAAAGCCGCTTGCGACCACGTTCGAAGACGCCCGCTGGGTTGTCGAACGCGCGGCGCAATCGCCCGGCATTTTCTGGACGGCCATGGAATATCGTTACATGCCGCCTGCCGCAGAGTTTATCCGCCAAGTCCATGCCAAGCGCATTGGTGAATTGCGGATGCTGTCAATCCGCGAACACCGGTTTCCGTTTCTGGTCAAAGTGGGCGATTGGAACAGATTTGCCGAGAATAGCGGCGGGACGATGGTTGAAAAATGCTGCCACTTCTTTGATCTGATGCGTCTGATCACTGGGAGCGAAGCAGTGCGCGTCTATTGCTCAGGAGCCATGGATGTGAACCATCTTGACGAGCGATACGACGGCAGACAGCCTGACATTCTCGATAATAGCTACACGACTGTCGACTTTGCCAACGGTGTTCGGGCGATGCTTGACCTCAGCATGTTTGCCGAAGGTGCTGAAAATCAGGAGGAAATTACCGCAGTTGGGGATAAGGCGCGGCTCGAATGCCTGATCCCGACGGGGGATCTCGTGTTTTCGCCCCGCACTGGATTTATGAACCCAAAGGCTGTTGAGCGCGTTCATGTCGGCGTGGATGATGCAGCGCTGAAGGCTGGCAGTCATTATGGCTCAACTTTCTATGAGCATCAGAAATTCATTGCTGCCGTTCGCGGTGAGGGGCCAGTGGAAGTCACGGCAGAGGACGGCCTTCGTGCCGTTTCCATTGGCGTGGCTGCGGAAATCAGCGCCCGTGAAAAGCGCGTTGTGGAAATGAGCGAACTCGGATTTTGAACCAAAACCGCCACGTTTTGACAAAAAGCCGGGCGGGAAACGAAGCAGGAAGGAATACCCCCTATGAAGACAATTTTGAAAGCAACCACAGCGCTGGCGTTCATCGCCACAGCACTGCCAGCATGGGCGCAGGATGCTGCGGCTGACAGCGACAACTCAGCCCCAGCCGAAATCGTTGTGACGGCGCAAAAGCGGTCAGAGCGTTTGCAGGATGTGCCCGTCGCGGTGTCCGTCATTTCGGGTGCGGCCATCGCCAATCAGGGCGGCATTAACATGGAAAATGCGCAGTATTTGGTGCCAGCGCTCAATTTCCGCAAATCCGGCGCGGCAATCAACCAGTCGCTCTTTTTGCGCGGCGTCGGAACCTCGACATTCTCCATCGCAGGTGAGCCTTCGGTTTCGACAGTCGTCGACGGCGTGGTTTACAGCCGTGCAGGCGAAGCTTTTAGTGACCTCGTCGACATTGAACGGATCGAAGTGCTGCGCGGGCCGCAGGGAACCTTGTTCGGCAAAAACGCGTCTGCAGGCGTGGTGAATATCATCACCAAAAAGCCGACGGACATTCTGGAAGGTTCACTTGAAGCGAGCTATTTCGACAAGTCGGAATATCGCGGTCGCGCCATGATCAATTTGCCAATTGGCACCGGCACCGCGCTGCGCGTCAATGGTTTTTACGGCAAATATGATGGCAATATTTTCAACGAAGCGCTGAACACCAAGGTCAATGGCTATGAGCGCTACGGCCTGCGCGCGGCGCTGGTCGCCGAAGTGTCGCCAGACGTAACCTTCACGCTGATCGGAGATTGGCGCAAGGCGAAGGATGATTGCTGTGCAGACGTGATTGGCGGCGTTCCAATTGCATCAATTTCGACCAATACTCCAGCCTCATTGCTTGCCTACATTCAACCTGCACTGCCAACGATCGCAGGCGATGAAACACGGCGCATCCGCCAGAATGTGCTCACACAAAGCCAGCAGACCAGTTGGGGCCTGTCGTTCCAAATGGACGCAACGCTTGGCACGCAAACCGTTACGTCAATCACAGCCTACCGCAAGTATAACGAACGTGAAATTCGCGACGGTGATTTTATCAGCCAAGCTTACGCGGATATCACTGGCCCAGCAAATCGGTTCAACTTGCAAGATAGCCGTGACGACGGACCGCAGACTGGCAACACGTTCAGCCAGGAAATCCGCCTGACGTCGCCGGGGAAACAGTTCTTCGACTATGTTGTCGGGGCTTATTATTCGCGCGCAGAAAGCCGCCGGACATTTACGCGGACATTAACACGGTGCGACGCTGCCGTTCGGCCATTGGTTCTCACGCCGTGCAGTGCATTTGGTGCACCTCCATCTGCCACATTCTCAGGCACGGCCAACTTTGGGTCAGTGTTCAAGAATTTGGCCTTCTTTGCGCAAGGCACTATCAACGTTTCGGATGCCTTCAGGGTTATCGCAGGCATCCGCTACACAAGTGATCAGCTCGATGTGGATCATATCCGCGTTGCAACTCCAAATGTTGCCGGCATTCCAGGCGTGAATACCAACTTTGACTCTGGCGTGTTTAACAACGGCACATCAGTGAACGGAGCCTTTGTTGCCGGAGTGAGCAACGGCATTCCGTTCCGCAACAAGACAACCAATGACAATTGGTCGGGCAAAGCAGGCGTTCAATATGATCTGAGCGATGATATCATGGCCTACGCCACGTTCGCGCGCGGGTATAAGGGGCCAGCATTCAACACGTTCTTCAACCAAACAACGGCCAGCGGCGGTTTCCCCATCGCCCCTGAAACAGCCGACAGTTATGAAGTCGGATTGAAGAACAGCCTGTTTGGCGGAACACTGGTGCTCAATTTGGCGGCCTATTATGCCAAATATAAGAACTTCCAGGCCAACAATCCCGATGTCGTTGCAGGCGTCGTCACAACACGCTTTGCCAATGCGGGTGTAATTTCAACGCGCGGCGCGGAGCTTGATTTGCTGTGGCGTCCGGCAACCGATCTGGCGATCTCAGGCGGACTTGCTTACACTGATGCGAAGGTTGACGCATTCCGTCTGCCCGTTGGCGGTAATGCCGGTGCTTTGGTGCCAAGGGGCACTTCGCTGGCCTATGCCCCGAAATGGAAAGGCTCGCTTGGCGCTGACTATCGGATGCGGACCGGCAATTCGCTGGACTTCACTTTTGGCGCCCAAGGATCGATCCAGTCAAAGCAGCTGTCGCTTTTCGTCGGTAACGCGGCTCAACGTGCGGCGGGAACAATCGGCGGCTACGGCTTGCTTGATTTGACCGCTGGCGTGGTGAGCAGTGATGACAAATACCGCCTGCTGTTCCAAGTGAAGAACGCGTTCGACACCAGCTTTGCCTCAGCCATCAGCGACGGCGGCGTTGCGGGCACGTATCGCTATCAGATCCCCCGCGAGGCTGATCGATATTTCGGTGTAACGGCCCGCGTGAATTTCGGCGGAGAGTGATCCGTCGCTCTTGGGGGCGCACCTGATCGTTATAGGGCCGGGGGACCATTCCTCCGGCCCTTTTTTGTGGTTCCGCAATAGTTTCAAGTCCGCTCAGGCTGAGCTTGACGAAGCCTCGTTACCGCGCGTTCACTGCCCACCCGGGCTTCGTCAAGCTCAGCGTGAGCGGATATGGCTTCACCGCGCGTGCCCTACTTGCCCTTCCAGTTTGGCTTGCGCTTTTCGGCAAACGCCGCTGCGCCTTCGCGGGCGTCTTCAGTCATGAAAAGATTGCCCAGCGTTTCGCCCTGCTTTTTCCACATCTCCGCTTCGCTCCATTCGCGCGATTCCACAATCACGCGCTTGGATGCCGCCACGGCCAGCGGGCCGTTAGCCGTGATCGACGCGGCCAGTTCCAGCGCGCCGTCCAGCGCGTCGCCGTCGGTCACGCGGTTGATCAGCCCCATTTCATAGGCCCGGCCAGCGGACACAAAATCCCCAGTGAGCGCCAATTCCATCGCCAGACGCGGCGTGATTTGGCGGGGCAGGCGGACAAGGCCACCGGCAGCCGCCGCAAGCCCGCGCTTGGCCTCAGGAATGCCAAACTTCGCATCCTTATTGGCAACGACCAAATCACAAGCCAGCATGATTTCAAACCCACCAGCCAGCGCATAGCCATTCACAGCAGCAATCAGCGGCTTTTTCGGCGGCGCTTCCGTCAGCCCGGCAAAGCCGCGACCCGGCACAAACGGCGTTTCACCGCGCAGAAAGCCTTTCAGATCCATCCCCGAACAGAATGTGCCGCCCGCGCCGGTGATAATGCCAACACGCAAGGCGTCATCACCGTCCAGCTGATCCATCGCGGCAGCGACGAGTTCAGACAGCAGCTTCGTCGCGGCGTTTTTGGCTTCCGGGCGGTTCAGCGTGACGATCAAGATGCCGTCGCGGATTTCGATGAGGACTTCAGACATGAATGGGCTCCTTTTGATCTAAGAATTCTCGTGTGATGCAGCCTTACGTTTACGTCAAGCCGAATGGGGCAGCAATGCGCAAGGGGGCGGCGCACCCGGTAATTTGGCAGCGTTAATTCAAATGTAAGATGGCGCCGCTAGTCAAGGTCGCGGATTTGGCGATTTTGGGGGGAAGCCACATGACAAACCAGCGATTGCCGTCATCTGCGGCTTGGCTAACAATTTTTGTCACAGTCTGCTTGATGGCTTCTCCGGCAGAGGCCAGAAGACGTTTCGGGATTATCCCGATTTTTGGCGGCGGAGGAGGAGGCGAAAGCATTGAGCTTGTTCATGACCTGCCCGACACAGCTCCTTTCGTAGATGATGGAAAAAACTATGATGTTGGTTTCCTGACCGGCAGCGAGCGGCGCGGTTATGTTTTATACAGTGGCGACGCATTCAAAAAACTCGGGCCCGCCGAAATCCTCATGCTCAAAGATATGCTCGGCTTTGATCCAACAGCAAAGCACAAGGCTGACCATGCGGAAGAAAATGCCGCTGCGGCAAAGGATGCAGCCGAAGAAAAGGCACATAAGGATCAACTGATTGCCACAGGACGCATGATTGAGCGTGAGCCTGGCGAAACTCAAGCAGCCTATCAGGTGCGTGTGAAAGCGTTCGCGGCCAAGCATAAGCGCGATAGCGCTGCCCGAGCTGCCGCAAGAGCGGCCCGGGGCGAACAACCAGAGGAAGCCAGCGAGTCAAGCAGTGGCTTCGGCGGGTTTTGGATGTTTTTCCTGATCGTGTTGCTGGGCACAGGCTGGAAGTTCAGAAGCTTTATAGGGCGCAGCCTGACCAGCAGCGAAGCATCAGGGATAGATCAAGATCATCCTGCGCCCTCCGTGCCAAGACCCAATAGTCAATCGTTCGATGTCCGGGTAAGCCAGCGCTTGGCGGAGTTAGAACGCGAACCACTCGCCGCTAACAATGGCATGACGGCGCCCCCATCAAGATCAGGGTTTGGGCGACGAGGCCTTTAATCGTAAGCCGGTGAGGACGTGCGGTGAACCGTTAATGTTACCTAATTCACATTATGTATGTGCTTGCAATTGGCTAGTCCGACAAGGCTTAATCAGGGAATATCGCACCTCTCACCGTAATTCCCCCGCTGCAATCGAGCCCGACGCTATCATATCTAAAAAATGGCAGAAATCTGCCGAAGGTAACAGTGAAATCGCGTATCGCCAAAGGGGCTGTAAACTGCCCTTATGGCGCGCGTGGCCGTTACAGCTAAATTGGCGCTTGGGCACAGATATTGTTTCGGCAATCATCATGCAGATAGTACATAATGTGATCAAAATGTCAATCCGCAGGCTTGGAACGATGCTCGGTCAGCAACTGCCGTGGCGTGGCATTGGGCTTAGGCATCAAGAGGTTGTATTCTAGGTATCGGCTCACAAATTATGCACTAGCCGCTGAACGGATCGAAGATACATCAATAGTTAAATGCACTGTCACCGTGATATCAAATGCACTGTCACCGTGATATCTGTCACTGCAATACCGAACCCTCGTAAACTGGCATCGTAATTCCAGTAATTTCATAATTCCCCCTCGGCAAGATCAGTTGAGCGTAACCCGGAATACCATCGCAAAGGTCCCACCTGCCGCTAGGGAGGCTGCGGTGCCTGAAATCGTGCCGCCGCTGATACTCATGCCGAACGGATCACTTTCATCAGTGCCGACAGTATCGTTGTCTTCAGGAGTCGCAGCGCCAGCACATGTTGTGCCCGATAGCATTGATCCTGCTACATAGCTGATGTTGGCGGGCAACAGATCGTTTATCACAACATTGGTCGACGGAGCAGTCGCTGCGGTGCCATTGTTGGTCATAAGGATGCAATAGCTGACCACCGCCCCCGGTACAGCAATTGGATTGGACAAGTTGACGGGATCGCTGATCACGCTTGATGTTTTGACGACCGAAAGGCTGGTCGAGGTAATATAAAGATCCGCACGGCTGAAATTCCCGACATCTTGCGCAACCGAATCGCAGATGATCATCGTCCAAGTTCCTGCCGCATTTTGCCCGTCAAAGGCCGAAAGTAACCCAGTTGGCCTGAAACTGTGCGAATAAGGCGGCGGCACAGGCGTTACCGGATCGGTTACCGTTCCATTATGCGCCGAAATCAGCGTTGCTGCCTCATCATCAAACAGGTCGTTAAGATTGTCGCCCGACCCTGCGGTATTGGTCATGATCGCCACCATCGTCCCAGCAGGCGACTGAAGTGTTATCCGCAAATCACTGCGATAGGTGTGCGTTAAAAACACACCCAGATTGACGTCGCCGACGATGAAACTGGTGGGGACTGTGAAAATGCGCGTGATTTGGCCGGCTGTTCCGCAATTGACGTCAGTGATCGCGCCAGTCGTTGTGTTGCTGTATTGATTCATCATTTGCGCCTGAGCGGATGAACAAACCCCAAGAAACGCTATCCCCAAAAAGGCGAACAAGTAGCGGACGAAATTACAGTGACAGGTGCGATAACCCCTAAATTCGAATTTGCTCATGATAATATTCTGCCCTCAAATCAGCGAGTTACACAAGCGCCAATTAAGTAATGATCATATTTGTCAGCATAGTGATCGCTATTTGCAACAGACACAGCCCGCCCCCATCACAACCCGTCCCGCAATTCCCGCTTCAGCACTTTACCAATCGGACTACGCGGAAGTTCATCAATGGCGATCAGGCGATTAAGCCTCTGTGTGCGACCGACTTTGGCGTTGGCGGTGGCCAATATCGCGGCTAATTCTGCATCCGCCACCACAACCACGAAGCCGACAGGCGTTTCGCCCCAATCGTCGCTGGGCGCGCCGATGACGGCGGCTTCGATAACGGCGTCGTCTTGCAGCAGGATCGCTTCCAGATCGCTGGGGTAAATGTTGAACCCGCCGGATATGATCATATCCTTGGCCCGGTCCATCAGGGTGAGGAAGCCGTCTTCGTCAAAGCGCCCAATATCGCCGTGGCGGTAGAAGAGGTTGCCTTCCGTGTCCCACCATTTCATCGCGTCAGTCGCGTCGGGGCGGTTATTATAGCCGCTCATCATCGCAGGCGAGCGCCCGACGATTTCGCCGACTGATCCGGGCGGCAATTCATTCCCGCCCTCATCAATCACGCGCATATCGTGGCCGGGGGAGGGGCGGCCGACGGTGTGGAGTTTATCGGGGAATTCATGCGCCATCAGCAGGCACACCCCGCCGCCTTCGGTCATCCCGTAAATCTCGACCAGCCCGCCGGGCCAGCGCGCGACGACATCAGCCTTCAGCGCAGCGGCAAAGGGCGCGCTTGTGCAATATTTCATGCGAAAACTGCTGAGATCAAAGCGATCAAATTCAGGATGCGCCATGATCCTGCGATATTG
>JANPCO010000078.1:0-2870 GCA_031430995.1 Sphingomonadales bacterium | reverse complement strand
CGAGATAGGCGGATTTGGCGCTTGCGGCTGCATAGATCGCCGCCCTCACGTCCGGCTTCTGAAGGTCCAGCACACGGTATCGTCCTTCAACCTCTGAAACCGCCTCAATCCGCCCATACAAATGCCCATTCGCCTCGGCATAGCGGGCAAGGCCATGCAACTTGGGCAGGGAGTCTGCTAAATGATGCCCGTGTGGGTCAACAATGTCAGCACCGATGCTACCATCGGCCTGTTGGCTGAAAAACACGAAGTCGGGCCGCATAATCCGCTTATCGTCCACGTCATCATAAACGATGCCCAACGAATCCTGACTGGCGCGGGGCGGATTGCGATACCATGCTATGCAACCGTCCTTAGCCGTCTCGGCTTGAAGGACCGCCCGCTCCCAAACATTCAGCTCAGCAGGAAACTTTCCATCTGCATCGCAGAGCATGTGCTTTTTGTAACGGGGTAATGGCGTCTCAACGCCGTTCTCCCTCGCGGTTGCGGGCTGCAACCAAGCACTAGGTCGGGCAAGCGACACGTCGAGCGGGTGTGCGCTCAATTCGCGGATTTGACGATAGACTTCCTGCCGTTCGTCGGAAAGCGCGGCTATCGCTTCCCGATAGTCGCCCAGCCACTCGTTGGATAAGGCTTCGGCGGCGGCCTCAAGATCGCCTTGGATTTCAGGAATCAAACCTATTGCAGCAACCAAAGTGTGTGCGTCGATTAGAGCCTCTTCATCGTCTTCCGCAGCTTCGATTTCACTGGCCAGGTGCTCGCTGTAGCTAGTGGCAAGATCGGGACTGATAATCCTCCCCGCCCGTCTGTAAGCGTCTTCGATGACCGCATAATCTGCCGTCTCGACAAACTGGTTAAACGTCATCCCGTTTGTCGCAACGTCGGTCGTGAGCGTCTGACCTTCGACGGTAAGCACAGCATCGCGCATCGCTGTTATCTCCGTGTCGTATTGCGTCCGGGCTTGATCGAGCACCTTGTGCATCTCGGCATGTGCCTTCTTACCGGCATCGGGAAGCAAACCGTCAACGGCCAATTCGTGGGCGAGCGCAGTCAATCGCTTGACCGGGCGAGCTTGTCGCTTGGGCAGGGTTTGCGATGGCAAGGATAACAGTTTTTCCCACACCGTTTCGGGAATGATCGGGTTGGGCATCAATTCGACCGGATTAATGAGCACGCGGCGCAATGGAAGGTCTTCGCCCGCATCGCCGCCACTCATTAGGGCATTCACAACCGCTTCAACTGAGGCTTTGTCGAAACGGGGCAACAGGCAATCGACCGCATTTAGCCGATCATTGCCGGGGATGCGTCGGGCTAGCGGGGCACGAACCATGCGGCCTAGCAATTGAGTTATGTGTGTCCTGTCGCTGGCCGACCGGAACGAAACCATCACCTCGGCGCGGGGGCAATCCCAACCTGTGCTAATCGCGTCCTTGGCAACGAGGATGCGGACATCATCGGTTTCCTGCACGCGCTCGGGGGCAATGTAAGCTGCGGTGCGGCTCCCGAAACTTTCGGCTTTGTGCTCGCCAAAGACGTTGCGGACGCAATCATGGGGCAAGTCGGGCCACGCCTCAAAGATGACATCGAGCCAAGACCCAATTTCGTTGTGGTTTGGCGAATTCGGAACCTGAAGCACCATTAGCGGATGGACGGTATCGGCATCGTCCTGTTGCTTTTTGTATTCGGCCCACGCCTCGGAAATCTCGCGGAGCTTCGTCGTTCCGCGCCGCAGTAGCACAGTGGCAAAGTCGCCAACTTCATCCGGCACGTCGAGATTGATCGTGTCTTTGATAAGGCCCGAGTCCTGCACTTTCGTTGAATCGACAACGACGTTGGGTAGCGTGCCATGCCCCTGCATTCCGGCGATGGCGTCGTTAAAGCGTTGCACGGTGGCGGAGATGCCCCAGACAACAGGAATGCCGGGAACGCCTCCGGTGCCGTTGATAAGCTGTCGCACAATGGTCGGCTTGCCGGTGACGGTCGCACTCCCATTTTCTTTCATGCCGCGATGCGCTTCGTCGAGGACAAGATAGAGCGTCAAATCGGGGTCTTCGATGGTGTTCTGGATCGTGTCCCAAATGGTATGCGAACGCATGTCGGGCATGATCCGCATTTGATGCCCGTCTTTCTCAATCAATGCGTCGTCGGGATCATGGCCGCGCACTAAGAGGCTGTTCTTGCCGAGCTTCTGCGTATTGAGGAAATAGACCTTACCCGCCTCGAATTTTTCGCGCCCGAATGTGCTTTCGACCGTGACAAGATCGGATACTGTCAGCTTGTCTGAGGCTTCGTGCAGCCGCCAGCGCGATTGCTCGTTCAATGACGGGTCATCGCTAAACCAGATAACAACTGCGCCGGGATCGGCCTCAAAATTGTAGTCGTCGCTGCCATAAAACAGCGCCTCGAATACCGCTGCCGCCATGACGGTTTTGCCCGCACCCGTTGTTGCTGTAAGCGAAAAGGCGTGCTTGTCGCTATCCTCATGCCAACGCTTTTTCGCCTTTTTCAGGCGGTCGAGAACATCGGCAACCGCTTCGTCCTGATAATCCTTGAGCGTGAATTTCATTGGTTAGCGGCCCATCGCAAAGCGGAAATTGGTGAGGTATGACTCATAGAGCCGCACCGGCTCCACCGAACTGGGAAGCTGGCGCACGACTGATTGAAATCGCCGGTCGTCGTCCGTGACAATGTAGGCGATGCGAACAGAGTCCTTGGCTTTCATCGCCGTTGCAAAGGGCGCTGACTTGTCCAGATTGACTAGCAATCCGTAGCTGTCGGCAATTTCCCAGCCATCGGCGGGAAGCGTTTCAATCCGGCATCCTTCGCTACCGGCTCGCATCCATAGCAATGGCGCTATTCGCTCGAACGCG
>JANPCO010000077.1:0-2760 GCA_031430995.1 Sphingomonadales bacterium | reverse complement strand
ATTGCTTTCGCGTCCGAACTCAAAGGCTTACTCGCTAATCCTGCGGTGCGAAGGGAAGCTGACGTCACGGCTATCGAGGATTATCTGGCGCTGGGCTATGTGCCCGATGATGCCTGCCTTGTCTCTGGCGTCAAGAAGCTGCCTGCGGGCACTTACATGCAGCTGGATCGCGGCAAGCCCCTACCGAAGCCGACGGTGTGGTGGGATATTGATTTCAGCCAGCGCAGCACCGCGTCACAGGCGGCACTAGAGGAAGAAATGCGCGATTTGCTGCGCAAGGCCGTCACGTCACGGATGGTGTCTGACGTGCCTTTGGGTGCGTTCCTGTCTGGCGGAGTCGATAGCAGCGCCGTCGTTGCCTTCATGGCGGAGGCGAGCAAGTCCGCTGTCGAAACATGCTCCATTGGTTTTGACGTCAGCGCGCTAGATGAAACCCGCTACGCCGAACAAATTGCGCAGCGCTTCGCGACCAATCACCGAAAGCGCATCGTGGCGGCTGATGATTTTGCAGCAATGGACGTGCTAGCCACGGCTTTCGACGAACCCTTTGCTGATGCTTCAGCCCTGCCGACATGGCGCGTGTGCCAGCTCGCGCGCGAGACCGTCACCGTCGCGCTGTCCGGTGATGGCGCGGATGAGGCCTTTGCCGGGTATCGCCGCTACAAATTCCAGCACGGCGAGGACCGGGTGAGGGGGCTGCTGCCGCAATCCCTGCGCGCGCCCGTGTTTGGAACGCTTGGGCGGCTATACCCCAAGGCAGACTGGGCGCCGCAGTGGATGCGGGCAAAATCAACCTTCCTCAACCTCGCGCGGGATGGGGATGAGGCTTATGCCCGGTCAGTGGGCGTCACCCACGGGGAAGCGCGGGGCGCGCTCTATACAGACGGCTTCAAGGCGTCACTTCAGGGCCACCGTGCGGAGGATCGCTATATTGAGGCGATGAGGAATGCCCCCGCGCGCGATGCTCTTGACCGCGCTCAATATGCCGACATGAAAATCTGGCTGCCCGGCGATATCCTCACCAAAGTTGACCGCACCAGCATGAATGTAAGCCTTGAGGCGCGGGAGCCGCTGCTCGATTACCGCCTCGTCGAATTCGGCGCGCGCCTTCCCGTCACTCAACGCATTCGCGGGGGAGAGGGCAAGTGGCTGATGAAAAAGACCTTGGAAGACCGGTTGCCGCATGACATACTCTACCGCAAGAAAATGGGCTTCGTCACGCCGATTAGCGCATGGTTCCGCGGTGCGCTTGCAGCCGAGGCCGAGCATGTCTGCACCCGCTCAGCCCTGGCGCAAAGCGGCTGGTTCGCGCCCGAGGCCCTGGCGCGGGTGTATAGCGAACATAAGTCCGGGGTCGCCGATCACGGGCGGCTGCTGTGGCAGTTGGTGATGCTCGATATGTCGATGACGCGGGTGTTTGGGTAGGTGTTGGTGGGAGTGTTGGGGGTGATGTGGTGCAGTTGGTACACTGGCGCTGCAATTCGTTAGCCGAATTGGGCCAGAGAGCCAGCCCACCCAATCGGCATTCAACTCTTGCACAATGATCCCTCATGCGGTATCAAAAACGATGAGCAAGGCAGATAAGCTGTTGGATCAAATGCGCCAGAATCCATCGGGCGATTGGACGATCCAAGATGTACAACGGCTCTGCAATGCGCTTGATTGGAAATGTTTGCCCCCAACCGGTGGCGGCTCACATTGGAAAGTGGCTGTTCCGGGGAGCGATACCATTCTTACCATCCCCGCCAAACGCCCGATCAAGCCAATCTATATCCGCAAGCTGATGGAATTTGTGAAGGACCAATAGCATGGCAAAAGTGGCAGAATATGCGATCATGGTAGAGCCGTTGTCCGATGCCGATGGCGGCGGATGGCTCGCGACAGTGCCTGCGCTTGCCGGTTGCATGGGTGACGGCGATACGCCCGAGGCTGCACTGGCCGACGCCGAAAGCGCCATTGCAGAATGGCATAGCGCCGCCAAGGAACTGGGCCGAACAGTCCCCGGCCCCGCATCGCTTGGCCAATGGCGGCAACGCGTGCCGCGATCCTTGCATGAGAAACTGAAATTCGTGGCCGCGCGTGAAGGGGTGTCGCTCAACGCCTATGTCGCAGGGGTGCTTGCCGAGAGCGTGGGGCGGGCGAGGTGAGCGGACTGCGAGGAGTTCCGGAGGCACGATACTAATCAGCACCTCAACAGGCCTTGCGCATGATGCGGTTCGGCTTCAGAAGTCTGCGGATGACCAGGGGACAGTCTTTAATTAGTATTTTGTCCTCGGGACTCACGCGGGTGTTTGGGTAGGTAAGGTGCCGCGCTCCGGGCTCGGACAGTGCTCCGGGCTTGACCCGGAGCCCAGGGTGCACACGTCGGAATGTTGGACGTCTAGGCTCCGGGTCAAGCCCCGAGCACAGCAGAGCCTGCATCACCCGGCAATGTTGCCGTAGTTCAAATTCCGCACAGATGTTGCGAGTTTCTAAATCCTTGGATGACTTGAACACTGGTCTCGATATGGTGCGTATGTTGAGAGACGATGAAATTAGCAGATGGGACGTTGCAGCATGATGGGGCGTAGGACTTTCAACCGAATGAGTCTCGCATTCGCGGGTATCCCCGCTTTCCTGGCGATCACAGGTTGCGCTTCCCTGCCTGAACATAGCTACAAGTTCAAAATGATTGTCGAAGTCGACACGCCAAGCGGCCCACGCACTGGATCGTCGGTGTATGAAGTGACGGCGGCAAACCGGCGGGCGCTTTTGCCCGAT
>JANPCO010000076.1:0-8139 GCA_031430995.1 Sphingomonadales bacterium | reverse complement strand
CTTTTCTAGCCCCTCCACCTTTAGGGGAGGGGTTGGGGTGGGGCGGTTGAGCTAGGTGATAGGTCAACGGATTTATTTCGGGCTGCCACGCCCCACCCCAACCCCTCCCCTAAAGGTGGAGGGGCTTTAGAGCATATCTGTTTCACCTGACTGTTACACTCACCGCACGCCGGTTTTTAGCCCAGCTTTCTTCGTTCGATCCTACAGCGTCAGGCCGTTCCTTGCCGTAGCTGATCGTCGTGATGCGGGCGGGGCTAATGCCAAGTGACGCTAGGAAATTCTTGGCCCCGTTGGCGCGACGTTCGCCAAGCGCAAGGTTGTAATCGCGGGTTCCGCGTTCATCGCAGTGGCCCTCCACTGTCACGCGGACACTGGGATAGCGCTGGAGCCATGTCGCTTGGCTGCGCAAAACGTCCATATCTTCTTGATCAATATCGAATTTGTCAGTGTTGAAATAGATGCGATCAGACGCAGTATTGGCGACGAAATCTTCCTGACTGCCCGGTGTCGGTGCACTGGGGCCGCTGCTTGCTGTGCCTCCAGGCGTTCCCATGGGTTCAGGCGGCAGGCGGTCTCGCTTGGTGGCGCAGGCCGAAAGGGTAAGGGTTGCCAGCCCAAGGATCATGATGCTTGTTGTCTTCATCTTGCTGTTCCTTCTTTTACGCACGCACATGCTCTTAAGGGAGAATCGGGCCCCAAGCGGGGTCTGATCCGTCGATTGGTGTAGGAATGCGCCTTTCGTTTACGCCCGTCAAATCCACTTGCCATACGGAGGTTTTGCCTGAGCCTTGCGCGGTGCGGAAAAATTGAATGACGCGGCCATTGGGCGACCAGCTGGGCGATTCGTCTTGCCATGCATCAGTGAGTATCTTTTCGCCGCCTCCGCCAGGTGTCATTGTGCCGATGCGGAAATTGCCAGCGATCTTTGTGAACGCAATCAAATCTCCGCGCGGGCTCCATTCAGGTGTGGCATAGCGGCCTCCGCCTGCACTGATCCGGCTTGGGTCAGAACCGTCTGCTCCCATCACATAGATTTGCTGACTGCCGGAACGGTCGCTTTCGAATACGATTTTTGAGCCATCGGGTGAAAAACTGCCACCAATGTCAATGCCCGGCGCATTTGTCAGGCGGCGCGGTGTGCCTCCACTGGCAGGGATCGAGTAAATGTCGGTATTGCCGGCAATGGCCATTGAATACAGGATCGTCTTGCCGTCGGGGGACCAGCGCGGCGAAAATGTCGGGTTCGCGCTCTCCGTGACAAGCCTTTGCGCACCAGTATCAGCGTTCATGATGAAAATACGCGGGCGCTGGCCAAGGTAAGAGAGATAAAGGATTGATTTGTAATCGGGCGAGAAGCGCGGGGTGAGCGCCATGGCCTGGCCATTGGTCAGGAAGCGGGGGTTGGCCCCATCAGAATCCATCGTGGCCAGCCGTTTGACGCGGCGGTTTTTGGGGCCGCTTTCGGCGATATAAGCGATGCGGCTATCGAAAAAGGGACTTTCGCCCGAAAGTTTGGAATAGATCGCGTCCGCACATTTATGGGCAGCGCGCCGCCAGTCGCGCGGTGCCACGATAAAGCCTGCGCGCGTCAGTTCGGATTTGAGGGCCACATCATAAAGATAGCATCCCACCGTCAGTTTGCCGTCCGCATTGGCGCGCACGAAACCCTGAACCAGCGCTTCAGCGCCTGCGCCGGACCAATGGCCATAATCCGGGGCTGTGACTTCGGGGTAAGAAACCGCTTTCAATCCGCCCGGACCGCTTGGTTTGAACAGGCCCGCGTTACGCAGATTTGCGGCGATGACTTCTGCAACGGAGCGACCAAGCGTGGCTGTGCTGCCTGCAGGCGTCGGCAAGTCGCTCGGCGTTGGCATCGCCGGGATCGCCAGATTCAGATCATTGTTGCTTTCATCTGTGACTGACCCTTCAATCTGCGCAAAAGCTGCGGATGAGAATAGGGCTGGAACGAATAAGGCAAGGCGCAGATACTGGATCATTGAGATAACCTCTTGTCGAATTTGAAGGATATAACAGATTTCCACAGCGCATAATGCTGCGATGGCAAATTGAACGGAGCCGCTGCACGGACTGCCTTGATCGCATTGTCCCGGTGGATTGCCGCCTGGGCCTGATTGCTGGGCGTGACGCCGCCTTGGCTGATGAAACGCGGTGCGCCAGACAAGTTGCCATCAGAGGCTAAATCCCAGCTGAGGATCGTCACAAGCTGGTCAACATCCGCGCCGGTGGGGGCTTTCCACTTCGGTTTTAACTGACGACCTATCTCAGTGCCAAGCGCGCGTTTGATGGCGGCCACGTCAGCAGCGGACGGCCCAGCAACTGCGGCGCGCGGTTTGGGTGATGGGCTTGGTCCCGGGGCATTGCCAGAGCCCGTTAGAATCCCCGCAAGGTTCCCGGTCGGGCGGACGTCGCGGGCGGGCTTCGCCGCAGGTTTGGCCACTGGACGAGATGAGGCTGGTCTGGCTGCGGCTGGCTTCACAGCAGGCTTTGGTGATGGTTTTGTGGGGATTTTCGGCGCAGGTTTCGGGGCAGGCGCTGGCTTGGGCGCTGGGCGCGGCGTTGGTTTTGGAACAGGTTGAGGCGCAGGCGGCGTCGGCCTTGGTTGGGGCGGTTGCGACTTTGGTGTGGGGGGCAGGGGGGCTGGTTCTGGCGGCGCAGAGTCAGCTGGTGGGCCCGGTTCCGGCGCCAGTTGGGGTGCCGGGGCCAGTGGTTGCAGGTCAGGCGCGCTGGTGACTGGGGCACTATCCGTCACCAATTCAACTTCAACAGGCTCGCTCTCCAAAACAGGCAGCGGCGGGGCATTCAGTAAGCTGAGCGAAAGCGCTGCAAAAAGCGCCAGATGCCCGATGACAGCGATCCCAAGTCCGTTTCTCTCCGTGCGGTCCATTAAAGAGCCGCTCCCTTGAGCTTGTCGAAGGGCCGTTTTTCTGACGGCTCACTGACGCAGAGTAGGGAAAAACAGCCCTTCGACAGGCTCAGGGGAGGGTGCTTAGCAAAAGATTTCACTGCCCACCTTCTGTCGTGGTCGTCACCAGTGCTACACGGTTGAGCCCAGCACGGTTGAGTTCCCCCATCACCATCATCACGCGGCCATAATCCAGGCCCTTGTCGGCGCGCAGATAGATTTGCGGCGGCTCATCCACGCCCTTTGCGGCAACTGCGGCTAACCGGACTGGCAAGTCGATCAGTGGTACTTCAGTTTCACCGAGGAAAATCTTGCCATCATTGCCCAGTGAAATCTGCACTGGCTCCTTTGGCTGGTCGAGCGCCTTGGCTCGGCTGTCTGGCAAGTTTACTGGCACACCTGCCACCAGAAGCGGGGCTGTCACCATGAAAATGATCAGCAGCACCAGCATCACGTCCACCATCGGCGTCACGTTGATATCCGCGATCGGCATTCGCCGGTTCCGGCTGCGCCCGCGCCCGGAAGGAAGTTGGGACATTGCCATTAGGTCGCCGCCCCGCTCAGGCTGAGCTTGACGAAACCCAGTTTGGCGCGCTCGAACAAGGCGTCATCAAGGTCAGCCTGAGCGGATATAACTTCGAGCATAGCCATCACCGATCCAATTCCAATTCCCGGCTGAACGTGGCGTGCAACCCGTCGGCAAAGCGGTTCAGGCGCGCTTCCAACCGGTTCAGGCCGTGGCCAAAGCGGTTATAGGCGATGACGGCAGGGATCGCGGCAAACAGCCCAATGGCCGTCGCAAACAGCGCCTCTGCAATTCCGGGCGCGACAACGGCGAGTGACGTATTTTGCGCCGCAGAAATAGCCGTAAAGCTGCGCATGATGCCCCAGACGGTACCGAACAGCCCCACAAAGGGCGCGACACTGCCGACGGTGGCCAAGATGTTCAGCCGGTCCCCCAGCTTGTCGATTTCACTCGCCACGGCAGCACCCATCGCGGTGGCCAGTCGTTCGCGCGTGCCGTCCCGATCAATGGCGCCTCGTGCTGTCGATTTGCGCCATTCATACATGCCAGCCGAAAAAATACGCGCGGCGGGCAAGTCGGCGTCCTTGTTTTCCTTGTAAAAGGCTTCGGCATCCTCGGCTTTCCAGAAATCGCGTTCAAAGCGTTCAGAGGCTTGGCCAGCCTTGCGGGTTTTCATCCACTGGCTGACGATGATCGTCCATGTCCAGATGCTCGCAGCGATGAGGCCAATCATCACCGCTTTCACGACGATATCGGCATCCAGAAAAAGCGCGATTGGGGAGAGGGTGGCGGGATCAGTTGTGAGGATTGATGCACTCATGACGCTATCTGGTTCTCCGGTAACAGGGGTTTAAATTTATGGGTCCAGTCACGCGGCTGGCGTCGCGGGCGGCCCTCAGGGGAAAGAAATGCAGCCACGACCGTGGCCGATGTCAGCATTTCACGGCCCAACATGACTCTCTGATGAATCACACAGGTTGCACCGCGGACTTGGTTTACAGTCGAGATGACCAAC
Source organism: Sphingomonadales bacterium (assembly GCA_031430995.1). Lineage (GTDB taxonomy): Bacteria > Pseudomonadota > Alphaproteobacteria > Sphingomonadales > Sphingomonadaceae > Aquisediminimonas. Next base: position 3,675 of record JANPCO010000076.1, on the reverse strand, counting down.
AGCGCATCGTCGAAACGCGCTGGGCGGTGATATTTGATGCTCAACTCCGCCACAGCATAGACGCCTTCGCCGCCTGCGTAGGCCGCACTCTGAATGATCCCAACGCATGTGAGCATGTCAGACCGGGCGCGCTCCATGAACCTGAGGTACGAGGCGTGATAAACCACGCCCGAAAAATCCGTGTCCTCAAAATAGACCCTCACGGCAAACTTATGTTCGCGGCCCGTGAAGTGGCCTTGATAAGGATCGTCTGACGTCATGGCGGTGGCAATAGCGGCGGGAGAGTCTGCGTGCAAACCCTTGCTGGCACTTGCGTCGGATTGGCCGGGTCGCCACATGGGTTCCATGGACATGCCAGACCTTTCCAATGAACCCTATGCCATAGCCGAGCAGATCAGCCCGCTGGTGCGCCGCGTGCTCGCGCGCAATGCGTCTCCGTTCAGTTACACCGGCACCCAGACCTATATTGTGGGCCACGGTGATGTGGCGGTGATTGATCCCGGGCCGTTGGGCGATGATCCCGCGCATGTCGGGGAATTGGTCCGGCTGCTGGGAACAGAGACAATCACTGCGATCATGTGCACTCATACTCACCGCGATCATTCACCAGCGGCGGCTCCGTTATCGGCGTTGACCGGCGCGCCGGTCATCGGCTGTGCGCCTTTGATGCTTCACGATGACGGCCCGCGCGCCGATGCGGGGTTTGACCCCACCTATGCGCCAGACCGGGTGCTGGAAAATGGGGAGAGTTTGAGCGGGTTAGGCTGGACGTTGACCGCACTTCACACGCCTGGCCATACATCTAACCATCTTTGCTATGAATTAGTCGAAGAAAAGGCGCTGTTCACTGGTGATCATATCATGGGCTGGTCCACCACTGTCGTCAGCCCGCCCGACGGCGATATGGCGGACTATATGCGCAGCCTCACACTGCTGATTGAGCGTGATGACAGGGTCTATTATCCCGCGCACGGGCCGCAGGTGGATAATCCGCAGCGGCTGGCGCGCGGCATGATGGTCCACCGCAAACAGCGGGAGGCGCAAATACTGAAAATGCTCGCCCAAGGCACAGGCCTCATCGCGGACATGGTGCCAAGCATGTATAAGGGCATCGATCAGCGGCTTTATCCGGCAGCCGGGCGCTCGGTATTGGCGCATTTGATCGATATGCAAGAGCGCGGAATCGTTTTTCCCGCCGGCGAGGGTTGGGCGGTTATCGCGCCGTAGAACAAGTCCTGCTGGGTTCGTTCCGCAGACCTGACCCCGTCAGGTCGTGCTCGGTTCGCTGCGCAGACCTGACCCCGTCAGGTCATGCTCGGTTCGCTGCGCAGACCTGACCCCGTCAGGTCATGCTCGCTTACCCCATTGGATACATGATTTCTCGGCTGACTTTGTAGACGGCTTTCATCAGGTCAGCGGGCAACTCCATGTCAGCGGCTGCGAAGATCGGCACGAGTTGATCTTCGGTCGTTACCCCGACAATGGTTGAAGCGACATAGTCATGCTGTTTGGACCAGGCCGTGGCTAAAGTAACAGGGTGCAGTCCGGCTTCGGCGGCCAGCGCTAGATAACGCTCCGTTGATGCCAGTGCCTTTTCGCCGACAAACCGCTGTGCCATTTGGCCCCAGCGCCCGCCTTTGGCCATGTAAGCTGAAAAGCGCGCGCCCTCCGGTGTAGCGCCGCCCTGATATTTGCCGCTCAGCACGCCGCCACCTAACGGAGAATAGGGGATCAAGCTGACCCCTTCCTGGCGGCAAACCTGGGCCAGTTCATCTTCAAACCGGCGGTTGTTCATGCTGAAATTATTCTGGATTGTATGGTAGCGCGCCACGCCTAGTCGCTCTGACGCGGCGATGGATTTCATCAGCCCCCAGCTCGTTTCATTCGAACAGCCCAGCACCCGCACTTTGCCCGCGCGCACCAGTTCATCGAGCACATCCATCGTTTCGTCATAAGCCGTATCATGATCAGGCCAATGTGTTTGATAGAGATCAATATAATCCGTTTGCAGCCGCGTCAGGCTTGCTTCGACGGCGCGGATGATATTGTGGCGGTCCAGCGCGGTCATGCCCGCGCGCTGCGATGATTTGATCCAGCCGTGCGAAGGCCCGGACACTTTCGTGGCGATGATCAGCGCGTCTCTGTCTTTAGTTTTCATCCACCGACCGACGATTTCCTCGGTCAGTCCTGCCCATTTCGCGTCTGGCGGAACGGGATAGTTTTCGGCAGTGTCGAAAAAATTGATGCCAGCCTCAAACGACTGGTCGAGAATGCGGAATGACGTCGCTTCGTCGGCTTGGCTGCCAAAAGTCATGGTGCCCATGCAAATATCAGACACGAAAATGGGGCTTTTGCCCAGACGACGATATTTCACGGCATGCTCCTAGTGAATTTAGGAGCGAGTGGCAGGAAGTCTCGAAGCTGGCAAGTGACGATGCGCGTTACACCCCCATCCGCTCAGGCTGAGCTTGACGAAGCCTTGGTGGGCGTTTCGAGCGGGGCTTCGTCAAGCTCAGCCTGAGCGGATGGATATGTGTGGCTTTTGAAACCTAAGTGAACCCCAACCGGACAGCTGCTTGCCTCAATTCCGCTTCACGGTCAGGCGCCACGGCGTTGGTTCGGGCAAGGCAGGCTGCGACTATCTCTGGCCCGGCTTTGTCTGGTGACCCGGCATCGACAGGTGGCGCTGGATCATATTCGAATGCGAGTTGAAGCATCTTGGCTACAGCCTCCCCGTGGATTTGCTTGACAAGGGCCAACGCGAAATCGATGCCCGCTGTTACGCCGCCACCGGTCACGCGGTTGCGGTCAAACACGGTTCGCGCCTGCACGGGTTCTGCGCCGAACAGGGCGAGGCCGTCATGCCACGCCCAATGCGTCGTTGCTTTGTAACCATGCAGCAGCCCTGCTGCACCGAGGATAAGGGAGCCTGTGCACACGCTTGTCACCCATGTTGCCTCTGCCCCAACACGGCGGATCCAATCCATTGCGCCGTCATGCGCCATGACGCTGGTCACGCCAATGCCGCCTGGAATGCAAATGATGTCTGCGCGTGGCACGTCGGCAAAAGTCGCCGTTGGCACAATCGCAAACCCGGCGTCAGTCATCACGGGGTCAGTGTTGGCCCACACCAAATCAAGCTTCGCGCCGGGCATCCGCGAAAGAATTTGCGCCGGGCCCGTCATGTCCAGTTGTGTGAGGCCGGGAAAGAGCAGGAAAGCGATATGGGTCATCGGGAGGCTCCAAATGAGAATGAATTACAGTGCCGCTATGCCTCATTTCACAGTTGGCAGAAATGACAATATAAGATATAATTCTGCCATGGGTCATAATGTTGTATTTCTCGCCTTTGACGGCTTTCAAATTCTTGATGTGACTGGCCCTGCCTCGGTCTTTGGCGCGGCCAATGATGGTCTGGGCCGTAAGGCCTACCGGATCAGCATAGTGGCAGCAGAATCACCTGCTGTGCGCAGCGGCTGCGGCGTGTCGGTGATGGCGTGCAGGCTGGATGAACTCGCCCCGGAAAATATCGAAAGTGTTTTCATCTCTGGCGGCAGTGATGGCGGTTTGCGCGCCTTGATCGCGAACGAAGAAGCGCGCGACTGGACAGAGCGCGCCTTCCAAAGCGCCTCTCGCTATGGCTCCATCTGTTCGGGTAGCGTGGCGCTGGCGGCA
>JANPCO010000075.1:0-16217 GCA_031430995.1 Sphingomonadales bacterium | reverse complement strand
CACATTTACGGCCTGCGCCTGACAAGAGCAAGCTATCCGATGCAAAACCTTGCATTTTCGGACTGATCAGACCAGAGCGTGCGAATTATGACGCAGAAATGGACCCCCGATAGCTGGAAAAGCCATGAGGCCCGGCAGCTTCCCAATTATCCCGATGCTGTGGCGCTTGCGGTTTCGGAACGTTTGCTCAGCACATATCCACCGCTGGTTTTTGCTGGCGAAGCGCGCAGCCTGACAGCAGACCTTGCCAAAGTCAGCGAAGGCAAAGCATTCTTGCTCCAAGGCGGAGACTGTGCAGAGAGTTTTGCGGAGTTTCATCCCAACAATATCCGCGACACGTTTCGCGTGATCCTGCAAATGGCTGTTGTGCTGACCTTCGCATCGAAGCTGCCAACCGTGAAGCTGGGCCGCATGGCTGGTCAATTCGCCAAGCCGCGTTCAACCGACCTTGAAGAAATTGACGGTGTAACACTGCCATCCTATCGCGGCGACATCATCAACGACATAGCGTTTGAGGCAGCTGGCCGTGCGCCTGATCCTGAACGGATGATCAAAGCTTACAACCAATGTGCTGCGACGCTCAATTTGCTTCGTGCGTTTGCGACCGGCGGCTATGCCAACCTGCATCAGGTTCATTCCTGGACGCATGATTTCATGGGCCGCAGCCCTTGGGCCGAAAAGTTTAAGGATGTCGCAGACCGGATTGGCGAAGCTCTGGAGTTCATGGAAGCTTGCGGGATCAACCCTGACACTGTTCCGCAGTTGAAGGGCACGAATTTCTATACGAGCCATGAAGCATTGCTGCTCCCTTATGAACAAGCGCTCACCCGTCAAGACAGTCTGACTGGGGGCTGGTATGACACGTCAGCACATATGCTCTGGATTGGCGACAGGACGCGCTTTGTCGGATCGGCCCATGTCGAATATCTGCGCGGCATTGGCAATCCCATTGGCATGAAGTGCGGGCCTAGCCTGGAGCCAGCCGTGCTGTTGAAGCTGCTTGATACACTCAACCCGAACCACGTGCCCGGTCGCATGACACTGATCACCCGCTACGGTTTTGACAAGATTGAAGCGCATCTTCCCGCCCTCGTCCGCGCCGTCAAGCGCGAGGGCCATCCCGTCGTCTGGTCTTGTGATCCCATGCACGGCAATGTCATCAAAGCAGCAAACGGGTATAAAACCCGCCCGTTTGAACGCATTTTGGCCGAGGTGCGCGGCTTTTTCGCTGTGCACCGGGCCGAAGGCACCCACGGCGGCGGCATCCATATTGAAATGACTGGCCAGAATGTGACGGAATGCACCGGCGGCGCCATGGATGTGTCAGAACAAAGCCTGTCAGACCGGTATCACACGCACTGCGACCCGCGGCTGAACGCTGGCCAGTCGCTTGAGCTTGCGTTCTTGCTTGCTGAAATGCTCAATCAGGAAGTGAAGCAGAAGCAGCAGGCAGCGTAAGCACGAACCGCGCACCAAAGCCGGGGGCGCTATCAACCGCAATGTCACCGCCCATGGCGCGCGCCAATTTGCGAGAGATATAGAGGCCGAGGCCAGACCCGCCAGGTTCGCTGGCGTCAACGCGCTCAAACTTTTCGAAAATACGTTCCTGATCGGCCTCCGCAATGCCTTTGCCTTGGTCTGCGACGATGAGCGCAGCGATATCGCCCTCTTGTTCCGCGCGGATCCAGACTGCGGTTCCCTCAGGGGAATAGCGGACGGCATTGCCAACCAGATTGACCATGATTTGCAGCGCGCGGCGGAAATCAGCCTTGGCCCAAAGGGGCTCATTCAAATCGGGTGCGTCAATCCGCACTTGGCTGTCCGCTGCCCGAACGCCCAGCAAACTGGCTGCACGGCGTGCTACATCCGCTAGATCAAGCCGCTCCGCGTCCACTGCAAAGCCAGGTTGCTCAACAGTCTGAAGATCAGAAAGATCATCAACCAGCCCTAATAAATGGCGCCCCGCAGCTGCAATGTCGCTAGCATAACCGACATAATCCTCTTTCAACGGCCCGTCCGTCTGCGCCGCCATTTGATCAGCATTGGCAATGATCCGTGCGAGCGGAACACGCAGGGCCGCATCCAGCTTATCGACAAACGCCGGATCACCAGAGCCAACTGGCTCCTCGGAAACCAGAAAATCATGCGGAACAGAAGCCCAGCGATATCCGCCCTGATACCCAGTGACAGCGCCAGTGGAGTCAATGGCAGGCGCGCCGTGCATCCACAGTTCTATGTCGGTCCGCGCGACGACACGCGCATGCTGGCCGGAAAAAGCAAGCTTATCAAAAACTGCATCATGGATTGGCAAGTCACCGCGGTCATCACGGTCCAGATCAAACAGGCGCAAAAGCCGCTGGCCCTCCCAATCGTCAGGCAAGGCACGTCGCAACTGCGCATCAACTGAAGTGATGCGAAGCGCCACATCAGCTGACCAATGGCCATCGCTTGCCACAGCCGCAAGATCACGCGCGCGCGACGTCCGCTGATCATCGCTCAAAACTGGTTTTGGCCGTTCTGTCCAGCCAGCGATGGACAAGCGGATGAAATCACCGTCTGGCTGCGCGCGTACCCATAGTTCCAAATCAACATCACCGTCGGCAGCAACAATGCCGCGTGATACAACCACGCCAAGGGAACGCACTAACCGCACCAGCGACGCCAATTGAGGCACCGCCAAAACGCCATCGGCCTCTCCTCCTGCGGCCAGTTGCAAGGCAAGCAAGCGCGAGTCCGCTGACACCAGCCGACCGGACCGATCAACTGTGCCGCAAATGCTGCTGCCTTCGCCCGTCATATCCGGGGGAGCTTAAAGGGGACGCAAATCTGCCGCTTCATGGCTCACGCATAACCGCACGGTGGTTAATTACACCCTAAGCTAAATCCGAAAAGCGCGCCTTTAGCGTTGAGAGTAGGTTTTGAACGAGCGCGCAAATGATGCCGGCAGCTGGAAAAGGTGACAAAATCCCAAGCAACACCACTGTCGTCGCACTTGTTTCATCTGCGAAAAACGGTGCTGGCCGGGACGGCGCCATTGCCAACAGCCAAACGCACCACAGCGCCATCACGGGGGCTTCCCACCCAATGACGTCGTTCATCATTCCAGTTGATGCGACTATGATCAACGCTCGCCCCGCCCAAGGTCGTGCAGCCTCATAGAATATAAGCCAACGCGACCGGTGCATGGCAACCTCAGCCAATCGACCAATCGCCGCAGCAGGAATGTAAAGCGCAACAAACAGCCCAAGTGCCGTTCCGATCCAGCCTACAAGCACCAAGCCTGCGGATACTGCCAGCAGGGCCAACGGCAGCAAAGCTAATAGGGCAACGCGGTAACGCAGTGTCGCCATCTTTCTGGCAGCGATGCCAATAAGCCGAGCGCTTAGTGACGCGCCTGGTTCGTCTGACAAAATTAACCCTGGCGACGCCCTTTGTACTTTGTCGGTGAGTGCCCCAGTCAGAAGCAATCGCTTCACTCCGGCCTGAATGCCGAGCCTCAATACTGTCGGTGCCAAGGCCCAATCGCCCAACATCGTGGCAGTGTGGCGCAGTGTTCCACCGGGAAGCAACGCTATTCCAGCCCAAGCATTGTCAGCGTCGATCAGTTCCTGCCCCGCGAGGTTCGGAATGAGAGGTCGCGTGAGAATACATGGCTGCCCCAACGCACACTGTGCTTTCAGAAACGCCATTTCAGCCTGCACAGGCCCAGCGAAGATGAGCACCAGTTCATCAGGGTGCACTGCGTCTGCGGCTTCTCTTGCCGACCTGACCAGACCAGCGTTAATCCCGTCAGCTTTCAGATGATCCATCGCATTGACAAGGTCTGCTGGCACACGTTCGGCGTGAATGATGATATGCAAAGCACCCGCAGCAGCAGCCTGCCGAGCCTGGAATTCAAGCAATGGCATTCCGAAGAGTGTGAGAAAGCCTTGGTCCAAGCCATCTTCGTCGCTTGCAATGATGAGTGCGGCCAATGCCACGGCGCCAAAATCCCCCTAAATCAAGCAAGGAGCGTTAGGGATAGATCACTGTTTTGGGAAGGGTGCTGCTTCCAGACGCGCAATTGCACGGTCAACAGCCTTCAGGCTGGTTGGATCACCTGGTGCAAAGCTAAGCGCCGTTTCAGCCGCATTCACCAGCATGGTTGAACCAAAACTGAGCGCCAAACCGCGCAGACGCTGCGCCGCAGCTATCCAATTCGCATCGCAGCGAGATCGGCGGAGTAGGTCAACCGCCACCTTTGCGTCGTCTACCAGCGCCTGATGCAATTCACTTAACAGGGCCGTGTCATCACCCAAGGCAGACGCAATTGCCCAATCCAGACCCCTGTAATCATATGCCATCAGCACGGACTAACAGCGCGGCGTTAACGGCCCGTTTCAAAAAATTTCCATTCGGGAAAAAATATGGTAAACAAATCAATATGGACGGGGGAAACAAAGTCATAGGGCTGTGGCGCGGACGCGAAGGAGCAGCCACACCTGCTGACGGCGTTCGCGCCGATCCTTCGCCGTATCTTCCAATTGAGGGAGAGGAGGAAACGCAACCTCGTGATTGGCGAGCGTTAATTGCGCTCGGCACTTGCCTTGCTTTGGGGACTGCGTGGGTTTGCTTGGTCGCTTGGTCACAAGCGCCAATCTGGGCACAGCGCCTGCCAACGATGCCAGAAATTGTCACACTGATCATGACAGTCAGTGCACCTTTGGCACTTATTTGCGTGATTTGGATGATGATTCAACGGTCTGGCAGGGCAGAGGCAGACCGGTTTGCACGCGTCGCACATGCTTTGCGGCTCGAAAGCAACCGGCTAGACTCAGTGCTGTCATTTGTCAGCGCGCGCATTGATGCGAGCCGACGAGAATTGAGTGACCAAGGCGATATATTGCTTAGCCTCGGCAATGATACTGCCCTGCGCATGACGTCTGTCGCGGAAACGATGCGCAAAGAAATCGACGTGATTTCGCAGAATAGCCAGACGCTTAAAGGCACAGCTGCTGCTGCGCGCGGCGATTTAGCCGTCATTCTGTCCCACCTGCCCAAGGCACAAGTGCAAATGCGCCACATTGCTGCGTCGTTGGTGGATGCGGGCAACAGCGCACAGGACAAGACAATCGCGCTATCTGAGGCTGTTAATGAATTAGGGGCCAAGACAGTTGATGCACTGTCCCTCGCCGATGGTAGCGGCCGGCAACTGGTGGAACGGCTGGCTGCGCTGGAAACCAGCAGCACTGCGCTGGCCGGGTTGATCGAAGAAAGTCAGGCAAAACTTATTACCAAAGCCGATGCGCAAACCGATGCGCTGGCCGCGCGCATTCGCAACATTGGTGCTGAAGTTGACCGGATTTCTGACAGTTTCACCGCCCAGGATGAAGCAAGCAAGGCGCTTGCAACACGGATCGCAGCTGATTTGGGTGCACTTGAGGCGCGCTTTGCTGCCTTTGACGAGTACGGCCAGGAACGATCAGATCAACTGGGCCAGTCGCTTGCTGCCCTGCGCGTTGAGGCTGGAACTCTACAAGATGTGCTGGCCAATGGCGATGGCACAATCGAAACGTTGAAGGCAAAGACCGAAGCTCTCCTCGGCGCGCTAGATACGGCATCGCGCGAAATTGATGAGACGTTACCCGCCGCCTACGCCCGCTTGGGTGCAACGGCAGATCAAGCGATGCAAGCCGTTGGCCGGGCTGGCCCTGCCCTCACGGACGTGTCCGCAACGTCAATGGCGCTGCTCGATAATATGACAGCGACAGAGGCGCTTGTGATGGCGCAGCGGACGGCGCTGGAACAGGCAGCTGCTCTATCCGACGATGTGCTGACCAAGTGCAAAGTTGAGGCGGAAGAACTCGCAGAATCTCTCGCGGTCGCGCACGCGGAATTGCAATCACTGGCAACTGGGGCCGGGCCAAGCCTGATCGCATCGCTGGTTCAGGCGCGCGATACGGCTCAGCAAGCCGCCAACCACGCGCGCGACGCGTTTAACAATGTGATCCCTCAAGCCGCAACTTCGTTCGGTGAACAAAGTAAGAAAGCCTTGGGCGATGCCCTAACCGCACAAGTCGAAGTGCAAATGAAGGAAGTTGCTGCAACAACGGAACAGGCCGTCGCTGCTGCGCAAAAGGCCACAGACCGCCTGATGCGACAGATGTTGACGATTTCCGAAACCAGTGCGGCGCTTGAAGCGCGCATTGCCGAGGCGAAGGATGAGGCGGAACACGGGGATCAAACCCATTTTGCGCGGCGGGTAGCGTTACTCATCGAATCGCTAAACTCAAGCGCAATCGACGTCACCAAAATCCTGTCGAACGACGTCACCGATACGGCCTGGGCCTCTTATCTTCGCGGCGACCGCGGTATCTTTGCGCGTCGGGCCGTGAAGCTTCTCGACACCAATGAAGCAAAGGAAATTGCGCGCTTTTATGCAGAGGACGGCGATTTCCGGGAACAGGTGAACCGTTACATTCATGATTATGAAGCGATGCTCCGCAACGTCATGGCGACCCGCGACGGCACGCCATTAAGTGTCGCGCTGCTGTCTTCGGATACCGGTAAGCTTTACGTGGCGCTGGCGCAGGCAATCGAGCGTTTGCGCACTTAGATTATGTTCGCCTGCGGCTGCATCGTCATTGCGTGAAATCGAGCATATCGACGGTCAGCCACTCGTTGATATAGTTGAAATAGTAGAGCCCAAACGAAACCAGCGCGAGGGCCGTTGTGCGGAGCAATATCCTGCGCGCGCTGAAATTTGCAGGTGCACTATCGGCTTGCCCCGGGACTTTAGGCGCCCCCACTTCATCTGCCGTGCGCACGCCAAACGGCATGACGACAAATGCACTCATCACCCAGAACAGCGTGAATATCGCGAGGGCAGAGGTCCATTTCACGGCGCGCTTACTCCGCTGAAAGGATCATCACATCAACGACTGGCTTTTTGCCGGTCCAGTCAGTTGCAGTCCGACGCGCCGCAAGGCGAACGGCTTCGCGCAGCTTTTCACGGTCACCAAACGGCTTTTGTGAGGCTTCTCGAATGGCGAAAATCGCTTCCTCGATAAACGCGTCCCGGTCTTCGCCTTCCACTGGAACGCCTTGCAACCGCACTTCGATATCTTTGACTGCGTTCTTCGATCCGACTGCTGACACCGCGACTGAGATATGCCCATTCACTGAAATTCGCCGCCGCTCGTTCATGGTCGTGCCGTCTGCCGGCACAATTTCGTCACCGTCAAGCACAAGACGCCCTGTGCGCTCTTTGCCGATGATCTTGGGGCCATTGGGCGCGAGCCGAACGACATCACCGTTGGACTGCACAATTGACTGCGGAATCCCTTTCGACAGGCCAAAACGAGACTGTTCGGCCATATGCCGCCGTTCACCGTGGACTGGGATCAGCATTTGCGGGCGGATCCAGCTATACATGGCCTCAAGCTCTGGCTTGCCGGGATGACCCGACACATGGATATGCACTTGCTTTTCCGTCACGGTGCGGATGTTGCGCTTGGCCAGCATGTTCATCACGCGCCCAATGGCGACTTCGTTGCCGGGGATCTGCTTTGAGGAGAAAATAACAGTGTCACCTTCCTCCAGCTTGATGGGGTGCGTGCCTTCGGCAATCCGGGCCAGTGCCGCGCGCGCTTCACCTTGGCCTCCCGTTGCGACAATCATCACTTCGTTGCGCTTAAACGAGTCAATATTGTTCCAATCGACCATTTCCGGCAGCTTCTTCAAATAGCCGTTGGCCTGCGCCGCCGCGACGATCTTGTCGATTGACCGGCCCGCAAAGCACAGCTTGCGCTTGGCTTCTTTGGCAACATTGGCAAGTGTCTGCATCCGCGCGGCGTTCGAAGCAAAGCTGGTCACGAGCACGCGGCCTTTTGCCTCTTTCACTGATTTCAGCAGATCTGCATAAACGCTGCCTTCAGAACCGCTGGCATCAGAATTGAACGCATTGGTGGAATCGCACACCATCGCCAGCACGCCTTTATCGCCCATAGCTGTCAAGGCAGCGACTGTGGACGGCGTGCCAAGAACAGGCTCCTCATCCAGTTTCCAGTCACCAGTGTGGAATATGCGACCGTAGGGAGTATCAATTTCAACAGCGCTCATTTCCGGGATGGAGTGCGCGAGCGTCACAAATTTACATTTGAAAACACCCAGTTCAAAACTGCCTTCCATTGGAATGATGCGCAGATCAACGTCAGCGGCGATCCCTTCATCCTCAAGCTTGCGCTTGATCAATGTCGCCGTAAACGGGCTGGCGTAAAGGGGCACGCCAAGGTCAGCCGCCAGATAGGGGATCGCGCCAATGTGATCCTCATGCCCATGGGTCAGCACAATGCCGAGCAAATCCTTCTTGCGGTCTTCGATAAATTCCAGATCCGGCAAGATCAATTCCACGCCGGGGTAATCACCGCCAGCAAAGGTCAGGCCGAGATCAACCATGATCCACTTACCCTGCGCACCGTATAGATTGACGTTCATGCCAATTTCGTCTGACCCGCCAAGCGCGAGGAAAAGGAGTTCGTCTCCGGGGGTTGTCATTCTAACTGTCTCGATTCTGATAAAGTATGCCGAGGCCGCGCAGAGTTAAATCCGGCTCAACCGCGTCAAATAAATGTGTGTGATGCTGAAAAAGCGGGGCAAGCCCACCCGTCGCAATAACCTTCACCGGCTCTCCGATTTCGGCCTTCATGCGGGCCATAAGCCCTTCGATCATTGAAACATAGCCCCAATAGACGCCAATCAGCATCTGGCTTTCAGTCGTAGTGCCAATCACGCTTTCCGTTTCAGGCGCTTCAACAGCGATCCGGGGAAGCTTTGCGGCAGCAGCCACCAGTGCATCAAGCGAGAGATTCACGCCCGGCGCAATGATGCCGCCCCGATAAGCGCCAGTGTCACTCACATGATCAAAGGTTGTGGCGGTGCCAAAACTGATCATGATCTTGTGGCCGGAAAAAAGGCTGTGCGCCGCAATGCTGTTGACGGCCCGGTCAGCACCCACAGAACGAGGCTCATCGACTTGCAAGGCAATTCCCCATTCAACTGGAGCACGCCCCGCGACAAGCGCCTCTACTCCGAAATATTTGGAGGATAGCACCTGAAGATTATGGAGCGCGCGCGGCACGACAGTGGAAACAATCACGGCCTCTACGTTGGACCGGCTAAACCCCTCAATTTCCAGCAACTGGAACAACCAAGGCGCATATTCATCGGCAGTGCGCCGGGCATCAGTTGCGATCCGCCAGCGCGTCTTGACCTCCGTGCCTTCCACGATTGCGAACTTCACATTGGTATTGCCAACATCAATGGCGAGCAGCATGGCCCCACCCCCTAAACAAGAAAGACATCCCCCGCGTGAATGACACGAACTGCGCCGTCCGCCAAGCGAAGACACAGAGCGCCGTCATCACACAGGCCATCATAAATGCCGCTAAGTGCGTCGCCACTGGGCAGTGAGACTTTCAGAACCGTACCAAGAGGATGGGCCGCCGCGCGCCAACGTGCCAAAAGTGCGTCAAATCCCGAACCGCGCCAATCAGATAACAGCCGCTGGAATGTATCTGCCAGGCCTTCGAGAAAAATGGCTGCATCCGGCGTCGTGCCAGTGAGCGCCGCGATGCTCGTCGTCTTACGGTCAGGCAGATCAGGGTGACTTGCCAAGTTCAAGCCAATCCCAATCACAACGGCATCACCGATCCGTTCGAGCAATATGCCGGAGAGCTTCGCGCCGTTTCCCATGACATCATTGGGCCATTTAATCTGGATCGCCGCGTCAGTTGCATCAGTCGCATAAAGCGAAACGCGTTCAAAAAGTGCAAGGGCCGCGACAAACCCAAGCGTCGGCGCAGCGGGACCGCCCTGCCTTAGCCGCACCAAAGTGCTGGCATAAAGATTACCGGGTGGCGATGCCCAATTCCGCCCCATCCGCCCGCGACCAGCGGTCTGGGTTTCCGCACGCAGCCATTCCCCCTCTGGCGCGCCATTGGCTGCGCGCGCCAACATATCAGCATTCGTGGATGTGGTTTGCGCGACTGTGTTGATCGTGATCATATTTTTTAGTTGCTGACCAGAAGCCATGAGTTCAAGATTTGAACTCTATCATTGCGAGCAAAGCGCGGCAATCCAGACTGTTCAGCGTTGGCCTCTGGATTGCCACGCTTCGCTCGCAATGACGGCGGAAACACCGAAGCATACCGTTCTAAAATAGCGCTTTCGCCGCAGCCGCGCTTGTCACCGCCAGCGCGGGAATCAGCAGATATCCAATGACCAGCACGATCGACGAAACAAGGATCACACCCGCCTCTGCATAGCTTTCCACGACCCGATAAGGCGCGGCGGGCGCATCGAAATAAATCGTTTTGATGATCCGCAAATAATAATAAGCCCCAATCACTGATGCCGCGATGCCAATGGCAGCCAGCGGAAGCAGCCCTGCCGCAACAGCGGCCTGAAACACCAGAAACTTTGCCCAAAACCCGAACAGAGGCGGAATGCCCGCCAAGCTGAACATCAGTATGGCGAAGGCAGCCGCCAGCGGCTTATTGTGCTGCGACAGGCCAGACAAGCTCTCGATATCTTCAACATGCAGCCCGTCGCCGTCGCGCATCTGCAAGATGCAGGCAAAGGCCCCCAGCGTCATCACCGCATAAATCGCCATGTAAGATAGGATCGCCGCAACGCCTTGCTGCGTCCCCGCCGCCAGACCGACCAACGCAAACCCGACATTGTTGATCGACGAATAGGCCATCAGCCGTTTGATGTTGGTCTGGCCAATCGCGCCAACAGCGCCCAGCACAATTGAGGCCAACGCCATGAAAATCAGGATTTGCTGCCAAGCCTCAGTGGCTGGCCCCAGCGCCTCTATGCTGATCCGCACCAGCATGGCAACGCCGGCAACCTTTGGCGCGCTTGCAAAGAATGTCGTTACAGGGGTCGGCGCGCCTTCATACACGTCAGGCGTCCACATGTGGAATGGCACGGCCGAAACCTTGAACGCGATGCCAGACATAACAAAAACCAGCCCGAACAGTTCACCGATGCCAACACCGTCTGCCATTGCCTTTGACACACCCGCATAATCAGTGGTGCCTGAAAACCCGTAAAGCAACGACATACCGTAGAGCAGAATGCCCGACGCCAGCGCCCCAAGGACAAAATATTTCAGCCCTGCCTCGGCCGTGCGCATATCCTTGCGGACAAAGCTGGCAAGCACATAGGCCGACAAGCTGTTCAGCTCGATCCCGATATAAAGCGACATCAGGTTAGTGGCAGATACCATCATTCCCATGCCCGTGGCAGCGAAAAGCACAAGCACAGCATATTCGCTGCGAAATCGTTCTTCCTGGGCAAACCAACGCGGTGCCATGATAAGCGCAACGGCTGCAGATCCGAACACCAGGACCTTGCCAAAGGCGGAAAACGCGTCGGCCGTGTAGAGCCCGTTGAACGCCACCCCGCTTGTCGAGCAAGCCGCGAAAGCCGCTACTATGAGCAATGCAACTGCAGCCCAGTTGACAGCACGCGCGGCTTTATCCCCGCCGAATGCCGCGACCAGCATCAAGGCAATGGCCCCAAGCGACAGAATGAGTTCCGGCAAGGCGAGCGCCAGAGAATGGAGAGTCGTCATTTGCTATGCGCCTCCCCGTGCGCGGTGTTCGTCTCTTTCAAGTCATAAACTTGCATTTTGGGCAGGCCGGCCTTCAATTGCGCGTCCCCGTGCGGTGCTGCAGGAGCCAGCCGTGCCAGCAACACGCCAACATCCTTGCGCATCGGGGCAAGGAAGCTTTCAGGATAAACACCCATCCACAGCGTTGCAGCTGCAATCGGCGCAAGCATCAGCCATTCCCGTTTCGTGAGATCAAGCATTGAGGCTGCGTCAGCATCGGCCGACGCGCCGTAGGCCACGCGCGCATAAAGATAGAGCATATAGGCCGCGCCAAGGATGATCCCCACTGTCGCAACCGCACCCACCCAACTGTTGGCGTTGTAGGCCCCGACCAGCGCCAGAAATTCACCAACGAAGTTGGCGGTGCCGGGCAGGCCCACACTGGCCATCGTGAACAGCAGGAAGAACAGCGCGTAATAGGGCATATTGTTCGATAATCCCCCATACCTGGCAATTTCACGCGTGTGTAGCCGATCATAAATGACGCCAACACAAAGGAACAATGCGCCAGACACAAGCCCGTGGGCCAGCATCACGATCAGCGCGCCTTCAATGCCTTGACGATTAAACGCAAACAAACCAATCGTGACAAAAGCCATGTGAGCGACGGAACTATAGGCAATCAGCTTTTTCATATCTGTCTGCACCAGCGCCACTAGGCTCGTGTAAATTACTGCAACCATAGACAAACCAAATACCAGCCACATTAGTTGGGCCGACGCGTCCGGGAACATGGGGAGCGAGAATCGAATGAAGCCATAGCCCCCCATTTTCAATAGCACGCCCGCGAGGATCACAGAGCCCGCAGTCGGTGCCTGAACATGAGCATCGGGCAGCCAAGTGTGCACTGGCCACATCGGCATTTTAACCGCGAAGCTGGCGAAGAACGCAAGCCACAGCCAAGTTTGTGCTTCGACAGGGAAATTATAGACCATCAATGTTGGGATATCTGTGGTGCCCGCCTCTTGCGCCATCCACATCATAGCAATGAGCATCAGCACGGAGCCAAACAGCGTGTAGAGGAAGAATTTATAGCTGGCGTAAATCCGTTCCGCGCCGCCCCAGATGCCAATGATCAAATACATTGGGATCAGGCCTGCCTCAAAGAAAATGTAAAACAGGAACAAATCCTGCGCGGAAAAGACGCCAATCATCAGCGCCTCCAGCAGCAGGAAAGCTGCCATATATTCGGGCACACGTTTTTCGATGGCTTCCCAACTGGCGAGGATGCAAATGGGCATCAGGAAAACCGACAGGACGATCAGCATCAAGGCAATACCGTCTATCCCCAGTTTCCATCCGAACGCATCCCCGAACAGCGCGACATCTTCGGTAAACTGCCACTGTGCGCCGCCTGTATCGTAGCTAGCCCAGAGGAAAATCCCCAGCGCGAGGAGAGCCGTTGTTGTGGCAAGTGCCATCCACCGCGCGATGTTTGCACTGACGAACAGCACCGCAATTGCAGCGGAGAGCGGCAGGAGGATCATAAGGGACAGAATGGGGAAGCTCACCGCGTCATCGCCCAAGTGGCAATGCCAGCAAGCCCCATCAGCATCACAAACGCATAGCTCGCCAGATATCCGGACTGGAACTTCACTGCCATCCGGCTGCCAAGTGCCACGGCTCCAGCTGCGCCGTTGGGACCAAAGCGGTCAATCATGCCCTGATCGCCTGTTTTCCAGAACAGCCGCCCGAACCAGAAGGCTGGCCGGATGAATATCCGATCATACAGTTCATCCCAATACCATTTGTGTAGGAGGAATTGATAAATCTGCGGAAATTGCGCCGTGAAGCGCGCAGGCACGGTCGTGTCCTTGATATATGCCCACCACGCCATTGCTAGCCCCAGCAGCATCACGATCGTCGCGGAGAGTTTCACCAGCATTGGCACTTCGTGCATCGCGTGCATCAGGCCCGTATCGAACGCGATAGAGCCTTTCCAGAATTCAACGCCGTGTTCGGCATCAATGAAATTGTGGTGGAAAGCAAATCCTGCAAACACCGCACCGACCGAAAGCAAAACGAGAGGAACCAGCATCGACCAAGGGCTTTCATGCGGATGATAGCCAGCGGTGCCGTCATGTGGCGCAGCATGGTTGTCATCATGATGCGCATCATGGACCGCATGCTGGATATGCTCTGACTGCTCCCAGCGGGGCTTGCCCCAGAAGGTGAGGAACATCAGCCGCCATGAATAGAAACTGGTCAGCAGCGCGGCAAACACCGCCACGGCAAAAGCGATCCCGCCAGCCTCAGTCCCGTTAGCAAAAGCCGCTTCGATGATGGCGTCTTTGGAATAAAAACCAGCAAAGCCGAACACGCCAAGCACGCCGACGCCAGTAATTGCCAATGTTCCCGCCAGCATCGCATAGAAGGTGAACGGGATGGCTTTGCGCAGGCCGCCGTAATAGCGCATATCCTGTTCATGGTGCATCGCGTGAATGACGCTACCTGCGCCAAGAAACAGCAACGCCTTGAAAAAAGCATGGGTAAACAAGTGGAACATTGCCGCGCCGTAAGCGCCCGAGCCTGCCGCGAAGAACATATACCCCAGCTGTGAGCAGGTGGAATAAGCAATCACGCGCTTGATATCAGTCTGCGTCGTGGCCACGGTTGCCGCGAATAAGGCCGTCGCAGCGCCCACGTAAATCACCAGTGTTACGGCAGTTTCTGACAGTTCAAACAGCGGCGATAAGCGGCACACCATGAACACTCCTGCCGTCACCATCGTCGCGGCGTGGATCAGAGCGGAAACGGGCGTTGGCCCCTCCATCGCATCGGGCAGCCAAGTGTGAAGTCCCAACTGCGCAGACTTCCCCATCGCACCAATAAAGAGGAGGATACACAGGATCGTGATCGTATCAATCCGCATGCCCAGAAAACCAATGGTCGACCCCGCATAGCCTGGCGCTGCGGCAAGGATCGTCGGGATATCAACAGTCTGGAACACAAGGAAACATCCGAAGATACCGAGCGAAAACCCGAAATCCCCAACGCGGTTGACAACAAACGCTTTAATCGCGGCGGCATTGGCGCTGGGCTTGTGATACCAGAAACCAATCAGCAGATAAGACGCCAGCCCCACCCCTTCCCAGCCAAAAAACATCTGCACCAGTGAATTTGACGTTACCAGCATCAACATCGCGAACGTGAAGAGCGAGAGATAAGCAAAAAAGCGCGGTTGGCTCGGGTCCTCCTCCATATAGCCCCAGCTGTACAGGTGCACGAGCGCAGACACGCTGGTGACCACAACCAGCATGACCGCCGTCAGCGCGTCGACCCGCAGCGCCCAATTGGCCTGCAAATCACCAGATTTTATGAAATCCAGCACAGGCACGACTGACGCCTCCGCCGTGCCATTTAGAAAGGAGATGAAAATCGGCCAACTCAGCGCGCAGGATGCAAACAGCGCGGCCGTGGTTATAATTTTGGCGGCATAAT
Source organism: Sphingomonadales bacterium (assembly GCA_031430995.1). Taxonomy (GTDB): domain Bacteria; phylum Pseudomonadota; class Alphaproteobacteria; order Sphingomonadales; family Sphingomonadaceae; genus Aquisediminimonas. The sequence goes on along the minus strand of JANPCO010000075.1, from coordinate 1,117 downwards.
TGCCGATAAGTCGGTTTCCCAGCCCCGCCACGATCGCCGCAAGCAAAGGCAGGAACACGATAAAGATGATGGAATTCACGAGCAGACTTAACCCTTCATCCGGTTGATGTCGTCAACCGCAATCGTCCCGCGGCCCCGGAAATAAATGACCAATATCGCGAGACCAATCGCCGCCTCCCCTGCTGCCACGGTGAGAACGAACATCGCAAAAACCTGCCCGACCAAGTCGTTCAGGTAAGCACTGAATGCCACTAGCTGGAGGTTAACGCCTAGCAATATGAGTTCAATCGCCATCAAGATGATGATCACATTCTTGCGATTCATGAAAATACCCAACACACCCATAACGAACAGGATCGCGGACACGACAAGATAGTGGTGAAGGCCAATCATCCGTTACACTCCCCAAGAACCGTTCGGGCTGAGCTTGTCGAAGCCTTCCCTTGACCTTGGATCAACCGGCACAAAGGTAGAGAGCACTTCGACAGGCTCAGTGCGAACGGTGATTTTGGCAACATGCCCATCACAGCTCAACCCCTGCGCCGACCGGCTGATTCGTAACATTGCGTGTTGCATCCTGAGGCCGCCGCCGCACTTGATCACCGATATTTTGGGGCCGCGTGCCAATCCGCTCGCGGTGAGTGAGCACAATCGCACCGATCATGGCAACAAGAAGCACAAAGCCCGCCGCCTCAAATACATAAAGATAATCCGAATAAATCACTGCGCCCATCGCCTGAATGTTCGACATTTGAGCAGCGTCTGGCGCCACTGCCGCGCGCTGTGCCAGTTGCAGCGGACCAGCGCTCCACGCTCCGCCCGCAATGATGATCTCCCCTGCCAGAACGAGCGCAAGCAGCAATCCAAACACTCCGTATTTCGCCACGCTGCCGCGCATTTCATCCACATCAATGTCCAGCATCATGACGACAAACAGGAACAACACCGCGACCGCGCCGACATAAACAATGACCAGCAGCATCGCGATAAATTCCGCCCCAAGGATCAACATTAACCCCGCCGCGTTGAAGAAGGCCAGGATCAACCACAGCACCGAATGCACCGGATTGCGCGACAAAATCGTTAGTGCGCCCGATGTGACAACGATGGACGCGAA
>JANPCO010000074.1:0-4675 GCA_031430995.1 Sphingomonadales bacterium | reverse complement strand
GGATAGGCGTAGCCCTGCCAGCCAAATTCCTCGCCTAAGGCTCCGATAAATAACATCGCAAAGGCTACGATGAAGGTGCTGAGCGGGAGCAACTGCATTGTGGGCAGCGGGGTGCCGAACAGCCATACCAGGCCCGTCGTCAGAGCAAAAGCCAAGGGCATGAACCCGGAGGCGATGATCCAGCCGGCACTTTTTATCCCTCTGAAATCGAAAGCAGTGGTCAAAAATGCCCTGACGTCCTCGCGGCCGCCATGGCGATAGACCAGCACCACGGCCGCAATCGTCGGCACGACAGCCATCACGGCGCTGAGGGGCAACGCCGAGGCAAACGGCAAAGCTAACCCCGTGATCCCCAAAGCGTAGAATGGCAGCGACAGGATCAACACCAAGCCGAAATAGCGTCCTGCGCCAGTGTTCTTGACCGCTGTCACGGCGCGAACTCATAGATCAATGTATCGATCGTTCCTTTGAAATACGGCCGCTCTCCCTGTGGGGTGATATACAGAGCCTCGCCCGTCAGGGGCACGCGCATGCCGTCGCGGGTCTGGTAGTTCGACATCCGGCATTCCCACGGCATGAGCACGGTCTGCGTGCCCACCGTTGTCGCGCGACCCTCAACCGATATAGCGGTAATCAGACTATCCGCACCAAAGCGGAACAGCATCGTCACGCTGATCGGCCCGTCCGTTATCGTGGCATTCGCGGATGTGTCATCCACCGCCTGCCAGAGCACCCCCTGACTGGGCAAAAGGGCGGTCGGAAACCACACGCTTTCGGCAAAATGGCGCAGCAATTCGCCACGTGCAATCTCGCCAGTGCCTTGCAGGGTACCCATCGCATAATGCCCCAGGATCGCAGGCCGCAGCAGCCCTTCGCCCGCGACAAACGCATCCACCACCCGCACGGGCACACCCGGAAACAGCATGATATTTGCATCCCAGACAAAACCCGGCCGCGCAGCGGAAAAATGTTGCGTCGCGCTAAACGGCTTCCACTGCTCCGCCGTGGCACTCATGTTGAAACGCCCGGATTGGGTCAGCTTCACAGCAGTGACCACGGGCTGGCCATCGGTCAGCACCGCGCGGAAATAGCGTTGCATGGGGGCGGGCAGGCCTGCCAGTTCGGCCGCATCATAGCGGCTGATCGCGGCCGTCACGCGGCCTGCATTCAGCTGAGCCACCAGATCGCTTATGGAAGCAGACCAGCGCCACGCTCCAAAGGCCAAGACGGCAGCATACGTGACGCCAAGTCCCGCGACAACGACAAACGCCCCTGTCAGAATTTGCATTGGCTTTCCTTTCAAATTTAGTCTGGATTTCGTCTGCGCGACCAAACGATGCAGATTCCGCCGACGCCCAGCGTGACCGCACCAATAATTGCCCAAGCAACCGACGGGCCTTGCAGCGGCGCGCAATCGGCAATGCACAGGATGGGCCGCAGATGAACGATCCCCAGCCCTTGCAACAGCCAAAGCCCGCCGAGCGAGACAGCAATGACGCCGAAAACCAAAGCGATGATGCGTATCATTTCTGCAAACCCTCTTTCTGTAATTTCGGGTCGGGTTTGAGGAACACGACGAAGGCAATGGTGGGTTCAACCGGTCAGCGCAACCGCTCGTTGGAAGGTATCAGCATCGTCTGGAAGCCAAGCGTTTTTCGTGGCCTCGTGTTGAGCCGGAGGGCAACCTAATCGAGGTCATGTTTGGTTTAAACTGATAGGTCCGTGCCGTTCGGGAAGTATTGGCGCAGCAAACCATTGGTGTTTTCGTTGCTGCCGCGCTGCCAAGGACTTTTCGGATCACAGAAGTAGACGCTGACATCCGTGGCCACAGTGAACTTGCGATGATAGGCTAGTTCGGTTCCCCGGTCCCAGGTCAGCGACGCCATGACGCCCTGCGGCAGATGCTGCACCTTGGCAATCAGGCCGCTGACGACGCTATCGCTGTCCTTTCCAGTAACTTTGACCAACATGACAAAGCGCGAACTGCGTTCGACCAGCGTAGCAATGTGGCTGTTCTTGGCACCACTCAGCAGATCGCCTACCCAGTGACCAGGAACAGCACGATCCTCAATCTCAGCGGGTCTGTCGCGGATCGACACGGCATCGACAATCTGCCCACGGGTCTGCCCTGCTGTTGTCGAGCTTCGGCCCCGGCGCATGATCCTGCGGCTGCGAAGATGGGCCAGCAATTCCTTCTTGAGAACGCCACGCGTTTGAATGAACAGGCTTTTGTAGATGGTCTCATGGGATACCGTCATCGAAGGGTCTCCGGGATGAAGGGACTTCAGCCACCCAGCAATCTGCTTTGGCGACCATTGCCCCGACAGCTTTGCAGCAACCAGTTTGCATAGGGCCGGGTTGAATGCCAACAGGCAGGGCTTTGGACGTTGGGCACGGTCTGACGCCCGTTCATCGGCCCGGGTGGCTCGATAAGTCCGGCGCCCGCCATTGCCAGCAACTTCCCGACTGATCGTGGAAACAGCCCGCCCCAGATCTCGGCCAAGCTGCCTGAACGAGCTGCCTTCAACGAGACCGCGAGAGATCTCCTCTCGCTCAATCAAACTCAGAGACCCGGACCGACGTGACCGGGGCACCGGCGCAAAACCACCCTTCGCTGCAACAACGCCGAACACCGAAGCCGCATGCTTGCCCAAGGCGCGCCCAATGTCACTCAGCGTCTCACCACCCTTCCAACGCAGCCAGAGTTCAGCCTTCTGCTCATATGACAAGCCAGGGCGACCAGTTCGTGCCATCGTGGGTCCTTTCAGAACATCTCAAATCAAAGATGTTGCGCTGACCGGTTGAACCCACCACCGCATACTTCGCCAGGGAGTCCCGGTGAGGTATGCCTTCATAGCCGAGAACAGGCTGGTGTTTGCGGTCAGGGCGATGTGCCGGATGCTATCGGTGCACCCGAGCGGCTTTTACGCTTGGATGCGTGAGCCATTGAGCCCCCATGAGTTGGAGGATCAGCGTCAAACCGCGCTGCTGAAGCAGGCTTGGGATGATAGTGGCGAGGTGTATGGCTACCGCAAGCTGCACGATGATCTGTGCGACATCGGTGAAGACATCAGCCCGAACCGGGCGTGGCGTTTGGCCCGTCTGGCGGGCATAAGGGCCCAGATCGGTTACAAAAAGAAGCCCGGCTCTTACGGCGGCAGCCCGGCCGTCGTGGCCGACAATACCCTGAACAGAGAGTTTGATGTGGATGCGCCCGATCAATTCTGGGTCACGGACATTAACTACATCCGCACACATGAAGGGTTCTTGTATCTGGCCGTCGTGATCGACGTTTGCAGGCTGATATTCATTGTGACTGAACCGCGAGGCCCGCAAATTTGCGGGCCTTTGTTTTGGGTATGCAAAAAAAATTCTTCCCCTAAAGGTCACACCTAAGTTTTCACCATTTCAGCTGCAACAATGGCAGCAAGCGCATCGCAATTTGGCAGACCTTGAGAGAATGGATAGCGCCCCAACACTTGCGGCATGGACAGGCAGTACAGGCCTTTGTGCAGTCCAGCGTGCAACACAAGCTGGAAGGGCGATTGCAAGGGAGCAGCAGAATTTAGCAATGCGTTGGCCAGCGTAGGAAATGGTAGTTCAGATGGCAAAGCGCTGGCCTGACCACGTGCATCGACCATCGCGGTAAAATGCAAATAGGCGTCGTCGTTTCGTACAGTCACGCCACCCTCGGTTGACGCGATAAATTCAGAATCCTCACCGACGGCTACAATATCAAGCACTCCCGCCGCGTGCAAAGCCGCAAGCCGGTCGAGTGACAGATGCGGTACGGCGGCGTAGCAATCGGCAAAAACCGGCAACAGATGGGTGCGAAACGTGTCCCATTCATCATCCGTGATATGGGGCAGGGCGGTTTCAAAAATCTCATGCCCGCGCAGCAGGGCATAGCGCCATTCAATGGTTTCATCGCGCAGGATGGTGGCGCGGGATTCAACCAGATTGGCCTGAAGCGCGCGAAACGCCCCTAACCTTTGGCGACGCGCAAAGTATGCGTCGCCAAACGCCTCGATGGTTGGGGGGGCCATCGCAAGTTCGTTCAGATAGCCGGGATCACAGCTTTGCAGTTCCCGGATCAGCAGTTCGAACGTGCGGGCCAACACTCGCCCCGTGCCATCTGCAACAAGGCGCTCGACGGCCGTTTCTGTCAGATTGTGCAGTGGCTCATACGGGTAGAGATAGTAAAAATCGGCCTCTGGCAGAATGCCGGTCTTTGACACCATGGTTATGCTAAGGGCGTCATGGCCGGGATCAGCCGTCCATATCAAGCCGCTGCCTGACCGGGTAAACTGACCGTGGTCATGGGCGATTGCCACTGCCACATCCACCGCTGACAAGGATGATCCCAGAATGCCGATCGCAGCAGCAGGCAGCGCCGCGATATTGCTTACGGGCCATGGCGATACCAGCGATGCCGTGCCTTCCGTTGGGGCCGTGTCCCAAGTATGGCCTGTCGCCGGAACGACCTTGTCAAAGGCAGTGGTATTCGGCGCGTCAGGAGTATTCGCCACGACTTGGATCGCGTCTGCCATCGGTCTGATGTCCATGACTTCGTGGTTTGTTCGAACCGATACCTCGTGTCCGGCGGCGGTGCCTGCTGCCATCAGCGCCTGAAGCTGGGCCGCCAGATTGGCCCCAATTAAGGTGCGCGGGTAAA
>JANPCO010000073.1:0-12813 GCA_031430995.1 Sphingomonadales bacterium | reverse complement strand
TGGACGCTGATCAGCGCGCCTACTTGTTCGGCGGGAATGGCAAGGATCACGGCGTTGTAAACGTCTGAATAAAGGCCGTCGCCAGCAAGCGTCCAACCTTCTGCCACACGCTCGATAGACTCGATCCGGCATCCCCAAGTAACATCGTGGCGCGCAGCCAGATGCTTGATTGGCGCGTTCATTCCCGGTGTGCCAACCCACGCGTCGGGGCTGACGGCTGGCCATAGCGCTGCGACTCCCTCGGCCTGCCAGCCAGTCACAACAGCTGCGAAAGCGGCATTGCGTGCAGTGAAATATTGCGCGCCGTGGTCAAAGCTTGCATCACCGGCTGCGGTGCTCACACGGCGTGTGGACATGCGCCCACCGGGCCCGCGTCCTTTGTCAAATAGGCGCACTATGGTCCCACGCGAGGTGAGTGCTTCTGCACAGGCAAGGCCCGCCATTCCGGCACCGATAATTGCGATTGTCATCAGGTCGCCGTAGACGGAATGAAGCAAAAGGGCAGGGCGGGATTAAGGTCCTCACCCGAAGCTGGACGAGAATAACAAAAAACACCCGCCGGTTTGCGTCCCAGCGGGTGTTTTCGTTCCTCCCCAGGAAGGGTGTTACGGGCGCGGTTAGGCGGCTTCGCTAAACTGATTCATCGTGTTGTCCTTGCCGCCAGCTTTGAGCGCAGCTTCACCGGCAAAATAGTCTTTGTGATCATCGCCAAGGTCTGATCCAGACATATTCTGGTGTTTCACGCAGGCAATGCCTTCGCGGATTTCCTTGCGCTGAACGCCCGCGACGTAGCCAAGCATGCCCGCGTTGCCGAAATATTCCTTGGCCAGATTGTCAGTGGAGAGCGCTGCCGTGTGATAGGTGGGCAATGTGATCAAATGGTGGAAAATGCCTGCCCGCTTGGCTGAGTCACTTTGGAACGTGCGGATCTGTTCATCAGCACGCGCGCCAAGCGGCGTTGCGTCATAATCAACGCTCATCAGTTTGGCGCGGTCATAGGCCGACACATCTTCGCCCGCCGCTGCCATCGCATCATAGACTTGCTGGCGGAAATTCAGCGTCCAGTTAAACGATGGCGAATTGTTATAGACCAGCTTTGCATTGGGAATGACTTCGCGAATGCGGTCAACCATACCAGCAATTTGTTCGATATGCGGCTTTTCAGTTTCAATCCACAACAAGTCTGCGCCGTGTTGCAGTGATGTGATGCTGTCGAGAACACAGCGGTCTTCGCCTGTGCCAGCACGGAACTGGAACAGATTGGATGGCAGGCGTTTCGGCCGCATCAACTTGCCGTCGCGGTTGAGGATCACATCGCCGTTGCGCGCGGTGCTGGCATCAATTTCTTCGCAGTCGAGGAAGCTGTTATACTGGTCACCCAGATCGCCAGGCTCTTTTGAAACAGCGATTTGTTTGGTCAGGCCAGCGCCCAACGAGTCTGTGCGCGTGACGATAATGCCATCCTCGACGCCAAGCTCCAAGAAGGCGTAGCGACAGGCGCGGACCTTTGCGAGGAAGTCTTCATGCGGCACAGTGACTTTGCCGTCTTGATGACCGCACTGCTTTTCGTCACTGACCTGGTTTTCGATCTGAAGCGCGCAGGCCCCGGCCTCAATCATTTTCTTGGCCAGCAAATAGGTTGCTTCAGCGTTGCCAAAGCCTGCATCGATGTCAGCAATGATGGGCACGACGTGGGTTTGATACGCGTCCACAGACGCCAGCAGCGCCTTTTCTTTTACTTGATCGCCAGCTTCACGGGCAGCATCAATGTCTCGGAAAATCAAGCTTAGTTCACGCGCGTCTGCTTGGCGCAGAAATGTGTAAAGCTCTTCGATCAGGGCGGGAACACTCGTCTTTTCGTGCATGGACTGATCAGGCAACGGCCCGAAATCTGATCGCAAGGCCGCAACCATCCACCCGGACAGGTAGAGATATTTTCCTTTGGTGGTGCCAAAATGCTTTTTGATCGAAATCAGCTTTTGCTGACCGATAAAGCCGTGCCAGCACCCAAGCGACTGGGTGTAGTTCGCAGGATCCGCATCATAAGCCGCCATATCAGTGCGCATGATCTTGGCAGTATAGCGCGCAATATCGAGGCCGGACTGGAAGCGGTTCTGCATGCGCATCCGCGCGACGGACTCGGCGTTGATGCCGTCCCATGTGCCGCCTTGGGCAGAGATGAGGGACTGCGTGCTGTCGATGTGCGATTGGTATGTCATGAGGCGGGATCTTTCTGCGCTAAGCGTAATGGCACCTTATTGGGCGCGACTGTGCGATGAGGCCAGTGCAGAGTGAGTCCAACTGCAAAGCTTTACAGATATTGAGTGTCATATTGTCATATCTTGACAAACAGCATAGACAAGCCCCACACCGCTCCCCTTGACCTTGACGTCGGGTCTGTGCGGGGTGGATCGACAGTGAGAGCGGAGTTTGAAGTGAAAGTGCAGACCAATGTCCAGTGAACGCCCCGTCTATATGGGCCCGCGCCTGCGCCGTCTGCGTCGTGATCTGGGGCTGACTCAGGCCAATATGGCAACTGACCTTGATATCTCGCCGTCCTATGTTGCACTGCTGGAGCGTAACCAGCGCCCCTTGACTGCTGACATGCTGCTGCGTTTGGCGCGCACTTACCGGATGGACTTCTCAGACTTTGCTGGTGACAGTGCCGCCGATTACAGCGCGCGGTTGCAAGGCGTGCTCAAAGACCCGCTGTTCGCTGATCTTGAATTGCCGCCGATGGAGGCAAGTGACGTCGCGACCAATTATCCGGCGATGGCAGAGGCGTTCCTTCGGCTGCACACAGCTTACCGCGAAGAGCAACTGGCACTGGCAGACCGCAGTGTGACAAGTGATGCAGACGATGCCGCTGACCCTGTGGCCGAGGCGCGGCGCTTTCTGGCATCTCGCCGTAACTGTTTCCCCGTGATTGACGATGCTGCTGAACAAATTGCAGCTGTCGCGGCGGAGCGTGGCGGGCTCGTGCCCTATCTCAAGGCGCGCCATAACCTGCGCGTGCGACGCTTGCCGCCAGATGTGCTAGTTGATTCCGTGCGGCGGCTGGACCGTCACCGGGAGGAAGTTCTGCTGGATGAAACGCTGGATGCTGCCAGCCAGAATTTTCAGCTGGCCCTGCAAATTGTCTATTTGGAAATGAAGCGCACGCTGGATGATGTGCTGCGAGACGGGCATTTTGTGAGCGAAAATGGCGAACGCCTGACCCGCCGCGCGCTGGCGAGTTACGCAGCGGCGGCAGTGCTAATGCCTTACACGGCCTTTGCCAAAGCGGTTGAGGCGCGGCGCTATGATGTCGAAGCGTTGGCCCGCCAGTTCGGAACCAGTTTTGAACAAACAACCCACCGCATGACGACGCTGCAAAAGCCGGGGCAGGAGAGGGTGCCGTTCTTTTTCATCCGCGTTGATCCGGCAGGCAATGTCTCAAAACGGCTGGATGGCGCGGGCTTCCCTTTTGCGCGCCACGGCGGGGGGTGTCCGCTCTGGTCTGTGCATCAAGTTTTTCGCACCCCGCGCAAGATCGTGACACAGTGGCTGGAATTGCCGGGGGGGGAGCGGTTCTTCTCAATATCGCGCACAGTGACCGCAGGGGGAGGCTCTTTTGGTGCCCCCGGTGTCGAACGCGCAGTGGCACTGGGCTGCGCCGCTGATCAAGCCAGCCGCCTGATCTACACGCAAGCTGCCGTAGCAGAGGATGCTGCCACACCCATTGGCGTCAGTTGTGAACTCTGCCACCGGACCCAATGTGCGGCGCGGTCTGCTCCGCCCATTGGACGCTCTGTCTTGCCCGACGATCTGCGGCGCACGACCGTGCCGTTCGGCTTTTCGGATGGATAATCCTCAGCTGTGGTACACGACGCCAAGATAGGCGTGCAGCACCAGCGCCATCAGCGCGAGGCTGGAGAGAGCAAAGATCGCGAACCGAACGACCACCCGGTTCCACAACACCTGAACTAGACTATGCGCCACGCGCAGGAACACATAGGCCCAGGCGATCTGAGCGTTCAGCCCGTTGCCTTCGCCAATCATCGCCAGCACAATCGCCACGGCGTAAAACACGGTCGGCGCTTCATGCAGGTGGTTATAGTTATGGGCAGGCCACTGGACCTTTGCGGGCAACATCCGTTCAAGGTCTGCGGCAACGCCGCCCACCCATTTTTGCGGGTCAATTTCAGTGACTTTGTTCAGGGCCGGAATGCGGGTGATATACATCCACAGCCACATCACCATGGTCCACACGGCAAGGGCAACGACGGGGTGGAGAATGTCTTGGTGAGTCATGGTCATATCCTTAAATCGTTGCCATAACGGCGCGAACCGCAAGGGCGGCCAGGCAAATGGTGGAGCCCAGAAACAGGCCAAAGCGCACCGGGATCGTGTTGACCAAGGCCTGCCAAAGGCTATGGGCGACCCGCAGGCCAACATATCCCCAGGCCAGCGCAGTATTCATTCCGCCGCCTTGACCCGCGAGCGCAAGGATTGCGACCGTCGCGTAGAAGAGGGTCGGCTGCTCCATGAGGTGCGTGTAGTTGTGGGATTTCCATGCGACCTTTGGCGGCACGGTCAGATCAATTTCCTGCCCTCGTCCGCCAGGCGGCGCGGTTTTCAGATCGACGCCTAGTTTCGCAATCGCTGGCAGCCTTGTGCTTGCGGTCCAGATCAACATGATGATCGACCAGAGCACCAGCACAGCGGCTGGCGCGAGTATTGTATTTTCCAACCGTTTGCTCCCCTCCAGTGAAGGAGAGGAAGCTGCACGCATTTTGATCAGTTGTCAAAAGCCACTGATATCAACCGAAAATCGCACCCCAGCGGCGCTTGACGCGGTCCTTCCAAAGCCCGCGGTGATAAGCGTCGGACGCGAGCAGGGGCATGACTGATCCTGCTTCGGCAAAGACCATTTGTTCGATGCCTGTGTTCACTTTGCCCCAGCTGGCGGCTTCTTGCAGCGTCGAGGATGAACATGCGCCGTCGCGAACGTCAGCCACTGTGATTTGCACAGCATATTTGTGGACCTGAACATCATCATGACCTAGAATTTCAGCACAAACGACGGTGTCCTGAATGAAGTTCTTTGGCACGCCGCCGCCAATCATTAGCAGGCCCGTTGTGCCAGCCTTGATCTTGATGTCAGTTAGCTCGCGGAAATCGGCGATGGCATCAAGGACCATGTAGGGCTTTCCTTCCTTCGCACGGTCAACCTGATGCTTGACGAGGCCAAAGCCAGCGGAGGAATCCACGAAGGCGGGGCAGAAAATCGGCACGTCATGTTCATAGGCCAGCTTGACCAGGCTGTTATCCTTTTTGCCACGCTCAACAAGGTAACGGCCCATTTCACGGATGAAGGCGCGGCTGGAATAGGGGCGCGGCTCCAGGCTGTTAGCAATGTCGAGGATCGTATGATCACAGTCCTGCAATTGCTCCTCATCGATATAGGTATCGTAAATCCGATCAATCAGCAGCGAACGCAACGTGTCATCATCGGGCACTTCAAGCGCCTGATAATGTTTGTGGCCGAGCCCTTCAAAGAAATCCATGTCCACAATGGAAGCGCCAGTCGCGACGATGCCGTCAATCATATTGTTGCGCAGCAACTCCGCATAAAGATCCATGCAGCCGCCCGCGCTGGTGGAGCCAGCGATCACAAGGAAAATCGAGCAATCCTTGTCCGCTAGCATTTGATTGTAGATTCCAGTCGCGCGCGCCAGATCGCGGCTGGTGAAGCTCATCTTGCCCATGCCCTCGATGATGGGCCGCGCGTCGAACGTGCGGATATCGATATGTTCGACGGTCGTGGAGAGGAGCTCGGCCTTGCGCTGGGCGTCAATTTGAGGGGTCGTCATTGGGGATACTCCATAGAATTCCCCTCCCCTTCAGGGGAAAGGCTAGGGGTGGGGGCTTTTGTTCAGGCGAGAAGGCGGGAGACGAGCCTTGACAGTCTCCACCCCCGACCCCTCACCTTCAGGGGAGGGGGGACTTACAATTTCACGACGTTGGATGAAAGCCTGTCCGGCAGATCGTCAGCGACATAAAGCGATGCCATGGGTTCGTCATTCACAATATGCGTCTCGCCGTTTGTAAAGCCATTGAACCCCGTTCGCATCGCGCAGCCATAGGCACCAAGCATGCCAATTTCGATATAGTCCCCGGCGGCAATGTCAGCAGGCAGCATGAACGGCCCGGCCATATGATCCATGTCATCGCAGGTTGGGCCATAGAAGCTGAACGGTATATCGCCGGTATCAGACGCGCGGAGCAATTCGACCGGGAAACGCCAGCCGACATGTGCTGCATCAAACAGCGCCCCGTAAGCGCCGTCATTGATGTAAAGTTCATCGCCGCGACGTCTTTCTACCCGCACGATCAGTGAGCTATATTCAGCAGACAGCGCCCGACCGGGTTCGCACCAGAGTTCTGAGGAATAGCTAACAGGCAAATCTTCAAAGCAGCGGTGAATGACGTCAAAAAATGCCTCTAGCGGTGGTGGTTCCATCCCGGGATAGGATGACGGAAAACCTCCGCCAACGTCAACCACATCGACTGTGACTGCAGCGTCGACAATGGCTGCGCGCACACGTTCCATAGCTTGTGAATAAGCTGACGGAGACATGGCCTGGCTGCCAACATGGAAACAAATGCCCAGCGCGTCAGCCACTTGCCGGGTTGCCATCAACAAATCTTTCAGTTCGCACGGTTCTGCGCCGAATTTTGCGGCAAGGCTCAGTTTGCTATGTTCGGATGAAACACGGATGCGCACGCACAGCGTCAGGTCCGTCGCGCCGTTTGTGGCGCGCACGATCTTGTCCAGCTCTTCCACGGTATCGAGAGAAAAAATGCGGACGCCGTATTGTTCATAAGCTTCGCGGATTGCTTCTTCGGCTTTGACAGGGTGCATAAAGCACAGTGTCGCTCGGGGAGCGACGCTATGAACCAAGCGAACTTCGGCGATCGATGCCGTGTCATAATGCGTGATTCCGCTTTCCCACAGCTGTGCGATCAAATCGGGCGATGGGTTAGCCTTCACGGCATAAAGCGATTTGCCCTGAAATTTTTCAATGAAAAATCGCGCAGCACGCGCTGCGGCATGGGGCCGAAGCAGCGTGACTGGCTGCACTGGACGCGACGTTATGAGGCCAACACCGCAGTCGGTAATGGCTGGTGCGAATTCGATACCGCAAGCGGCATCGACTGGGGCAAGGGCTAGCCCGAGCGCGCTGTGATGCTGGTGCAAATCAAGGGACCTCCAAAAGATAGTTAGTTCACAAAGGCTGCCTTACGGTTATTGGAAGTCCCCTTGGGGCAGCGAGAGCGCCTATATGAAAAGGGGTCCCCCAAGTAAAGGCCCTGCGCGCGGATGGATGCATTTTTTCGGTGAGGCGAATGTGATCGTACGAAAGCCCACCAGATATGGTGTTTTGCAGGCCGCTGAGAGAATCAGCGCCATCCTGCCGCCGACGCCGCTCATTCCAATCGAGCTTGGCAGCGCGACGCTGTGGTGCAAATGCGAATCGGCACAGCCGATGGGAGCATTCAAACTGCGCGGGGCGTGGCACCGAATGACGGAAATGACAGCAGAAGAAGCAGAATTTGGTGTTGTCGCTTTCTCATCCGGCAATCATGCGCAGGGCGTGGCGTGGGCCGCGCGGCGGCTGAGGATGGCAGCGACGATCGTGATGCCGTCCGACGCCCCGAAGATCAAAGTTGATGGCACGCGCGCGCTGGGCGCTGATGTCATTTTTTATGACCGGATGACGGAGGACCGAGCCACCATTGCCCGAGATCTGGCTGAGAAAAAGGGCGCGGTTGTGGTTCCAAGTTACGACGACGCGCATATCATCGAAGGGCAGGGCAGCGCCGGTATCGAAGCAAGCTTGCAATTAGCCGAACTCGGTCTGGCCGACCCTGATTTGATCGTATCGCCGTGCGGAGGCGGAGGGTTATCGTCTGGCTTGGCGCTTGCGCTGCCCGAGGCAAAGGTTGTGATTGTCGAGCCTGACGGGTGGGACGACATGGGGCAGTCGTTGCGCGGCGGAGCGATCGTGCCAGTCGGGCCAAACCCGCCGCGAACCCGATGCGATGCGCTTCAGACATTGCAGGTCTCACCGCTAACATTTGATGTGCTAAGATCGCGGGAGGCAACGGCGGTGAGTGTGAGCGAGGATGAAGTCGCAGCGGCAATGCGGCTAGCCTTTGAACAGCTTAGCCTTGTCATTGAACCGGGAGGTGCCGTTGGGCTGGCGGCACTTATGGCGGGCAAAATTGCGGCGGGTGAACGAACGCTGCTTTTGTTGTCGGGTGGAAATGTGGAACCCGCCCTTTTCGACGCGCTCGTTCACGGCTAACGCGCGGCGTGGCAAATATTCTCCTCACCATGGCTGCACTTGCTGTCTGCGCGCTCGTTGCTGGCGGTATCTGGCTGATCAAGACCGATGATAACCGCACCAAAGGGCTGCTGATGATCATCACTGCGTTGGTGATTATGGGGAATATGCTGATCTGGATGGTGCCAGTTTAATTGCGGACAGGTATCCGTTTCAAGACATCATCCTTTCCGGAGCTTGTCGAAGGGCCGCTCTTCCTTCCTCCTGCCAGTAACTTTTACTGCAGACGACGGCCCTTCGACAAGCTCTGGGAAAGGTTTTCAGAGCCATATTTCCTTGACTACCGATCCGGTAAATTATCCATCACCAACCTGATTTCATGCAGCACGTTGTGGGCGATGCGAAGTTCCTCCAACGGTATCTCTGCCACCAATTGCTCAAAATCGGGGCCAAGATGGTCCAAATGCTCATCCACCACCGCTCGTCCAGCGTCGGTTATGGTGACAACCGTGTCGGATTGCTTCAGCCCCTGAACGATCTTGACATAGCCTAACGACGCAAGCGCCTGAATTTGCCCTGCGACGCGCGCCTCTTCCTCTTGGAATGACCACGCAATTCCCGCGACGGTATCCGGCTCGGGATGATTGCGAATGAAATAATTAAGGATGCCAAAATGGGCTGAAGCCAATCCGTGCGGAAATTGTCGCTCAATTCGGGTCCGCGTCAAATGCTCCAGGGTTGCCAGTTCAGTGAACAGGCCAACCAAAGTCTCGCGAATATCTGTCATGGAACTGCGTTACCGGATCGGGCAGTTCGGATCGAGCCGCATATCGAGATAATGGTCAACTGAGCCCATCAATTCCGTCATTTCATTTTCAAAGAAATGGTTGGCACCTTTGATTTCATCATGATGGATCGTGATGTGACGTTGCGTCCGCAGTTTATCGACCAGTTTCTGAACGCCAATCGGCGTCACAACTTCGTCCGCAGTCCCCTGGATCAAGATGCCGGATGACGGGCAGGGGGCAAGAAAGCTGAAATCATACATGTTTGCGGGTGGCGCAATTGATATGAAGCCGCGAATTTCGGGCCGGCGCATCAGCAATTGCATGCCAATCAGCGCGCCAAAACTATACCCTGCGACCCAAGTCTGCTGCGCCTCTGGATGAAAGGATTGCACCCAATCAAGTGCAGAGGCTGCGTCGGACAATTCACCAACGCCGTTATCAAACACGCCCTGTGATTTGCCAACGCCGCGAAAATTAAAGCGGAGTGTGGCAAATCCGCGTTTCACAAAGGTTTGATACAGCGCTTGTGTGATGCGATTGTTCATCGTGCCACCGGCTTGCGGATGCGGATGCAAGATCATCGCAACGGGCGCGCGGGGGCGGGGACCAGGATTAAAACGACCTTCTAAGCGGCCTTCAGGACCGGGAATGATGACTTCTGGCATGGGGCTCGCAAATCGTAAAAATGGATGATGGCAAAGCGAAGGCTTTGCGGGATGTGAAACCGCTATATAGGGATGAAACGGGTTTTCGCAACGCTTTGGATAATCACTTGAACCAGCGGCTTTATCTTGATCACGCGGCTACAACGCCGCTGTTGCCCTCAGCGCGCGGGGCAATGCTGGCCGGACTGGATATCTGGGCCAATCCGTCCTCCCCCCACGGTGAGGGGCGCGCCGCACGAGCCGCTGTTGAAAACGCGCGGTCCCGGATTAAATCAGCACTTCGCTGGACTGGTGCATTGATTTTCACCAGTGGCGCGAGCGAGGCTATTACCACGGGGCTGACGCGCACAAGTGCGGACGCTGTTATTGTGTGTGCGACCGAACATGACGCTGTGCACCGGGCAGTGCCGAAGGCGTTTTTCCTGCCGGTAGGGAAAGACGGCCTGGTCGCTGTTGATGCATTGGCCGGACGTTTGGGGGCTCTTGGAGCAACACAGCCGCTTGTTGCCATTCAACATGCCAATAATGAAACGGGCATTATTCAACCAATCGCGGACCTGCTGGCAGTGGTTCATGCAGCTGGCGGAATTCTGATGTGTGATTGTGCACAAACCGGCGGCAAGATCGCTTTGCCGGAGGCTGACCTTATTTCCATTTCGGCGCACAAGCTGGGCGGGCCACCCGGCGTCGGCGCGCTGCTGGTGCGTGATCTTGCCGTGCTCAGCGCCACAGGAGGTCAGGAGCAAGGATACCGGTCTGGCACGGAGAATCTGCCTGCGATCATGGGATTTGCAGCTGCAGTTGAAGCCAACCGGGGCTGGGTAGACCGCGCGGCAGACCTTCGTGCGCATCTGGACGGTGCAATTGAGGCGGCGGGCGGTCAAGTCGTCGCGCGTTCGTCTCCGCGCATCGCGACGATTGCGTCATACCGGATGCCGGGCCTTGCCGCTTCGGCGCAACTGATCCAATTCGACATGGCAGGGGTTGCGATTTCAGCCGGGAGTGCGTGTTCGTCAGGCACGCTCAAGGCCAGCCACGTGCTGGCCGCCATGGGCTGGGATGATAAGGAGGCTGGCGAAGTGGTGAGAGTGAGTTTTGGCCCGGAGACCAATCGGGCAGATATCTACCGGTTCATCGATGTATGGAAACGCATTCAGCCGTGAGTATCTTGGCGTGAGCATTTATCTTGATTATCAAGCAACCACCCCTGTTGCCCCTGAAGTGCGCGGGGCAATGACCCCATGGCTTGCCGATAAATTTGCCAATCCGCATTCGTCCCACAAAATGGGCCGGGAAGCGGCAGCCATGATCGAAGTTGCACGCGACGCTGTGGCATCACTTCTGCCGCGCGGCGGCAAAGTCTATTTCACCAGTGGCGCAACTGAAGCCATTAACTGGGGCATGCGCTGTGCCGGAACAGGCGGAATAGCCGTGGCGGAAACAGAACATGCCGCTGTGCGCGATACCGCAGCGTGGCTGTCCAAACATCGGCGCAAGATGACTTTGCTTCCCGTCGCGCCTTCTGGGCTGGTCGATACGAAAGCGGGGCTTCCCAACGGTGTTGGAATGGTTGCAGCGATGCTGATCAACAATGAAATTGGCACGATCCAGCCAGTGGCAGCGTTGGCAAAAGCAGCGCATGCCGTTGGTGCGCTGTTCCTGTGTGATGCAGTCCAGGCCTTTGGCCGCATCGATATTCCTGATGGGCCCGACCTGATTGCAGTGAGTGGCCACAAAATCCACGGCCCCAAAGGCGTTGGTGCGCTTTGGGTGCGTGACGGCGTTGAAATTGAACCGCTGCTGTTCGGTGGCGGCCAGGAAGGTGGCTTGCGGTCCGGCACGCTATCGCCAGCGCTTTGCATAGGCCTTGGCACAGCGGCAACAATCGCGCGTCAGCGGATGGAGGCCGATGCCGCTCATGTCTCAACGCTTTGGACCGTGGCCATGAACATGCTGCCCAGCGGCTGGGTGTTGAACGGCGGATCGGAAAAACGGTATCGCGGCAACCTCAATCTGCGCTGCGACGGCCTTGATTCCGCACGACTGATTTCGGAGTTGCGCGATGTTGCCTTTGCGTCAGGGTCAGCATGCGCCAGCGGATCTGGGCGGCCCAGCCATGTGCTGCGTGCCATTGGTCTGTCTGATACTGAGGCCCGGTCAAGCATCCGTTTGGGCTACGGCCGCTATTCAACTTTGGCTGAAGTGCGCGAAGGTTTGCGATTGATCTTTGCAGCAGCGGGCAGGCAGTCTAGTCTGGCGGCATGATCCGCATCCGCTTTCTCAGCTCCGACGGCGAACTCGCCTCCGAAATCACGGCAAACGCTGGCGATCGCTTGCTCGAAGTCGCGCAAAATGGCGGGCAGCCGCTAGAGGGAACTTGCGAAGGCCAGATGGCCTGTTCGACGTGCCATGTGATTATTGACGCGGACTGGTTTGCCAGATTGCCAGCCGCGGCAGAGGAAGAGGAGGACATGCTAGACCTCGCCCCTTTCGCCACCCGTCACAGCCGTTTGGCCTGCCAAATCATGCTGACCCAAGCGCTAGACGGCCTGATCGTCAAGCTGCCGGGAGAGGCGCGGAATATGCAGGGCAGATAACCACAGCGTTGCGATGGAGGTCCGGCCAGTCAGTTGAGACGTGTCTCCCGTTGATTTCCCTGTTATCGTCAAAATTCAGCCACATAAAGCGCCTGATTTCGCGCATTTTATGTTCACACCTACGCGTTTGCGGGCTGTTTGGGGTTGCATTTGTTTTCGTGGTTGGCGGCGATAACAGGGAAGCTGTTGTCGAATAACAGGGAATTTGAATTTGATTAGCAGGGACTGCAAAAGGTAACCGTCAGTGCAGTCCCACAGTCTATGCACAGAAAATCCCATATCATGCCGATCTGTAAACGGGGGTGCTTGTCTTGCTCTATCTTGATTTTGCTCAGCTCAAACCGCAGGTGGATAGGGTCGCGTATTTGGCAAGGCGAACCTCCCTACTGTGACACCAAGAGCCTAGCGTCTAAGAGCAGTGCGGGGAGAG
>JANPCO010000072.1:0-2389 GCA_031430995.1 Sphingomonadales bacterium | reverse complement strand
ATGGGCGGAATTCCCTGCAATTATCACGGCCAAGTCGTCACCAAAAAGGGCAGCGATGATGATGCGATTGTCCCAGGCCTTTATGCTGTCGGCGAAGCAGCTTGTGTATCCGTGCACGGCGCGAACCGGCTCGGCTCCAACTCGCTCATTGATCTGGTCGTTTTTGGCCGCGCGACAGGTTTGCATTTGAAGGATAATCATAAACCCGGCACATCGCACAAGGCGCTTACTGCGGACGCGGCAGACATGGCGCTGGCGCGGGTCGACAAGTTCCGCCACGCAAAGGGCGGATCGCGCACTGCCGACATCCGCCTGAATATGCAGCGCACCATGCAAAAACACGCCGCTGTGTTCCGCGATACTGCCCTCCTCGCCGAAGGCATCACAGTCATGCAACAAGTCAACAAATCCATTGAAGACGTGAACGTGACGGACCGCAGCTTGATCTGGAACACAGACCTGATCGAAACGCTGGAACTCGACAACATGATCGGCCAAGCCGTCTGCACCATCGAAAGTGCCGCCAACCGTAAAGAATCCCGCGGCGCGCACGCCCACGAAGATTTCCCGGACCGCGACGATAAAAACTGGATGAAACACACGATCAGCTGGTTCGACGGCTGGGGCGGCAGCAGCGGCAAAGTGAAGCTCGATTACCGCGCCGTGCACGAATATACGCTAACCGATGAGGCGGAGTATATTAAGCCTAAGGCGCGGGTTTATTGAGGGGTGCGCGAAACGGCCGATGCAGAATGGCGCCGGCTCCTACGTGGAGCCTTTGCCTTCCAAGAGGCGCCATTTGCTGTTCACCCGCTTGACCAACGTCGCGCAGTAAAAATGCGTGCGATTGTCCGCCACATGAACGTCAGCAAGTCAGACGTCATCGCAGAAGCACTCAATTATCTTAGCAACGGAACAGGCATCGCAAGCGCCTCAATTTCGGCTCAACTGGCTGCTGTCGAACTCTTCCTTGATGCCGATACATTCGTACACAAAAGTCGCTGCTTGTGGCTAGTTTTTTGGAACTCAATTGGAATACTTGATCCTGCTCAATTGGAACTTGTCGCAGCTTTTGACCCGCGCCGGTCAACAACGCGAATCGGTGATTTCTTGGAAGAATATTATTGGTCTGTTCGTGGTTCTAGTCGAGAAAACCTTCACTACGCCACGCGATCTGGACAGCGACCGTATCGGACAACTTCAAACCACAATGGCGAAGAGAATAAGGCAACGCTAACGTGCGGTCACAATCCTTGGTTGGAGGCAAGACCCTGCAAAAATATTGCTGCCGTCATCGATTCTACCGGACGAGAGTTCCTGACTTGGCAGTGACGGTCAACTACGAAAGAATTTCGGAACAGAGTTTCGGGGGCGCCAGAGTTTCGGCGACACAATACTAATTAGTACCTGAGCCTACCCCTGCCGATCACTTTTGTGTCCGACCCAAAGCGGGATTTCCCGTTCGCGGGAATGACGGGGCGTTTAGCGAAGCCAACCGTACACTCATGTTCCTATAATGTTCTTGAAATGAAGGATATTTTCTGGTGCATTGCTGGAATAGCGCTGCATCCCCACATGCTAGTCTCGATTCCCGCTGCGCTCTGGGCACTGACGCTCGCGATGAGAGCGCAGATTGTTAATATGCGAAATATGAACATCTGTTCAGGAAAAATGCATTTTCGTGTGACCTTTGTGACCTTCGGGTCAGCTCTGAACACCGTCTTCACCTCCCTTTGTGCGACTGTGGATAATGGTCAGGAAAGGGGGCAAGCACACTCCACTTGGTGAGGAATCCGCCGTTTTTTCAATCGCGGGGCGCGGCTCCGGCGAAGGTGACTATGCTTTCACTGCCGTCTGCTGCCACGGATGACACGCCGACGAAATGATCATCGATGATCAGGCCGGGGATTTCGGCGCTGGTCACAGCGCCCAGCGTCCGTTCATTCTGCCAATCGCTGGTGTCTGCGGTGCGCCAGTAGATTTTGTAGGCGGCGGCACCCGGCACAGCGGCCCAAGTAAGGGTCGTGCTGGTTGAGACGGCCCCTGTCGCAACCACTTGGGCCGGGGGCGGCGGCGCATTGGCGAGGGTTTTGAGCACTCCAACATTAAGCGCAGTCACTTTGGCCAGATAAGCAAAATCCATCCGGTCAACTGTGTCGCCGTAAGCGCGCCCGTCCGCTGCGCGCACATCCTGATGCTGAGCGTCATAATTTTCGACGCCGACTGTCAAGCGCACAGCGGGATAGCCTGCCTCCAGCATTGCCAGATGATCGCCGCCGCGGCTGAACCGGTCTGGCCTGCGCACGAGGAACGGCGTGAGGCCGCCTGGATCTTGCCCTGCGATTTTGCGGACCGCCTTCGCCAGCGCGCGTGACGGCCCGTCATCTTC
>JANPCO010000071.1:0-3038 GCA_031430995.1 Sphingomonadales bacterium | reverse complement strand
CCCGCGGTATCCCTCCAGCACACGGCGTATGCCCAGGCAAAGCCCGTTAACTGTCGCGCTATCTGATTTGACTTCGATCAGGATGGGCACGCTGCCATCCACAAGCGCCAGAATTTCGGAGAGACGCGGAATGGTTTCAGTTGAGCCTTTCAGCCTTATTTGATCCAGATCAGCCGCAATGCGTTTTGATAATGGCCCCGTTTCGTGGGTTAGCCGGTCCAGCACCGCGTCGTGAAATACAAAAGCTTCGCGCCCCACAGCGGGCTGGACATCCAGTTCTATCCCAAGGCCCTGGTGGATGGCGGCACGGAAAGCGGCGCGGCTATTTTCCGGCACGCGCAGCCCGTGCAGACCATCGCCGTGCAATCCTCGGTGCGCATAGGCTTGCTGCCCTAAAAAGGCAGTCCGCTCTGCCAGGGGCGGCGGGCTTAGAAAGCCGTCAAGCAGGCCCAAGGGCGAAAATGGCATCAGCTTCTACCACAGCGTCCAGGGGCAAGGCCGCAACACCGACGGCAGCACGCGCGTGGCGGCCAGCGTCGCCGAACACTTCGATCATCAGGTCAGACGCGCCGTTGGCTACTTTGGGCTGATCGGTAAAGCGCGCTGTGCTGTTGACGAATACGCCCAGCTTTACGACGCGCTCGATCCGGTCGAGCGAACCCAGTGCGGCTTTGGCCTGGGCCAATATCATCAGGCCGCACATCCGGGCAGCCTCCTGAGCATAATCAAGCCCGCGATCATCGCCGGCACGCCCTGTCATCAAGTGCCCATTTTTGAATGCAAGCTGGCCTGATACATACAGCATTCCGCCTGCCACAACGGCAGGAACATAAGATGCAACCGGCGCAGCGGCGGTCGGCAAAACGATTCCCGCTGCGGCCAGCCGTGCATCATGGCCGCTGGATTTGGCGTTCGCGTCAATCATTTTGAGGGGAGGCACGTCATTCACAGCGATACTCCTTGCAGCCGGTCTATGATCCACTGCTGCGCCGTCGGCCAGTCGTCGATCCGGGCATGGGCCACATCAGGTGTCTTGATCTGATGCGCCACGCGGGGTTCACCAACGAAATGCAATTGCATTACGCCGGGGGCTTCGGCCGCAACTGAGTGATGCTGCTGCGCCAGATCATCAACGAACACTGTGATGCTGGGGCGGTATTCCGCGATGATGCCAGCCAGCACAGCACCTTTGCCGCCCTGGTTGGTGTAGACGGGCGCGTTGATGCCCACGGCCCGCAACTGGGCGGCCCGGGCGTCACGTGCATCATCGGTCAAATTGGTCAGCACAACAACATCAGCCAGCTGAGCGATCATGGCAATGGATTCAACCGCCCCTGCAATCGGGTTTTGCCGGTGCATTTCCGTTTCGAAAAAGCCTTTGAGGAACGGCCAGATCTTCTCCGGCTCAACGTGAAGCCCACCAGTTTTATAGCGCATCGCATTCTGATAATCCCCCGTTTCCCCGTGGAACAGATTGTCGACATCAAAATGGACATCATGCACTTCATCCAGCCAATTGGTGAACGGCACGATCATATGCAGCAATACTTCATCGCAGTCAGTCACCAGCAGGGGACGGCTCATCAGTTCAATCTTTCGTGGGTTAAGCTTTCGCGGGCTTTGATCAATGTCTCCGCCCTATGGCCCAGCGCCTGCGCACATGCAATCAGATCAGGCTCATGCCCGGCCAGAAAATCGAGCACCGCCGCGAGCAAGCTTGGGTCAGTGAGCCGCGCACGGATTTCGCCGCCATCCAGGCCCGTAAGCGCAATTAGCCGTTCAGTGCGGTGTTCATCGCTGAGCACCCAGACAAGGGCATTCAGGGCCACCGCCTCTGCATCAGGGTTGATTGTTTCTCTCATAATTCTCACTTAAAGGCTGGAGTGAAATGGAGGGTCTGCCGTGGCCAAACGCGTGCTCGTTGTCGAGGACAATGAACTGAATCTCAAGCTGTTTTGCGATGTGCTGCGCGCGCACGGTTTTGAAGTGGCGGGCGAAGCGGACGCACGCGAAGCTGTCGGCCGTGCCACTTTGTTTGCGCCAGACGTGATTGTGCTGGATATTCAGATGCCGCACATGAGCGGCTTTGACCTGATCGAGGCCATCCGCCGAGACATGATCTTGCGCCGTACCCCCATCATGGCCGTCACCGCCTATGCCGGGCGCGGCGATGAAGAACGGATCAGGGAGGCAGGGGCAGACGCCTTCGTCTCAAAACCCGTCGCTCTGCGCCCCTTCATCGACGGGGTTCAGGCACTTGTCACGCTGGCTGAAAGCCGGGCGCTGGCGTGAAACGCGTGCAGTATAACCGAAATCCTTGGACGCTGGAGCAGGGGTGGAGTCCGTCCTCAAGGGCGGCGGCGCTCACATCGCGCGACGAAGCGCCGTATCTGATGCGCGTTGTGAACGGTCCTTCGACAGGCTTAGGATCAGCCGGAAGAGCGGTGATCCTCGACTATGGGATCCGCCAAGCCGACGGAACATGGAAGCTCGCGTCCGATCCTGCCGTGACTTATGCGACTGCGGCGGACATCAAGGCTCTGCCGCACGCGACCGGCTCAGGACAGGGATTCAACTTACGCAATTACGAAGTTGATCTGGCGACGCTGGACGGCGTGCGAGCAGGTGATGCCGGGGGCATCGGTAGCGCAGTAGCGGGCCAGCCGATTACGGTGACATATTCGGACGGCTCGACGGGTGTGTCGCGGGTTTATGAGAGCGACGTGAAGTCGATGATCGCGCTCTTACAGCCGGTGATGGAGCAATATATCGTGACGTCGCGGCGCTTTGCGGTGCGGATGGCGTTGCAGGGGGGGCTAAAGGATTTTGCGCGCGAATTAAGCTATGACGCGGCGCGGGATGTGTATGTGCCAACAGGAGAGCGGCAACTGGCCCCAATGTTCGAGGGCGTGCGAGCACGGACGCCCGGGGGGCGTCCGCGCGCAGTAGCCTTCGAGGGCGCAAACGATAACGCATGGCGCGAAGCGACATTCCATTTAGTGCAAGGAGTGGCGGCGTGAGCGAAGAAGAGTTCAAAA
>JANPCO010000070.1:0-5376 GCA_031430995.1 Sphingomonadales bacterium | reverse complement strand
GTGAACTAGCCTACGCTTTTTCAAGCGTGCACTGCAACGGATGCTGGTTTTGCCGGGCATAGTCCATCACTTGCGTCACTTTGGTTTCGGCCACTTCGTAAGAAAATATGCCGCAGACGCCGACCCCTTTTTGATGAACATGCAGCATGACGCGCGTCGCATCTTCAAGGCTCATCTTGAAAAAATGCTGAAGCGTATGAACGACAAACTCCATTGGCGTATAATCGTCGTTCAGCATCAACACCTTGTAAGGCGTTGGCTTTTTGGTTTTGGACCGCGTCTTGGTGGCAAGACCCGTGCCAGTGCCTTCATCATCACGGTCATCATTACCGGCCATGCGAGGTTCAACGTGTTTAACTGTCATCATCCTCTTGATATCGCATAAAAGACGCGCTTGGGGCAAGACGGACTTGATACCGGATTCAAGCCCCAATGCTTAAACAGCGCCCTGCCAGGTGCGGATCGCGTCACTGGGCGCGATGAGCATCCACACATTCAACGTCAGATTATCGCGGATCATGAACAGTGTGAACAGTTCAAAGACGATGGCTGTCGCCAGCGTTACTTTCCACCCCAGTCGGTGCGCGACGAAAAATCCCAGCATCATCCAGCCGCCATCGGCCATGCTGTTCACAACCGAATCGCCGGAATAGCCAACGGCAACAGTCGCCTGCCGGTAGCGATCAATCACGGCAGGCGAGTTTTCGGCAATTTCCCACGCCAGTTCCAGCACAGAAGCAGCCATCAGCCGCACACCCAGCCGCTTTGATTTGAACATCCACGCCCCTAAGCCATAGAATATGAACCCGTGGGTGATGTGGCTGAACGTATACCAATCGGCAATATGCTGACTATTGCCTTCGCTGTTCACAGAGCCCTCCCAAAGCTTGACATAGCCGCAAGTGCAGATGGAAGGGCGGCCCATGGTGATCAGGATGACAAGGGCGACAGCGAATATGGCGGCTATGATCAGCCAGTCAGTGCGCGATACAATCTTCATGGACGTGATGATTGACGATTTCGCCACCGCGTTGCAAGAGCGGACATGACTGATCCAAACCCCTCAACTGCCCCTCATCACGCTGATCGATTTCAAACCCGGGGCATCTTGTTCATTGTCTCCTCGCCGTCCGGGGCTGGCAAATCAACGATTGCGCGCAAACTTCTGCAATCTGAGCCTGGCCTTGAAATGTCTGTCTCTGCCACGACCCGCGATCCAAGGCCAGGCGAAGTGGACGGGGTTGATTATCATTTCGTCAGTGTGGACCGGTTTAAGGAAATGGTCGCTGCCAATGAATTCCTGGAATGGGCGCATGTGTTTGGCCACCGGTACGGCACACCGCGCAGCCCCGTTGATCAGGCGCTTTCCGAAGGGCGTGACGTGTTGTTTGATATTGACTGGCAAGGCGCGCAGCAACTGTATCAACAGGCCGGCGGAGATGTGGTCCGCGTGTTCATTTTTCCCCCGTCGATGGACGAACTTGAACGGCGGTTGCGCGCGCGGCGGACGGACAGTGAAGATGTGATCACTGCGCGCATGGCCCGTGCGTCTGGCGAAATCAGCCACTGGGACGGATATGATTATGTGCTGGTCAATGACGATGTGGAGGCTTGCTTTGGCCATGTCTGCACGATTTTGCAGGCCGAACGCCTTAAACGCAGCCGCCAGACGCGGCTTATCGGCTTTGTGCGCGGGCTAACGAAGACGAGCTAAGCGCGCACGAGATCAAGGAACTGCGCTGCTGCCAGAAAATCCTTGCGGTGAGCGGCGCGGGCCTCCAGCGCGAAATCATCCTCACCCCATTGTTCGGCTTGCCACAATTCATCGAGATGGGCGGCATCAAAGGCAGCTTCAGCTGGCATCGCATCATCCAGCATTGCCAGAGCGATTAAAAACGAGCCTGAAATCGTGACCAGCGGAGACAGCGGTGCCAACTCCCAGTCCCCACGCTCTGCAATGGCCCGCGACAAACGCTCAAGTGTTTCGGGCGGCTGCGGCTGGTGCATGATGCCCGTTACGCGTGTGAAGCTGACAGTGTATCGCTGTTCTGCCCAGCGTAGAACCGGATCCCATAGCGCTGCTTGCCTAGCCACCAGCTCGGGCGGTTCACCTGCCCGGTAACAGACAAGTTCTGTTTCAGCATAAGTGGCAATGCCTGCTGCGAACTCAGCAGGATCAGCGCTCACCCGGTCAATCGCGGCGTTAGCAAAACCCGTAAACGGCATGGAGAACGGATTGATATCGGCCCCTTGCGCGCGCCATTCCTCCGCCACCGCCTCCGCCAGTGCCGCATTGGGGAGAATGAGTGTCGCTTTGGCAGGGGTTTTCACGGGCCGGTTATCGAGCAGAATGCCTAGGTCTGGCGTCACTGAAACTTGCTTGTAAAATCGCTTCATTGGTTTGGCTCTTGGCCCTGCGCCTGCCACACTTTTTTCAACCACCACGGAATGACAAAAAAGTTGATGGCGCCGATGATAAGGAAGCCCGCGCCAACAGGTTCGCCTGCCCCGGTTTTGCCCGCAATGATTGCGACGCCGAACATGACAGTGGCAATGGCAACCGCGCGGATCAGGCTGAGCAGCAGAAATCGGCGCTTGGCTTGGAGCTCAGTCATGCCATTGCGCCCTTTAATTCACGCGGGTGGCTGGCAACATGATAAGCCCCGGCGTGCACCAAATCCGCATGATCATGATAGCCCCAATTGACACCCAGCGCCCGCGCGCCCGCCGCAACGCCCATGGCCATGTCAAAACTGGTATCGCCAATCATCACAGTTGTCTCAGGCGAAGCTCCGGCCTCCGCAATCGCTTCATACACCATCGACGGATGGGGTTTGGATGGATGCCTGTCTGCGGTTTGCAGCGTCACAAAATAGGGCGTCAGGCCGTGTGTCTTTAGGCATAGCTCCAGACCGCGATCTGATTTGCCCGTGGCAACGCCCAGCATCCACCCGTCTGCTGCCAAAGCGTCAAGTGCTGCCACTATGCCTTCATACAGCGGCTCTTCAACCAGCCCGCGTCCGCGCAGACGCTGAAACGCCGTTTTATAATCCTCGGCCAGTTGCATGTGCAGATCATGCTCCGCGTCTGGCGCAAGCACTTGCATCGCGGGAAGCAAGCTGAGGCCAACAATCCGTTTCGTCTCACTGCGCGGTGGCGGAGAGAGGCCAGCGCGTGTGAAGGCATCATCCATGCACAGGATGATGTTATGCTGGCTATCCACCAGCGTTCCATCGCAATCAAACAAGGCAAGCCGGTTCATTGTGGTAAGGTCCGCATCAGATGCGCTACGGCTTTCTGGCCCACAGCCTCAAGCGCGTTCGCGGCACTGGCCCGCGCGGCCTCTGGCTTGTTCTGGCCCAGCTTGGCTGTTCCCCGCCACGCCGTCGTCCGCATTTCAAATCCCACAATCGCGCCCAGCATTTTGGGAAAGACACCTGCGTCCATCTTGTCTCGCGTCCAGGCTGGTTTGGGAGCAAGCCGAGCCTCCTGCTGCGCCGTAACGGCCTCCACTTGTGCGGTCAGCCCGTCCGTATCAAGCTTTCGCACTGGGCCTTCGAGTTCCAGCGCCAGATAATTCCATGTCGGCACTTGGTTTTGATCAAGCTTGTACCAATCCGGGCTGATATAGGCATCCGGGCCACTCACGACGAACAGAGCCTGCGCCCCGTCAAGATGCTTGGTTAGGCTGTTGCCGCGCGCCAGGTGGAAGCCAATCCGGCCCTCATCCAGAAACACGAACGGCACATGGGCCACGCGCAGGCCGTCAGGCGTCGCCGCAAAAAGAGTGCCGAAGCCGATTTCTATTGCAAAGGCGCGAAGGACATCCCGGTCCTCCCACCGAAAGGCGGCATTGGGATGCACAGCTTAAACTCCTTCGCGGCGGCGGCCAGTGGGCTTTGGCGGGCCTTTTGGCCGTGCGCGCGCAGGCTTAGCGGTATCCGGTTTCCCGCGCGTCGTTTTCGCTCGGTCTGGCTTTCCTGCGTCCGCCTTTGGCCCTGCCCTCGAACGCGTTGGCTTTTCAACAACTGGCTTATCCCCGCGTGATCGCCGTTCGCCTTTGCGTTCCTTCCGCGCGGACTTTGCTTTGTTCGCAATAACACGCTGTTTGCCTTCAGCGGTATCTTTGAACTTCACTTGATCCAGCACCAGCGCATCGCCGAGTTCTGCGTCAAACCCCAGATCAATCAAACTATCGGCAAAATGGGGCGGCAGCTCTGCGCGGATATCAATTTGGTCACCGTCGGGATGGTCGATCCGCAGGCGGCGCGCGTGCAAATGCATTTTGCGGCTAATCGTGCCCGTTAAAAACGCATCACGTCCGCCGTATTTGCCGTCCCCAACAATGGGATGGCCAATCGCAGCCATATGGACACGCAACTGGTGCGTGCGGCCTGTGTAAGGCTGGAGTTCAACCCAGGCCGTTGTGTTGCCAGCCCGTTCAATCACGCGGTAGCGGGTGCGGGCAGATAAGCCGCCTTTTTCATCCACGTGCATTTTTTCGCCGCCGCTGCCCGGCTGTTTGGCGATGGGAAGATCAATGAAGCCGTCTTCGATACTGGGCACGCCGACGATCAGCGCCCAGTAAACTTTGCGCACGGTGCGGCTGGAAAAGGCTTTGGCGAAATGGCCAGCCGCTTTGGATGACCGCGCGAGCAGCAGCACGCCAGACGTGTCTTTATCCAACCGGTGGACCAGCTTGGGCCGCCCGTCAGCATCAAACCACAGCCCGTCAAGATAACCGTCAACATGCTCTGTCGTCTTCGTGCCGCCTTGCGTGGCAAGTCCCGGCGGTTTGTTGATGACAATGGCGGCCCCGTCGCGGTGGATGACCATGCTTTGGGCAAAACGTTCATCGGCTTCGGACAGTTCGGGCCGTTTGCGGGGCGGCTTTCCTGCCGCCACAGCAAGCGGATCAGCGGGGGGCACACGGATTTGTTGGCCGGCCTCGATGCGGTCTCCCGGGTCGGCGCGTTTGCCGTCCACCCGGATTTGTCCGGTGCGGGCCCAGCGTGAGACAATGTTGAACGTGGCGTCCGGCACATTGCGTTTGAACCAGCGGTCCAGTCGGATGCCGTCATCATCTGGCTTCACTGTAAAGCTGCGCACAACTTCTGCTTTGGCAGCTTCTGCTTTGGTCGCACTCATACCCGCATCATCCCGTACCCCGCTGCCAATGCAGCAATAGAGCCAGTGACGGACGCTGCCGCATATCCGGCGGCCATCCCCCACTGTCCCTGTTCAATCATCCGAAAGCCTTCAAGGCTGAAAGCTGAGAAAGTCGTAAATCCGCCAAGAATGCCAACCCCGACAAACAGCCGGGCGGTTTCGCCCGCACTTCCCTTGGTGACTGCGGCAGCCAATACACCCATTGCC
>JANPCO010000069.1:0-9010 GCA_031430995.1 Sphingomonadales bacterium | reverse complement strand
GCCCGAACAGAGTTTAGGGCGTCGAGCTGTATATCTAGCCGCCCGTCATTGCGAGGAGCGTAGCGACGCGGCAATCCATGAAGCGGCAGACAGTCTGGATTGGCGCGCTTCGCTCGCAATGACAAGTGACGCAAACATACTCCGTAGTGCCCTAAATTACGGACGCTCTCGTCTCGTCGATCCAAGCCCCGCCAAGCACCCGGTCACCGTCATAAAGCACTGCGGCCTGGCCCGGCGCGACGCCGTATTCGTCTCCGTCAAAATGTAGCCAATTGCCGGTCAATTGCGCAGGCACGGGGCGAGAGAGGGAGCGGACTTTGGCCAGCACGCGCCGCCCGTCAACGGGTGCGAGCCAGTTCGGATCACTCAGCCGTGCGGCACTGACGGCCAGGGCGCGCTTGGGCCCAACCACCACTTGCTGCGTCTCAGGCTCCAGCCGCACAACATAAAGCGGCTCTGCCAGGCCGCCAAGTTCCAGCCCGCGCCGCTGACCAACGGTATAATGGATCAGCCCTTTATGCCGCCCCAGTTCGCGGCCAGCCATATCGATAATCGCGCCGTCGGTCTCCGCCTCTGGCCGGACTTTGCGCACGACGCTGGCATAATCGCCGTTCGGCACAAAACAAATGTCCTGACTGTCCGGCTTCATCGCGACTCCCAAGCCCATTTCGGCGGCAATGGCGCGCACTTCCGGTTTGGGCATGCCACCCAGTGGAAAGCGGAGATAATCAAGCTGATCTTGCGTGGTGGCGAACAAAAAATAGCTTTGATCGCGCGCAACGTCAGTGGACCGGTGAAGCTCTGCACCATCCGAACCCACCACACGCCGCACATAATGGCCGGTAGCCAGGCAGTCCGCGCCTAGATCCTTCGCAAGGCGGAACAGGTCAGTGAATTTCACTCCCATATTGCAGCGCACGCACGGAATAGGCGTGCGGCCGCGCATATATTCGTCAGCAAAATGGTCGATCACGCCGTCCCGAAACTGGCTTTCATGATCGAATACATAATGGGCAATGCCCAGTTTATCCGCAACAGCGCGCGCATCGCGAATGTCCTGCCCCGCACAGCAGCTTCCCACTCGGTTGACTGCTGCGCCGTGATCATAAAGTTGAAGGGTGATGCCAATGACTTCAGCCCCCGTGCGTGCGGCAAGCGCCGCCACCACTGAGCTATCGACGCCGCCCGACATGGCAACGACAATGCGGCGGGCCTTGGCGGGGCCATCAAGCTGAAAGAAATCAAGCATGACGGGGCGTTAGCGGGTTTGTGCTTGAAATGCGATACATCAGTGCTCCGGGCTTGACCCGGAGCCTAGGAGTCACAAATTCTGCAGCGTCCCACGGGTCTCCGAGTCAGGCCCGGAGCACTTACGTGACTCAACTCAATGTCGGAAGTGCCGCATTCCCGTAAAGACCATCGCCAATCCAGCCGCGTCCGCTGCGGCAATCACTTCATCATCGCGGATGGACCCGCCGGGTTGAATCACGGCTGTTGCCCCTGCCTCCACTGCTGCCATCAGGCCGTCCGCGAAGGGGAAGAAGGCGTCTGATGCCACTGCTGATCCGATGGTGCGCGGTTGACTCCATCCAGCCTTGTCGGCTGCGTCCTTGGCTTTCCAGGCGGCAATCCGCGCGGATTCGAGGCGGTTCATTTGGCCAGCGCCGATGCCCGCTGTGCTTCCGCCTTTGGCATAGACAATGGCGTTGGATTTGGTGTGCTTCGCAACAGTCCAGGCAAACAGGCAATCAGCCAGTTCCTGGTCCGTTGGCGCGCGTTTGGTGACGGTTTTAAGGTCAGCCGCTGTAATCCTGCCATTGTCGCGCGTTTGGATCAGCATTCCGCCTGCAATCGTCTTCATCATCATGCCAGAGCGCGCCGGATCAGGCAGATCACCCGTGAGGATCAGGCGCAGGTTCTTCTTTTTGGCAAAGACCGCGCGGGCGGCTTCATCAGCATCCGGCGCGCAGACCACTTCTGTGAAAATACCGCTGATGGCTTCGGCGGTCGGGCCGTCCAGCGGGCGATTGACTGCAATGATCCCCCCAAAAGCCGACACCGTATCGCAAGCGAACGCAGCTTCATAAGCTTCGACCAATGTTGCGCCGCTCGCGACGCCGCACGGGTTGGCATGTTTGACGATAACAACTGTGGGTGGGCCGTCCCGAAATTCGCTGACCAGTTCCAGCGCCGCGTCGGCATCATTGTAATTGTTATAGCTCAATGCCTTGCCCTGCACTTGCGTGCCCTGGGCAATGCCCCGTTCTGATGCAGAGCCGGACAGATAAAGTGCTGCTTGCTGATGGGGATTCTCGCCGTAGCGCAAGGGGGAGGCCAGTGTTGCCCCGACGGTGAGTGAAGCCGGGAATATTTCGCCCTGATCAACGCTTGCAAACCAGCCGCTGATCATGGCGTCATAAGCCGCAGTGGCGCCGTAAGCTTTGGCCGCTAGCATCTGGCGCTGATCATAAGTGGTGGTGCCAGTTGCGACCAGCGCATAATCCGCCGGGTCCGTCACAATGGCGACGCTGGCGTGATTTTTCGCAGCAGACCGCACCATGCTGGGGCCGCCGATGTCGATATTCTCGATTATCTCATCCCGGTCAGCGCCTTTGGCGACTGTCGCAGCAAAGGGATAAAGATTGACGACAACCAGATCGATGGGTTCAATCGCATGGTCAGCCATCGATGCCAGATGGTCTGGATTATTCCGCACGGCAAGCAAACCCCCGTGGACGTTGGGGTGAAGCGTCTTCACCCGCCCGTCCATCATTTCAGGAAAACCAGTGAGGTCAGAGATATCACGCACTGCAAGCCCCGCATCACGCAGCGCCTTGGCCGTGCCGCCGGTTGACACCAGATCCACGCCGCGCGCTGCCAGTGCGCGGCCCAGCTCCACCAAACCCGTTTTGTCGGACACTGAAAGCAGCGCCCGCTTGATCGTTACCGTCGTCATATCACCCTCTTGAAAAGCGCAGTTAGCCTGCGCGTTTGAATACCCAGCCGATGGTTGCGCCGCCGGCTGCTGCGTCGCCTGCAATCACCAGTTGCTTGCTTTGATGCCATGCGCCGTCACCGTCCACCCACAGGCTTGGTTCAATCGAAAGAGCCCCGCCGCGGCTGCGAAACTGCCACAGCGCACCGCCATCTATCCGCAGCAGCGCGCCCATCGCGTCCGCCGTTGGGGAAGCCTCTACCCCCGGGGCCAAGTGAAAGCGCACGGCAAAACTGGCCTCTGCTACTTTGCGACGGTTGGCCACTGGGATCAGCGTATCTTCACCCCGCACTTCGCGGCCATCGACAGAAAGCGCCAGACTGCGGCCATGGGTGAAGCCAAAGCGTTTACCGTATCCGTCGTGGCTTGCCTCCACGCGGCTGCCTTGTTCATTCTCGCGCCGATCCAGCTCCACTGCGTCCACACCTTTGCCCAGTGCGCCGCTGCTGAGCACAGCAGTTGAATTCGTATCAGCAAGGATCAACGTGCTGTGCGCAGCTGTCGTTCTTAACCCCTCGGCAAGCCCGGGGACGGCAGCCAACCCAGCAGCAGATGCGCCGCCGCAATTGACGATCAAACGGTGCGGCCCGTCAGAAACCTCCAGTGCCAACGTCGATGCGCAGCCCGTTCGCGTGGTGCGGCTGTGCGGGGGGGGAGCCGCGTCAAATAGCATGATCGTCTGCCCGCCTACCATTCGCTGATAACCCCATTCCCGGGCTTGGCGCAGCGGCCGTGCGCGTTCGCCACTTGCCTGAATGACGGCACCAATCCGGGCCGCGTTCAACGGCGGGCTGCCCTGCCAATTGCCAAGCGCACCGTCGCCCATCACCAGCCCGAGCAGCGGCGGCACTGATCGCGTCAGATCTTGCGCCACGCTGTTCGGCATTGCTAGTGACCGGGCCGAATAGATGCCTGCCAGTTGAGAGAGCAAAGCAACCAGCTCCAACTGTTCACGCGGGGACCGGCTGAGCATCCCACCGTCGCTCGACAGGCCCGTGGAAAGGGCCTTGGCCAGGCCTGCCTCACCAAAGGCCCGGCGCGCGTCCCCGCCAGCAATAATCAGGCCCGCCGCCACAATCCCGCACCAGGCCGCAATCCGTTCAAGCCCGGGCGGGGTGCGGTCTGCCGCCCGGTCCACATGGCGCGCCGTGCGGGCCAGCGCGTTCAGCACTGATGACCGGAATACCAGATCATTGGCCCCAAGCAGGGCTGGTGCATGGGCTGGCCAATGGAGCAGCCGGCGCGCCGATATTCCGGCGGACCAGGCAGGTTCTAGCACTGTATCGCCGTGGGCTTTCAACCAGGCAGCGACCCACGCCCGCATAAGTGGCGCGGCTCTGTCTTCACCCGCTGCAGCGGTCAAATCGCGCAGCCAGGCAAAGCTATGGTAATAAGCCACAAGGGCAGGACTGGCGGTGGACAAGTCTGCACCTTCCTCTCCCATAGCCACGTGTTCGCCTTCAAATATGAAGCGGCCTTCCGTCATCGCGCGGCCTATGGCGGCATCGCCAGCGACGGGATCAATGGGAGCCGCCAACAGTTTCAGCGGGTGCCGCCCCTTCAACCGCAACGCATGAAGCGGCGTTCGCCAGGTCAGGCGGTAAAGATGGCCCGCCAGCCGTTCACCAAGTGATAGACCCGCCCCGCCGCCTGCGCGCACCAACCGCTTGCCGGGCGGAATACCGTCATCACCATCAAATTCAGGCGCGGCCTGATCGCTCATGCGCAGCGCAGGCCTGCGATGTTGGACGCGTAAGCATCAGGCCCACCCCGGAATGTCGCCGTGCCTGCCACCAGGACATCGGCCCCAGCCGCAATCACGCGCGGCGCAGTCGTTAAATCCACGCCGCCGTCGACTTGCAAGTGAATGGGCTTGCCTAGCTTATCAATAGACTTTCGGATCGCTTCGATCTTGCGCAACTGGCTTTCGATGAAGCTTTGCCCGCCAAAACCAGGGTTCACACTCATCACCAGCACAAGGTCAATGTCTTCCAGAATATATTCGAGCATTTTGGCAGGCGTTGCCGGGTTCAGCGATACGCCCGCCTTCTTGCCTAGCGCCTTGATCCGCTGGACTGTGCGGTGAAGATGGGGCCCAGCTTCTTGATGCACAGTGATAATATCTGATCCGGCTTCGGCAAACGCATCCAGCATGGGGTCAACAGGTGAAATCATCAGGTGAACATCCATCACCTTGGCGGTGTGGGGGCGCAGAGCCTTCACCACCATCGGGCCAATTGTCAGGTTGGGCACAAAATGCCCGTCCATCACGTCAACATGGATCCAGTCTGCGCCCGCCGCGTCAATCGCGCGCACTTCTTCGCCCAGTTTTGCAAAGTCAGCAGAGAGGATGGAAGGTGCGATCAGAACGGAATGTGACATATATTGGCCTTAGCCCCCGATTTGCGCAGGGGCAAGGCGGGGGTCACGCGTTAGGCCTTTACAAACCGCGCCACGAAAAATCCGTCGATGCCGGGTTCTGGCAAAACGCGCACAGTTCCGTCAGCAGCTGGTTTTAGGGCGGCGGGCAGTTCGCTTTGGCTCACTGGCACTATCTCCAGCCTCAGCGCCTTGGCCTTCGCTGCAACATCTTCGCCTTCTTCGCGTTCTAGCGAACAGGTGGCGTAAACCATGACGCCACCGGGTTTTAGCCAAGCCGCTGCCCGTCCGAGCATGCGGCTTTGCGTTTGTGCCAGTCCTTCTATGTCACGCGGGCGGATACGGTGGAGGACATCGGGATGGCGGGCGAAAATGCCTGTCGCGCTGCACGGGGCGTCAAGCAGGATGGCGTCGACAAGGGCAGCAGGTTCCCATGTCATCAGGTCTGCCGTTACCAGTTCAGCAGTCAGCCCCGTGCGCGCCAGGTTTTCAGCAACACGGTCTTGCCGGTTCGCGTCACGGTCAAGCGCTGTCACAGCCCAGCCCTGGGCCGCCAATTGCATCGTTTTGCCACCAGGTGCGGCGCAAAGATCAAGCACTGTCCGGCCTTTTCCCTGTTCAAACAGCCGCACTGGCACTGATGCTGAGATATTCTGCACCCACCACGCGCCTTCGTCAAAGCCGGGAAGTTCAGTCACTGTCCGGTCCCGCCCGATCCGGACATGGCCCGGCGCGAGGCTGGTACCGCCAAGCTGATCCGTCCAGTGCGCTGTGGTTGCAGGGTCTTTGAGCGTCAGATCAAGCGGCGGCAAATCAGCAAGCGCCGCTGCTGCGCGCCCAACCATGCCTGCCCCCCACGCGGCTTCCCACCGGGCCTCAACTTTGGGCGGCAGCACAGGGATCGCACGCAACTGGGCCTTTTGACGCAACAACGTGCCCAGCACTCCGTGCACCAATCGGCGCGGCCCACCTTCAACCAGCGGCAGGGCTGTGGCCACAGCGGCATGTTCAGGCGTCTTGAGGATCAGGGCCTGCACCAGCGCAATGCGGATCACCGTGCGTGCTTTGCTGTCATCGGGTAGGCGCTGCTGGGTTGCCCCGTCGATCAGATCGTCAAGGTCTGGCAGGCGGCGCAGTGTTTCTGACGCAATGGCATGGGCCAGCGCCCGGTCCGCCGGATTGTCCATGCCGCGCGTGGCTGCGTTCAGGGCGTTTTCCAGTGCCTGCCCGCGGCGCAGCACGGCATCAAGGAGAATAAGGGCAGCTCGTCGCGCGGGGAGGCCGGGAATATCTGTGGTCGTTGTCATGACCGTGCCCTTGCCCGGTTCACAGGCTTTAGGCCAGTCCCCTTGCGTTTGGCGGTCCGCACGCTCACCTTCATGAATGAAGGAGATTGCCATGGGCCAGCGCCCTGCTCATCTGAAAGCCCCAGCTCATCTGTCCAAAAGCCCGCCTGTGCCCAAACCCGAACCGATGGTGCGCGGGCCAGAGCCAGACCCTGACCGGCCAGACCCTGTGCGCTACGGCGATTGGGAGCTGAAGGGCATCGCCATCGATTTCTAGGCTTTGGCTTGCCCCCAAAAACCGGCTGCAGGCGGCAGGAGCATCCCGTCCTTTAGGCTCACCCCGCCCGCACGGTCGCGCGCCAGCAACAGCGGGCCGTCCAGATCGACCCACTCTGCTTGACCCGCCAGCATCAGGGCAGGGGCAATGCCAAGGGATGTGGAGAGCATGCAACCGACCATGATCCGCAGCTCAGCGGCGCGCGCCTCTGCTGCCAGCGCCAAGGCTTCGGTCAGGCCGCCCGCCTTATCAAGCTTGATGTTGATCGCGTGATACCGCCCGACACAGCGCGCCAGATCAGCCCGGTCTTGCAGGCTTTCATCAGCGCCAAGCGGAATGGGGGACTGTATTCCGTCAAGCAGGTGATCTTGGCCTGCGGCCACGGGCTGTTCGATCAGTTCAACGCCGTAAGGCAGGAATGACGCGGCCATTGCCGCAACATCCATGCCAGTCCAGGCTTCGTTGGCATCGACCACCAGGCGCGCAGCGGGCGCACCCAAACGCACGGCGGCCACGCGGTCAAGATCGCCTTCGCCTGCTAGTTTCAGCTTGATCAGCAGGTGCCCGTTCGCGACGACTTTTTCAGCGGCGGCGCGCATGGCACGGGGTGTGTCCACTGAAAGGGTAATCGCACTCATCACAGCGGTAGGTGGCGCTGCGCCAATGGTTTGCCATACGGGCACGCCAGTCTGTTTGGCGTGCAAATCCCAAAGCGCACTATCAACGGCATTCCGCGCGGCACCGTGCGGCATGGCGGCTTGGATCGCCGCGCGGGTCAACTCGCCTTCATAGGCCCGCACCTGTGCTCCGCAGACTTCAGCAGTTTCACCGTGATAATAGATTGGCGTCGCTTCGCCGCGCCCAATCACACCGTCTTGTTCAATCTGTACAACCAGCACCGCTACTTCGGTTTTTGCCCCGCGCGATATGGTGAAGGCCCCGGCAACGGGCCAAGTTTCAATTGTGGCGCTTATGGTGGCTTTCATGCATGGCGTTATGACATGAGCCGCTTGTCTGACCTAGCCCATAAAATCCGTGTGGACACTCATGCCGTCTGGTTGACTGCGCGTGATAAGCGCGTGCCTTTGCCCGTGCGCCTGTTCGGGATGGCCTTGGCTGGCTATGCCCTGTCACCCATTGACTTGATCCCGGATTTCATCCCCGTCATCGGGCTGCTTGATGATGCGATTATCCTGCCGTTGGGGCTATGGCTGTTCCTTAAAATGCTGCCTGCCGGTGTCTTTGATGAACACCGTGCCAGTGCTGAAGCTGCAAGCCACCGGCCGCAGAGCCTGTGGGGCGGTATTTTCATAGCCCTCATTTGGGCTCTGGCAGTCATCTGGATCGGGATCATATTCTGGTCTGGGCGTTATTATTAAGGAGAGTGCAAGTGCTGCAACACCGTCCATTCAAACAAGTTGATGTCTTCACTTCAGTGCCGCTGCTAGGCAATCCAGTTGCGGTGGTGCTGGGCGGCGCGGGCCTAAGCGACGCAGCGATGGCCCGCTTTGCCAGTTGGACCAACTTGTCGGAAACAACCTTCATTCTGCCCGCGACAGACCCGGCGGCAGATTATCACCTGCGCATTTTTACGCCGCGGGTTGAATTGAAATTTGCTGGCCACCCCACGCTGGGGTCAGCCCATGCGGCACTGGAGGCCGGACTTGCGACGCCGACAAATGGCAAGCTGGTTCAG
Organism: Sphingomonadales bacterium; assembly: GCA_031430995.1. GTDB lineage: Bacteria > Pseudomonadota > Alphaproteobacteria > Sphingomonadales > Sphingomonadaceae > Aquisediminimonas. The sequence continues at coordinate 377 of JANPCO010000069.1, read as the reverse complement.
CAATGCGGCGTCGGCCTTGTAGACATTGCGGTTCCCAACGACTGGCAAACGGCAGGGTTGTCGTTTCGCTTGCCCGATCACAAAATGTGGGCCGCCCCTGAACCTGGGGCATTGATTGATGCAATGGCTGCGCACGGGAAGCTGAAGGCAGAGCCGTGCGTAATTGATGTTGGCCCGCACTGGGTGATTGCGGAATTTAAGCACGCAGCCGATGTTTCGTCCTTTGCGCCAAGCCTAGTTGCGCTCGGTGATTATGACCGCATGCACAGCACCACAGGCCTGACCATATTTGCCGAAACGGGTGATGGCGCAGGCGGGATCATCGTCCGGTCCTATGCGCCAACGGACGGGATTGCCGAAGACCCGGTGTGTGGCAG
>JANPCO010000068.1:0-3488 GCA_031430995.1 Sphingomonadales bacterium | reverse complement strand
ATCACCTGACCCATATATTAGGTCTTCTAATCGCAACATGTAGATGATGTGATTGGTTGAGGAATTAATTTTACCAATCAAGAAAATTTGGTCAGTTGCTTGCGGGGGACTCCGGTTTCAGTCTGTCTAGTGGAGAATGGACCCTTGCAATGTTGAGGGATGGTTGAGGGGAAGAAAATTGAAAACTTATTTGAAAGTTTCGACGGCGGCGTTTGTCTTGGCATCGCTCGGCGCGGGCGCTTCGCCCGTATTCGCGCAAGATGAGACCGCTCAGGCAGATGATGGCGGGATCGCGGACATCGTCGTGACTGCCACACGGCGCGAAGAATCGGCAAACAGGGTGCCGCTCGCAATAACTGCACTCAGCGGTGATACGCTCAGCGAGCTCAATGTGGCGAACTTCGAAGATTTGGTCGAATATCTTCCAAATGTGCGAACTGCATCGCGCGGCCCTGGGATTTCGTCGGTCTATATCCGCGGACTTTCGACTGATACCGCAGGTGCGCAGATTTTGGGTGTTTCAGGCGTTCAGCCGACCGTGGCGCTATATCTGAACGATGCTCCGGCCTCGACGCCGGGCCGCAACCTCGATATCTATCCAGCGGACTTTGAGCGTGTTGAAGTTCTGGCCGGTCCGCAGGGCACACTATTTGGCGCAAGTGCGATGGGCGGTGTCATTCGCTACATTACGGGCAAGCCCAATTTTTCTGAATTCAAAGTCGGGTTCAATGCCGGTGCTGCCTCAACGAAGAGTGGCGATCCAAGCTTCAGCGTTGATGGCTTTATCAATATTCCAATCGTAAAGGATAAGCTTGCTCTTCGCCTTGCGGCTTATAGCAGCAAGCAGGGCGGCTATATTGATAATGTGCTCGGCACTTACCAGATGCCTTGGAATCCCGGCGGAGCGGGTCGTTTGCCAACCGGCAACCCGCTGCTGGTGGAACAAGCGATCCAATCCTGTGTGGGCGTGGCCAACTGCGTTGCGACCCCAACCGGGACGTCGGGCGGTTTCCGGGTGCCGATCCGTCAATCGATCACCAACACTGCTTTTGTCGAAAAGAATTATAACGACGCGCAGTATAATGGCGGTCGAGCGACGCTCGGCGTCAATTTCACTGAGGACTGGTCACTCGAAGCAATGACGATGTATCAGGAACTCGAAACTGACGGCGTTTTTGATTACACACCAAGCGTCGGAGATCTTCAGGTTCAGCAATTCAGCCCGAACACGTTGCGCGATACGATCACACTTTCTTCGCTGACCCTGAAAGGGCGGCTTGGAATGCTCGATCTGGTCCTGACATCGTCCTATCAGGACCATCGCGCCTTGCAGCAGGCCGACTATGCCAAATATGCCAGCTTTGGCCTGTTTATTCCCTTCTACAATTGTGATCGCGGAGTGTATTATTCGGGCTACGCCACCTCGGCTGCTCAGGGACAGACCTGCTATTCCCCGGCAAACAGTTATAAGGTTGACAACCGCAACACGCGCTGGACGAACGAATTCCGGATTACAACTCCGGCCGAAAATCGCCTCCGTGGGACGTTCGGTCTGTTCCACGATGACAACAAGATCGAGGATGTGACGCAGTGGAATTATGTTCTGCCAGCAGCAGGCTTCAACTATAATCTGGCGCCGAACCCCGCCGTTAATGTATTGGGGGTTGGCGTTCTGCCGGGCGCTGGTTTTGTCAACACGATCCTGCGGAAGGACCGTCAATTAGCGATATATGGCGAAGCGTCTTTCGACATCATTCCCGATAAGCTGACCATCACCGGCGGTGCGCGCTATTATGACGAACGGGCGTCATTGGAAGGCGGATCGAGCACAAGCTTTACTGGTTCGGTCCGCGACGTATGCAGCACCGTCAATACTGCGCCATCGGGTTTGACCACCTGCAACTATACTCCGCGCGCTGTTGCTCCAACATCGCTGGGGGCGAGTGCGGTGTTGTCGACCAACCTCGCGGGCATCAGTCCGGCGAAATACAACGGTGTTATTTTCAAGGGTAACCTGACTTATAAGGTCAATCCTACATCTCTGATTTACGCTACCTATTCTGAAGGTTTCCGCCCGGGCGGCTTCAACCGAAAGGGGTGTAATGTCGACGTAGCAGCAAGACCCGCCAACACGGCAGCGTGCGCTGCAAACCGTGCCTATGAGCCTGATGATGTGGTCAACTATGAAATTGGCGCAAAGCTGGGGCTGTTTGACCGCAAACTGCAGGTCAATTTGGCGGCATACATGATTGATTGGAGTAATATCCAGGTTGCGTCGTTCAATCAGAATTTTTCTAACCAGACCTTTGTCAATAACTTGGTCAATGCGAAAATCAAAGGTATCGAAGGTGATATCAACGCCCGACCGACCAGAGAACTGACAATTGGCGCTGGTTTCTCCTTCAACGACACCGAGTTGAAGGGGTGCACGACCAATGCTATCGCTACAGCCTTGTGCGCTGCGGGTAACATTGTCCCGGTCGGCAGCCCGCTTGGCCTCAGCCCGAAGTTCCAGGGTAACATTCGGTTGCGCTATGAATGGGAAACGGGTTCGGGTCTGAAGCCTTTCGCACAAGTCGGTTTCCACTATGTTGGCAAGACAATCACGTCCGTCGTCGATAATACCAGTATCCTCTACACGGGATGCCGCGCGCCTTATTCGGTATGCGGTCAAACTTCCGTCATCAACGGTGTGACGGTCCCGGCAGGCGCAGTTATCCAGCCCCAGCCTCAGTCCTTCCGCCAGCCCGGCTATAGCACGTTTGATGTCTCGGTCGGGGTGAGCAAGGATGAATGGTCGACTACGCTCTATGTCGACAATCTGGGAGACAAGCGGCCTCAGCTGTTCACCAGTGCGAACGACGGTGATGTTCGTGTGACAACATCGCGTCCGCGCACGATTGGCCTGCGCGTTTCCTACAAGATGTAGAGAGAATCGCCTCGTCCAGAGGCGGCACCCTCTGGCTCGGGCGACGGGCAGTGCTTCAACGCGCTGCCCTTGCTCGTTGGGGGGGGTGGCAGATTGGGACTGGACAATGTCGCGAAACAGACCAGATTGACCTTATGTCGATGAAAAGCAGCGCAGCATTGGCGGAAAAGGCCATTGAAGAAGTTATCGGCACTCTGGTCGAACAGGCAAAGGAATGCTTGCAAAAAGGGCATCTGGCCGAAGCTGAACGCATGTGCGTAGAGGGGCTTCAAGCCAGCCATCGGCATCCCGACGCCCTTTATTTACTCGCGGCGATCCAGCGATATGCGCGTCGTCCGCTCGACGCTTTGGCTACAATTGTCCAACTGATCGAAATTGATGCTGGATTTGGCCGCGCCCATCAAGAACGCGGACATTGTCTGCGCGCGCTTGGCCGCACCGACGAAGCGCTGACCGCCTATCAGGCAGCAGTGACCTATAATGCCGGTCTCCTCGCCAGCTGGCGTATGCTTGCCGAGCTTCATGAAGCGGCTGGCCGGGATGAAGCAGCCGGTTACGC
>JANPCO010000067.1:0-19248 GCA_031430995.1 Sphingomonadales bacterium | reverse complement strand
CGAGTCCGTCGCTCAGCTGAGCCAATTTTTGAATATTGTCGAATGCTCATCCAGTTGCCCTGCCGTTGGGATAGGCAAAAAGAGACAGCGGCAAGAGATTCTCTCTTTGAGAATTACTTGCCGCTTGTTCAATCTTAGAATTTTGACAAAATGTTTAAGAACGGACCGTGGCTTGAATAGCTTTGGTCTGCGAGATCGTCGGAGAAGTCAGAAAGCGAATATCCGACCCCGACCTTCACAGCGTTGCCGAGGTGACGGTACACGGCACCCAGCGCACCAAGCCTTTTGTCGTCAGCTGCTGTGACCCAGAGGGCGCGGCCTTCGATCAAGAGATCCCATTTCTTGGTGACAATATAGTCTGCACGAATGACAGCGAGGTGAGCGTCTGATTTGACGAAAGAGTTGCTTTCGCGCCCCAGCGAAACTTTACCGCTGCGATAGCCATATTTGGCCCCGAAGGTCAGATGCTCGCTCACATCATAGTTGAGATCAACGCTGCCAATGGTTGACACTTGCTTGGGGCTTTCCGTGCGGCCTGAACCAGTCAATTGCCCTGCGGGTCCAAGATCTTCGAAGTAGTTGAAGCGGATAAGTGCATTGAAACGTTCATTGTTGATCGGACGGTAAGCAAGACCAGCAACGGCCTCGGTGAATTCGGCTGCGCGGACAGATTGCCCTTCGTTGTCGGCCTTCGCAATGTTGAGGCGGCCAAGAACGCGCCAGTCGTCGTTAACAGCATAGCTCAGGTCATTGCGGAACAACCAAACGGTCTGATCACGCCCTGCACCCCGGTCGTTACGAACTTCAATTGAACTGCCTAGCCGGATTTTGTCAGCGACATAGCCAGCGCCGATGCTGCCACCGGTGCGTTTCAGGACACCTGTGGTTGCATCGTCGATACGGCCATTTTCGAACGAACCAGTGAAGCTCAATTTTGAAGAGGGTTCAAATTTCAGGCCGAAATTGCGGCTGACCGACGGCGAAACGCCGCCAAATCCAACTCGGTTTTCGCCGTAAACGGACAGGCTGTCCTTGAACCGCTGGCGTGCGCCGACGGTCAATGTACCGCGATTGGAACGGGTGAAGATGTTCTGAGACTCAAGCCCGGTGTCGGTCCGATCAGCGAACAAAGCATAGCCAACATAGGCTTCTAAACCTTCACCCAAGCGGTGGTTAAGCTTGACGTCAGCTCCCATACCGCCGTCTCCGCTTGAAACTTCACCTTCCGCTGACAGGCGGCGGCTGAGTTCGGCTTTCAGACCAACGCCCACGCGGTTGTTGCGATTGCGGCTTGCGTCATGATCCAACGTGGCCTGCCCAAATCCATAAATTGACCAATTGGCCACCAGTGGCTTGTAGCCCAATTCAAGCGCGGCATCGGTGCGGCTTCCGTCTTGAACGCTGTTATACAGCAAACCCGGAGTGCGATCTTCATAGCGGACCCCGAACTTTGTGGTCACAACGCCAGCGCCGACTGCAAATCCTTGCGCGACATCCACACTTCCGGTTTTTGACTTGCCGGAAGTTCCCGACTGTAGTTGGTCATATTTCAAACTAACCGAGCCACGCGCGCCGATGGGGGCAGCGCCAGAAAATCCCCAGCGCTCAGTTGCTGAGGGGGACAGGCGGCCTGCCGATGCAAAACCTGCGTCAAAATGCTCAAAATAGCCTGACACAATGACTCCGTCGCCCGATCGCCCCGAGATCTCGTTTAAGTTGAGTGCAGCCTCTGTGCGGTATGCGCGCGCCGTTCGGCCTACTACGCCTGGATTGGCGATGTCAGTGAACGAAAGACCGCCGTCAACTGAGTTGGACTGAGCAAAGCCCGGGCCATCGGTTTGGGCGAGTTCCGCTTTCACATATGTCCCGGCGGTCAGCCGCAGTGTAGCGTCAGTCCCAATCAGCGTTTGCGCAGCTTCTTCGACGGTATCACGCTGTGCCGTGACGCCAAGCTTCAGCTTGTCTCCGATCCAGCTTGAAGCTCGCCCGCCGACGGTATAGCCGTTTAGGCTGCCAACGGGCGGCGTGTATTCATAGCGCACAACCAGCACCGGCACATTGCCTGTCGAACTGCCTTCCCGCACAATATTGCCTGTGGCCATCGTTGAGGCAAGTGGCCTTAATAATGTGACGCGGCCCTGGAAGGAATCAAAATCATAGTCTTGTTGGGCGTGAAGCTCCCGGCTTTCCAAAACGATGCCGGTTTCCCGGTCTCTCACTTCAATGCGCACACGCTCTGATCCCACCGATACATCCTGTCGTTGCAGGAAGTAGAGCGATCCGCCGGTTCCGCGAAACTCCTCGCGACCGGGCACCGTTCCCGGATCAGAAGCAAAGCCAGTGACTTGCACTTTGCGTTCCCCAAAACTCGTGACGCCCTTGCTATTAAGATCAACCAGTGCACCAAAAAGGCCGCGGTCAAGCTGTGCAAGCTCAGTACCGTTCACTTGGGTGGTAAAATTGCCGATAACAAACTGGCTTTGATCTTTGTTTGCGCGGAAATAAAAGCGGCCTTGCGTTGGCGCATCTTCGACAAGTGTCGAATCATCGCCATATGTTGGATAATATTGATCACGGTTTAGGCGGCGCAAAAGCTGGCGCGGGTCCTTCCGGTCAAAATTGCTGAACACATCTTTGACCAGAGTTTCGCCCGTGTCCATTGCTGCGGTAATGCGAATGTCGTTGCCAACAACTCCCTTGGCGTAAAATGCGCCGCGCCCAATGGCATAACTCCCTTGCGCAAGGCTATCGCCCGAAGCTTGTTCGGCCGGGCCGCTGCCGTAGGATTTGCCGAGCGTGATTTCACCCTGTCCCACAACTAGCCAGTCATTCTTGGGCGTGACGAAGCTTTGTTCGGCCTGCTTGACGATCGTGTCATTGCGCTGGATCGCAAGCTTCATGCTGCCTTCGGTTCGCGACACAATTTGTTGCGCCACGAACCGCCCATTGGCATCCACGGGCACGATTTGCCCCGAAACGCGCACCACATCGGACGGGGCGGCTTTACCTGTTACAGTCGCCATGAGGCCAGGGAGCTGAATTGTTCGCTTGGCGGCTTCATCGGCCTGCCCAAAGTGGGGGCGAACTGGATCCGGGCCTTTTGACAGCAAATTCGCCACATCTTTTGCAAGGATCGTTAGCTCATGCGATGCGGTTTCATCAAAGGTTCCGTTTTTGCCGTAAGCTCGAAATACGAAATAAAGTGCTTCGGGGCCCATGGTCGGCACATCCCAACTGGCATAGCCAGATGCATCGATCGGTAGAATTTCAAAGGGCTCAGCGTCGGGCGATTTTCCAACTTTGTGAATACGGATTTCTCCGCGCTCAACAAAGACCGGATAGTTTGTGAAGCTTTGAAATGTTGCCTTCTCGCCCGCCACGGCCGTGCGCGGCGCATTCATCAGCCCGACGCTTATGACTGGCGTGACGACCAAAGTGTCTGCCCGGAACTGAACGTCGAATTCATCGTTCTGAACTGTGACGGGATCCGTCCGATTTTGTGCAACAGCCGGAAAACCGGCAGCAAGTGCCAACAGACATCCACTGAGCAACAGGCTCTTACCAAAAGATACGCGGTTCATTGTGATTTCCTGAAAGTTTTTCATGGCCGTTACTCCCCCTTACCCTTGGGTTTGACAGGAGTGCCCAGTTGGGGCGGCGAGACACCGAAGTTAAGTTCCCCAAATTTACCGCGCGTCAGGCGGATCGAGCGGGGGTTGTCAGTCGTGACGACCCAGCCAAGGGGCAGGGTCCGCGTGTCAACCTTCAGCACGAAGTTGGAACCGATACGGGCATCAGGAACAGCGGCACAGGCAATGTGATAGCGGCCAAAATCATCAGTTGTGACAAGCTGGCCGTTGACAGTCACCAGCCGCACACCGGGAACGCCAGGTTCGCCTTCGTCCTGATATCCGTTGCCGTTGCGGTCTTCAAAGACTTTGCCAAGCAACTCAGAACAGTCGAACACAGCACTGGGTACGATCTGCACCACAGCTGTACCCCGGTTTGAAATCGGCGCTCCGTCTGCTCCATTTTGTGCAAGGCCAGTATTGACCTTTTCGCCGCCGGTGACGCCCGCCCCAACGACAAGCGTCAGATTGTAGCGGACCGAACCCTTGGCGGGGATGACTTGCCCAGACCATGCCAATTGGCGATCGGTCTGGCTTGGCTCCGCAGCAGTTCCGTTTACGCTCGCCGTGCCAAGCACATATTTCATGCCCGTCGGCAAAATGTCGACCACCGTCACACCAGCGCGCTGGGCGCCTTCGGTGTTGCGAACGGTGATTTCGTAAGGCACGACATCGCCGACATTGGCAGACCGCTTGGTGCTAGTTTTTGTAACGATCAGTGGCGTTCGCGTGAGGAACGAATCAATCGCGATATGGTTGTTGACCACATCAGGGTCGCCAGCCGCCAAGCGAAAGCTAAGATAGAAATTTGGGCTGGCATCTGTCGGCGCTGAATTGGACGGCGTAATGCGAACAGGTGCAGCCAGACCGGTTGGATCAAAACTGCCTGCCTGCGGTAACAAGACGGACGACTGCTGCGAGAATCCGGCGGGCGGATTTATCGCAATGCGATAGACTGTCTCTGCGGTTGGGCACTGCGGTGCAGCGCCCGGAACGATGTCAAAACGGTATTCGCCTGACACACCCGTTATCTGATTGGCTTGTGACGGATCAAGGAAACAAGCCACGGGTAGGGGACTGCCGCTTGCATCAACAAAGCGGACCGAAACGCCTGCAACTGGTGCTCTTGTAACTGAGTCATAGATCACGCCTGACGGATCGATCGGCTGGTTCTGATCAGCTAAAGTCGTGCCGGGGTTTACCGTCACATTGGTGATACGATCATAGACAACGTTGTTTTCCGGGTTGCGAAACTGAACGCTATAGCCGCCGCCTTGGAGCAGTCCGGGAACCATGTAGTTGCCCTGAGCATCGGTGATAACGGTGGCAATGACGGCACCATCACGCGTGACCTCAACGATCCAGCCTGAACGCGGTTGATCGCTGCCACCAAAGGCCTTGTTTCCGTCTAAGTCATCATAGACCGTCCCCGAGATGCCACCCAAAGGTGGCGCCACGACCACCGTCACTGTGCTGATGGCACAACTGGTTGGGTTCACTGTCTCACAAATCTTATATTCGATCGTATAGGTGCCTGGCTGCGTGTTTGGGGCGACCGATACAGTGCCCGTTGCAGGGTCAAGCACTACGCCGGGGTTTGAGGCAGGCGTCAGCACCGTTGCGGTAATCTTGGCCGGATCAACCGCCACGCCATTGAGTGTATCATTGGCAAAGGCATTGACTGCATTGGGGCTGCCCAAATCGCTGCGCACAGGCGCTGGTGTGTCAGCGGCTGCCGTAATGACTGGCGGCTGCACCACAACCGCAACTTTGCTTTTCGCGCAATTCGCGGGGTTTAGTGTTTCGCAAATCTGATAAGCGATGGCGTAGGAACCAGCCGGCGTTCCAGCGGGCACATCGACTAAGCCTGTCGCCGGATCAAACAGTGGCACGGGCGCGCCGGGGCTTACTGGCGTTGCAGGCGTTGTGACTGTTGCCGTGATGGCCGCCGGATTAACAGGTGCGCCGTTCAGCATGTCATTGGCAAAGACATTGATGATGTCATTGGCCCCATTGGCGCCGTTCACAGGCGCAGGCGCGTCTGGCTCTGCTGTGATCGGCGCAGCACCCACAACAACCGAGATCGTTGCATTTGCGCAATTGGCAGGGTTTAGCTTTTCACAAACCTGATAGCCAATTGAGTAGGTTCCAGCGGGTGTGCCGGGCGCAACTGATACCAATCCTGTGGCGGGATCGAGCGATACACCGGGATTTGCGGCTGGCGCAGTGACAGTCAGATTGACATTGGCAATCGTTGCCGGTGCACCGTTCAATACATCATTGGCGAGTGCATCAATGATCGCGGGTTGCCCGGGCAGGCCATTGACTGGCCCTGCACTGTCGGCGGTCGCAGCGATGGGCGATGCAACGACGTTGGCGGTAATTGTTGCGATCTGGCAGTTGCTGGGGTTTAGTTTTTCGCAAATTTGATAGTCAAAGCGGTAACTGCCAGCTGGTGTTCCGGGCACAACCGAAACGGTGCCGGTGGCCGGATCAAATGTCAGCTGCGGAGGAACTGTGTTACCCGGGGCGATGGTCAGCACCGAATTGGCGGGCGTTGCGGGTTGGCCGTTGATGGTATCCCCGGTGAACGCGTTGGCCACATTTGGCGCACCTGTCGCGCCGTTGATGCCACTGACGACATCATTGGTTGCCGCAATTGGGGCACCGACGACATTGACAGTTGCGGTGGCGATTTTGCAATTCGTCGGGTTTAGCGTTTCGCAGATTTGATAGTCAAAACTGTAGCTGCCAGCAGATGTTCCGGGCGCGACCGAGACATTGCCGGTTGCGGAATCAAAGCTTATTCCTTCTGGCAAAGTGGCACCCGGCGCCAAGGTGACAGTTGCATTGGCAGCTGTCGCACGCTGCCCGTTTATAGTGTCGCTGGCAAAGACATTTAATGCGTTTGCCGCTCCCGATGCTCCATTGACGGTGTCGGCTGTGTCATTGGCCGCAATGAGTGTTGCGGCAGTCACTTCAACCGTCACTTTGCTGTTCGCGCAATTGGCCGGGTTCAGGATTTCGCAGATTTGATAGTCGATGGTGTATGTATCAGCGGGCGTGCCTGCCGGAACAGTGACATTGCCTGTTGCTGGATCAAGCGCGGGCACAGGTGCACCGCCTGACTTTGGTGTTGCTGGCGCGGTAACAGTGCCGGTGATTTTCGCCGGATCAACCAAATCGCCGTTTAGCCGGTCATTGGCGTAAGCATTGCCCGCCGGTCCGCCAGACGAACCAGCAACGGGGGGCGGCAGGTCAGGGTTGGCCGCGATGGCAGCGGCATCAACGTCAACCGTGACTGTTGCGATCTTGCAATTGGCCGGGTTCAGCTTTTCACAAATCTGATAGCGGAAACTGTAAACACCGTCTGGCGTGCCAGGGGCAACGGACACTTCGCCAGTTGCCGTTTCAAATGTCAGGCCAGCGGGAACTGTGTTGGTTGGATCAACTGAAATGTTCACATTCGCGGGGGTCGCGGCAGCACTGTTCAGCGTATCTCCTGAGAGCACATTGATGACATCAGGCGCACCTGCTAGGCCGTTGAGCCCCGATGCGTTGTTGTCTGTGGCTGTAATAGGGGCGGCTTCCACGTCGACAGTGATGGTCGCGGTGGTGCAATTGCTGGGGCTCAACCGTTCACATAATTGATAAGTAAAACTGTAGCGGCCAGCGGGGGTGCCAGCGGCAACTGAAGTTTCGCCTGTGGCTGGATCAAAGCTCAGGCCAGCAGGCACTATGCTGAGCGGGGCAACCGATAGGATTGCATTGGCCGATGTTGCGGCAATACCGTTGACCAGATCACCGGTAAAGGCATTTACGACATTAGCAGCACCTGTTGCGCCGTTAATGCCCGATGCTGTGTTGCTGGTTGCAACTAGGGGCGAACCAACAACATTCACGGTCGCAGTCGCTGTTGCACAATTGCTGGGATTTAGTTTTTCACAGACATCATATTTGAAGCTGTAAGTGCCAGTGGGTGTGCCAGCGGCGACCGAGATAATGCCTGTCGCGATGTCAAAGATCAAACCGGCGGGAACAGTGCTGCCAGCATTGACGCGCACTGTTGCATTGGCGGCGATAGCAGGAGGCCCTGCGTTACCTGCTGTTGCAGATTGTCCATCAACGAGGTCGCCCGTAAAGACATTGATGACGTTGGGAGCGCCGGTTGCGCCGTTGACATTATTGGCGGTGTCGTTTGCTGCACTGATCGGCGCGGGCGCAACGGTGATGGTTATGATTGCAGGATCGCAATTTGTCGGATTGGCGACCTCGCAGATTTCATAATTTATAGTGTAATTGCCTGCAGGTGTTTGCGCCGGAACAGACACTATGCCCGTTGCCGGATCTACAGTCGGCACAGGTGCGCCAGGACGAAGTTCTACAGCAGGGGCGGTAACCTGTGCCGTGTACGTGCCGTTGGTCAGCCCTGCGTTGTTCAGCGTATCGTTGGCAAACGCGTTGATTGCGTTGGTGGTGCCCGACGCACCGTTCACACCAGATACCGTATCATCCGCAGCAACAATGGGTGTCGCTTGCGATACCACCACTGTTGCAATTGCAGTGGTGCAATTGGAAGGATTGGCGGTTTCGCAGATTTTATAGTCAATTTTGTATGTGCCTGCGGGCGTTCCAGCGGCTACTGATACTTGGCCTGTGGCAGGATCAAGGCTCACCCCGGGGTTTGATGCTGGTGTCACAACACTCAGTGTTACCGTTGCCGGCGTCGCGGCCACACTTTTCAACAGATCGCCGTCCAAAACGTTAAAGGCGTTTGGTGTGGCGGGATTGGTATAGATAACGCCGCTTTGAGTATCCGGGTCGGCACTGATCGGTGATTTGGCAAAACTGGTTTGGGTGGGATCACCATTGCCAGGGCCAGGCTTTGGTGTGGCTGTGCCATTGCCATCGCCGGGATTGGTCGAGTCAGACGTGTCCGTCACCGCATTTCCAGCAGCCGTTTCGCCGCGCCCTGTTGCCGAATTCGTGACAGTGCCCGCAGTCAAATCTGCTGCGACTAAGGTATATCTGGCTGTGAAGGTCCAGGTTTCGTTCAAATCAAGCTGACCGTCAGTGTCAGCATCACCGGACGCGTAAACGGGCGTTGGAGTGGCGCCTGCACCGGTAAAACCAGTTTCTGTTATGCTGACATTACGAAGTGCTTCTTGACCAAAAGCACGGGCAAGATAGGTATAGGTGATCGTCTCGCCGACCTGACCAAAGCCGTCCCCATTATCATCGTTGGAAACTGAGCCTTTGGTGATGCCAATGCCGGGATACCAAACGGTCACCGTGGCTTCATTTGAAGCCACGCCAAGCGCGTTGTCGACTGTGTATTTAATCTTTGTTGCGGGCCCGGAAAAGCTAGGGTCAGGCGTGAAGGTCAACCCCCCTGTCAGATCGCTGTAAGCCCAGACGCCTTCTCCGGCCACGGTAAAGCCAATGACATCGCCCTTGGCATCAGTTTGAATGCCAGTCGCACTCGGCGGTGCGACGAGGCTCACTGTCGACTTGCCAAATTCAGACGCCGCTAAACTATCATTGTTGGGGGTGTTGTTATTGAGTGTGGCCGTTGAGTCATTGGCAAGAATATTGACGACGGTCGGCTGGCCTGGCGTTCCTTCCTTCCTGTCATCAACAACGACGGGAGGTTTGAAATCCGCGCATTCATAATCAAGCGTCGTGAAGGCGCTGTAGGTTGGATTGTCGAGACGGATGAAAAAGTTGGTGTTGGCCGTGCGGCCCATCGCGAAAGAACTTTTATTGGGCCAGAAAGCCTCAAGCCCGGATTCAGGTTCATTCGAATAAGATTTGTCACCGATAAGGCTGAACGCGTCTGAGCGCGTGCCGACAGTACCAAAGGCTCTACCAGTCGTCGCGGCGGCATCGATGCGCACCCATTTAATGTCGCCTTTGCAGACTTCTGTGAAAACGCGTTCGTTGTTCGGGCCATCAACATCGTTAAACTGCACATGAATGTCGGCTGTGACAGGCACGCCGCCTGTGCCGGTGTTAATGTCGAAGGTGCCGGCTTTGTAGAGATACCAGTCGATGAACACAGTGTCCTGCCCGACGGATGTGATTGAGGGGCGGCTGCCGGTCGTGGTCCAGTTATGGTTGAGCGTTGCTGTGGTCATAACGCCGACGACATCGACTGTATCGGTGCCGACGGTTCCCGCGTTGGCCCAGGCCGCGCGCTTGCCCTGACCGGTGCCTTGCACAGTAGGCGCGCCGACATTGTTGAGGACAAGCGGCGGGGCAGCAATGGTCGGCGTCGCTGTGAATGCAAATGCCGCAGCTGTCGCAAGCAATGCTGCTTTTGAAGTGTTCCGGGCACGATCCCCGTGATTGAAATTCTGCTCTACTGCTACGCCACTGCCCGAACCCTGTTTAACTCTCACGCAAACTACCCCAGTACAAAAAACTTTCCACGGGAGCGGAGGTGAAGCAATTCGGTTAATTAAGCGTTAGGCGCGCGGAATTTTATGTCGGAAAAACAAAAGAAAACGCTCGCTGTTGGGATGCCAAATCTTGCGCACAGATCCCAAAAATCAACTGCAGACACACCGAAATCGGCCCGTTATCCGGTGGTCTGATAGACGACGGCAATCCGGCAGCGTTCGATAAAAAATGTGCGTTCGTGGGTATAACGCAAGGAAAGACTGACAACACTGCATTGCGGCCCTTAAACTAGCCAGCAGCGAACCGGTGCAAAAAGCAGGGGTTGCGTAGTGTATCAGCGACGCGGTGTCAGCATTTGAACCGGGTAGGGCGAACCGACTGTTTCGATTTTGACACCTGTCGCGCGCCGTTTCTCGATCTGCCGTCCCGATGAAATTTGATCAACATTACCCGTTCACTTGCATCTTCCCCAAAAAATCCATTTTGCCAATTTTTACGCCTTTATGGCGCAGTAGGTCGTAAGCGGTTGTGGCGTGGAAGTAGAAATTGGGGAGTGCGAATGAGAAGAGGAAGCCTTCGGCTGTGAAGGGAATTACGTTACTCTTGAACTCAAACCTCATATCCTGACCGACGAAGCCGTTTATTTCGGCGGGATCAAGGGCGCCGAGAAAGTCACGTGCCTCGCTAAGTTTGGCGCGGAGATCGACGAACGTCTGCGGCGGCATTGCAGTTTGAGGTGTGAATACGCCAACTCGAACCGCTTCAATCGCGCCGCGAGAATGTTCGCAGCTAGCCTTCAGCTGGTAGGCAAGCGGCTGCATAGTGGGGAAAAGGCGCGCCTGCACCAAATCTTCTTCGGCTGTCCCGTGTTCAGCCATGTGATGTTGTGCTTTGTCGATGAGATGATCAAGGGATCCCAAGATCTGACGAAATACGGGGATGGTTGCATCATAAAGATTGAGTGTCACAAGTTTCTCCTGATATCGTCTGCGCAGCAGCTGCACCTGAATTTCCCTGTGATACAGGGTCTGTCTCAAGTCCACCTCGTTCTGGATGAACAAGTTTCTTGCATTCCGCTGTTGCGGTCGCTAATCGCGCAATCCTCAATCCCGCATGGGTGGCACCATAAACCGGTGTGACGGAATTTCCCGTCATTCTCGCTGCCCAGTGGACTAACCGGAAGGACTTATCCCTATGGCGGCACCTACTGTGACGCTGCTCCAGCTGCTTGAAGCTGGCGCGCATTTTGGACACCAGAAGCATCGCTGGAATCCAAAGATGAAACCCTATATTTTTGGTGATCGCAATGGCGTTCACATTCTCGATCTTTCGCAGACCGTGCCTTTGTTTGCGCGCGCACTGGACTTTGTGTCGCAGACGGCCGCACGCGGCGGCAAAGTGTTGTTTGTTGGCACCAAGCGTCAGGCGCAAGAGCCGATTGCCGAAGCGGCTCGCGCCTCTGGCCAGCATTTCGTCAATCACCGTTGGCTCGGCGGAATGCTGACGAACTGGAAAACGATTTCCGGTTCGATCAAGCGTCTGAAGACCATGGAAGAGCAGCTTTCGGGTGACACCGCTGGTTTCACCAAGAAGGAAGTTCTGCAAATGACGCGTTTGCGCGACAAGCTGGAGCTTTCGCTTGGCGGCATCCGCGACATGGGTGGCATTCCTGATGTGATGTTTGTGATCGACGCAAATAAGGAAGAATTGGCGATTAAGGAAGCCAATGTGCTTGGTATTCCCGTGGTCGCGATCCTTGATTCCAACGTGTCGCCCGATGGCATTGCGTTTCCAGTTCCGGCCAATGATGACGCAGCGCGCGCCATTCGCCTTTACTGTGATGCCATCGCAGCGGCCTCCACGCGGGGCGGTCAACAAGGGGCTGCTGCGCGCAGCGTTGATGTTGGCGCGATGATTGAGCCACCAAAGGAAGAGGCTCTGGTGGCACTTGCAGCAGAACCAACGGCGGCTGTGATTGCTGAAGCCGCTGCATTTGAAGCGGTGGCTGAAGCCCCGGTTGCGGACGCTGCCGCTGAGCCAGTTGCTGAGCCAGTTGCTGCGCCAGAAGCTGAACCTGTGGCGTCTGCTCCCACTGAAGAAGTGCCAGCGGCATAACCTCAACCGTTCGCCCTGAGCCTGTTGAAGGGTTCCCTGTCTTCACTTGGTCAACTGCTAAGGAGTAGGGGAGTGCTTCGACAAGCTCAGCACGAACGCTGTTGGTTTGACATAATTTGAATGAAGGAACCCACAATGGCAGATATTACAGCTGCAATGGTGAAGGACCTGCGCGAGAAATCCGGCGCGGGCATGATGGATTGCAAAAAAGCACTTTCCGAAACGCACGGTGACGTTGAAGCGGCCATGGATTGGCTGCGTGCCAAGGGGATGGCCACGGCTTCGAAAAAATCGAGCCGGACAGCCGCAGAAGGTTTAGTCGGTGTTGCCGTCACCGGCACAACGGGTGTGGCTGTTGAAGTGAATTCGGAAACCGATTTTGTTGCCAAGAATGATCAATTCCAGTCGTTTGTGCGGACTGTGACTGATCTGGCGCTGGTCAATACCGATGATGTCGAGGCCTTGAAGGCGCTCCCTTATCCTGGTGGTGGAACTGTTGCAGAAAAGCTGACCGCGAACATTGCGGCCATCGGCGAAAACCAGACGTTGCGCCGGGCAAAGATGCTGAGTGTTAGCGAAGGCGTGGTCGTGCCTTATATCCACAACGCTGTGGTCGCTGGGCTCGGCAAAATCGGCGTGCTAGTTGCCCTTGAATCCTCAGCACCCGCTGGTGCGCTCAACGCGCTGGGCAAACAGCTTGCGATGCATGTTGCGGCTGCCTTCCCGATTGCGCTTGATGAAACTGGTGTTGAAGCGGCTGTGATTGAGCGCGAACGCGCAATCGCGACGGAAAAGGCCGCAGAATCCGGAAAGCCTGCTGACGTTATTACCAAAATGGTCGACGGCGCCGTGGCAAAGTTCCTGAAGGAAAATACGCTGATCAATCAGTTGTTTGTGATGGACGGCAAAACAAAAATTTCTGACGTTGTCGCAGCGGCGGGAAAGGAAGCAGGCGCAGCGATCGTGTTGAAAGATTATGTCCGCTTTCAATTGGGCGAAGGCATTGAAAAGGAAGTCACTGACTTTGCTGCTGAAGTTGCCGCGACGTCGGGCGTTCCGCAGGGTTAGGGCTCATTCTGCCCCCTTGGCAGCGGCGCGTTCCCTGATTAGGGTTTGGGCCGCTGCCACATGAAAATTGCACCTGTAAAAAGAGAGACGCGCCTCATGCCCCGCTCCGGTTTCAAACGGATCCTGCTGAAACTATCGGGGGAGGTTCTAATGGGCGATCAGCAGTTCGGCATTGACACCGAAATGGTTTCGCGTTTGGCGGCTGAAGTGAAGGCGGCAAAGGACACTGGCCTGCAACTGTGCCTCGTCATTGGTGGCGGTAATATCTTTCGCGGAATGGCAGGCGCGGCAAAAGGCATGGACCGGGCGCAGGCCGACTATATGGGTATGCTTGCCACTGTTATGAATGCGCTGGCCATGCAAAACGCACTTGAACAGATTGGCGTTCACACGCGCGTTCAATCGGCAATTCAAATGGATGCCGTGTGTGAACCCGTGATCCGTCGCCGTGCGGAGCGTCATCTGGAAAAAGGCCGCGTCGTTATTTTTGCGGCTGGTGTCGGCAGCCCTTATTTCACAACTGACTCAGGTGCCGCGCTTCGGGCAGCTGAAATGAAATGCGACGCGTTATTCAAAGGCACGTCAGTTGACGGCGTTTATGATGCTGACCCCAAAACCGATCCAAACGCCAAACGATATGAAACGCTCAGCTATGACCGCGTGCTTGCGGACAATTTGCGCGTGATGGATGCCAGCGCAGTTGCGCTATGCCGTGATAATGATATTCCGATTGTGGTGTTTTCGATCCGCGAACAGGGCAATCTGGCCCAGGTTCTCAGCGGACAAGGCGTTTCCACAACGGTGCAAAGTCAAGGGAGTTGATCAATGCCAGCCTATAGTAAAGCCGACTTGGAGCGACGCATGAGTGGCGCTGTTGAGTCGCTTAAAGGTGATTTGAATGGCCTGCGCACTGGGCGTGCAAACACGTCGCTGCTCGATCCCATTGTGGTTGAGGTTTACGGGTCAAACATGCCGCTCAACCAAGTGGCGACAGTTTCTGCGCCTGAACCACGCATGCTTTCTGTGCAGGTTTGGGATAAATCGAACATGACGCCAGTTGAAAAGGCCATCCGCAACGCCGGGCTGGGCATCAACCCCATCACGGACGGACAGAATATCCGGCTGCCAATCCCTGACATGACGGAGGAGCGTCGCAAGGAACTGGTGAAACTCGCCCACAACTATGCCGAAAAAGCCAAAATTGCCGCGCGCAACGTGCGGCGCGATGGCAATGATGCATTGAAAGTTGATGAAAAGAAAAAAGAAATTAGCGAAGACGACCGCAAGCGGCATGAAGGTGAAGTCCAAAAGGTGACGGACGTGACAATTGCGGAAATTGACGCGGCGCTTGCCTCCAAGGAAAAGGAAATCCTGGGCAAGTGAGGGCTGGCTGGTCCTTTCTTTACCCCTTGGCTGAGCTTGTCGAAGCCCCGTTCTTCGCCCTTGCCGCAGCATTAAGAATGCAGAGCGGCCCCCGTCGACTGCCTTGCAGGCGCTCAGGACAGGCTTCGACAAACTCAGGGAATGTGGTGGTGATACGTGGCCACTAATCCGCGCCCAGAAGCACAACCGCACCTTCCGCGCCACGTCGCGATCATCATGGATGGCAACGGTCGCTGGGCGAAGAAGCGGTTCCTTCCCCGGATAGCGGGCCATCGCAAGGGGATTGAAGCTGCTAAAACTGTTGTGCGCGCAGCGGGTGACTTGGGCCTAGAAGTTCTAACACTCTACGCTTTTTCAACGGAAAACTGGAACCGGCCTGCCGATGAAGTCGGCGATTTGATGGGCCTTCTTCGCCATTTCATCAAAGCCGATATTGCAGAATTAGCCGCGAACGGCGTTCGGTTGCGAGTGATTGGTGACTATCGGTCGCTTTCCCCTGAACTCGTGCAATTGATTGATGATGCCATTGAAAAAACAGCGGCCAACTCCGGAACAACGTTGGTCATTGCCCTCAACTATGGGTCGCAGGCTGAAATTACCAATGCCGTTAAATCAATTGCTGCGCGCGTCGGCACAGGAGAAATTGCCGCAGATGCAATTACCGCTGACCACATCAGCAACGCGCTGGAAACAGCGGAATGGCCTGCGCCAGATTTGCTCATCCGCACGTCGGGTGAACAGCGGCTATCTAACTTCTTGCTATGGCAAACAGCTTATACCGAATTGCTGTTTGTCGATACATTATGGCCTGATTTTGGCGCAGAACATTTGAAGCAGGCCCTAGATAGCTACGCCGTGCGTGAACGGCGCTTTGGAGGGTTGTGAGCAAAAGCGAAATTTTTGGCGCCGAACTGACTCAGCGGGTCGTCGTTGGCGTCATCCTCGCAGTGGTGGCTGCTGTGGAGTTGTGGCTCGGCGGATTTGCCTTTTGGATGATGGTGACAGCAGCGGCTGTGCTGATGCTTTCCGAATTTGCCAACCTGTTGAAGGTGAGTGACAAGGATCGCAAGCTTGCCATGTATGCCTTGTGCATCCCGCTTGGTATCGTTGCCCCACTTGCTGCTGGGCTCAGCTTCTTTGGTCTCGGTGTTCTCATTGGAATGGCCCTCGCCGTTTACACTGTGACCCGAAATGCAGCGTTGGGCGGCGGGCTTATTTACGTCGGGCTGCCAGTTTTCGCGTTGCTGTGGCTACGGGACCATCCGGGGATGCAAGGGCTTCTGCTCGCTTTCTGGGCTTTGGCGATTGTTTGGGCAACTGACATCGGCGCGTTCTTTGCAGGCCGCACCATTGGGGGGGCAAAGATTGCGCCGTCGATCAGCCCGAACAAGACATGGGCTGGCTTGATCGGGGGCTCTGTCTCTGCGCTTTTGCTAGGGTGGGCGCTTGCTCATTTTGCCGGGCTGGATTGGCGGCTTGCTATGGCCAGTCCGCTCCTCGCTGTATTGGCGCAAGTTGGCGATTTTTTTGAAAGCTGGATGAAACGGCGGGCAGGGGTTAAAGACAGTGGCAGACTGTTACCCGGACATGGCGGCGTACTGGACCGGCTGGACGGATTGATAACGTCCGTCCCGTTCGCGGCTTTATTGGTGGCGATTTTATGACGGTGCGTAAATCAGTGACGATCCTCGGCGCGACGGGTTCAGTTGGCAAATCCACGCTAGACCTGATCAGCCGCAACCAGGACGCATATGAAATTGTCGCGCTAACAGCCAATAAGGATGTGGCGGGGCTTGCCGCTGCTGCGATTGCCACAAACGCAAAACGCGCCGTTATCGGCTGCGATTATCTTTACGCAGAACTCAAAGCTGCACTTGCCGGCACTGGCATTGAAATCGCCGCGGGGGAGGGGGCCGTTGAACAGGCCGCTGCAATTCCCGTTGATTGGACGATGGCCGCCATCGTCGGGTGCGCAGGGTTAATTCCGGTAATGGCGGCGCTGGAGCGCGGAGGTGCGCTGGCCTTTGCCAATAAAGAGGCGCTGGTGTCAGCAGGGCCAATAATGCTGGATGCGGCGAAACGCAGCGGCGCGACTTTGCTGCCTGTCGATTCCGAACATAATGCCATTTTTCAATGCCTTGATCAGTCTGCGCCAAATAGCGTGTCGCGGATCATATTGACGGCCAGCGGTGGGCCGTTTCGCACCTGGACGACAGCACAGATGGATGCTGCGCAGCCCGAACAAGCACTAAAGCATCCAAACTGGTCAATGGGGGCGAAAATCACAATCGATTCCGCGACGATGTTTAACAAAGGGCTAGAACTGATCGAGGCAGGTTATCTGTTTGATCTGCCCAGCGACCGGCTCGATATTATTTTTCACCCGCAATCCGTCATCCATTCGATGGTCGAATATGTTGATGGGTCAATTCTTGCGCAGCTGGGTACGCCTGATATGCGCATTCCCATTGCGCATTGTCTTGCTTATCCTGACCGGATGGAAACACCCAGTCAGAGGCTGAACTTTGCTGAAATCGCGCGGCTGGATTTTGAAGCGCCGGATGCAGTGCGCTTCCCCGCGCTTCGTCTCGCCCGCGCGGCGATGGAAGCTGGTGCGCCAAAGCCTGCCATTTTGAACGCGGCGAATGAAGTGGCCGTCGCAGCTTTTCTGGCGCGGAAAATTCGCTTCACTCGGATCGCCGCAGTTGTCGAGGACGTGCTGAACCAGTATAATCCCCCGGCTCCGGCGGCGCTGGAAGATGTGATCGCCGTAGACGCCGAAGCGCGGTCGATCACAGAGCAAATCTTGGAAAGGCAGCCAGCATGATCGAAGTCCCCGGTTTTTTCTGGACGCTCCTTTTCTTCATGGCTGCGATTGGGCCGCTAATCTTTTTCCACGAATTGGGCCATTATTTGGTTGGGCGCTGGTGTGGGGTGAAGGCCGACGCCTTTTCCATTGGCTTTGGGCGGGAGATTTTTGGGCGGACCGATAAACGCGGCACGCGGTGGAAAGTCGGCTGGCTACCGCTTGGTGGCTATGTAAAATTTGCAGGAGATATGGGCGCGGCGAGTGGGCCTGACGCAGAATGGCAGTCTTTGCCAGAGGCTGAAAGAGCCGTTGTGTTTCAGAGCAAGCCAGTATGGAAACGCGCTCTGATTGTTGTTGCTGGCCCTGTGGCCAATTTCATCATTGCAGTCCTCATCTACATGGCACTGTTTGGGGTTTATGGCGAAATGCGCACGCAACCTGTGGCGACAGGCGTCACTCCCAACTCAGCAGCGGCGCGTGCAGGGTTTCAAGTGGGGGACAGGATCACGGCAATTAACGATCGGGAAATCATCCGGTTCACCGATATGATTGATTATGTGTCGCTGCGCCCAAACCAGTTGATGACGATAACAATTGAGCGCCGCGGCATCGCCAAATCGATCACGATGGCTCCGGCTGAGGAAAAGCTTGTCAGCCGTTTTGGCACTGAAGTCAGCGTTGGCCGGTTGGGGTTGCAGGGATCTGGCACCACTCGGGTCAGGCTGTCGGCGACTGAACTGCCTGGTGCGGCCACTGATCAAGTGCGCCGCACTCTTCAATCGATGGTGGACGGGTTGGGGCAGATCGTCATGGGCTACCGGTCAGTTGATGAACTGGGTGGCCCAGTGATGATTGCTAAATTGTCTGGCGAAATGGCGACAATGGGGCTCGGCGCCTTTTTCAGCTTCGTGGCAGTGATTTCAATTAACTTGGGGTTCATCAACTTGTTGCCAATCCCCATGCTCGATGGCGGGCATTTGTTTTTCTACGCACTTGAAGCGATCCGGCGAAAGCCAGTTGCGCTTAGCGTGCAGGAATGGGCCTACCGGACAGGATTTGTCGTGCTGATGAGCTTCATGCTGTTTGTAACGGTCAATGATATCGTCCGCTTTGGCTTTCTGAGTTAACGTGGCGGGTTGATTGGTGTGGCGTGTTCGGGCAGGGCGTGGCGGCGGGCGAGTTACGGGCTTGTAAATGTTAAGAAGGATGTTTTTTGAACGTGACTGCAATCGCTTCTGATCATTTGGGCCGCAAGGCATTGGTCGCACTCCTGTTTGGGACAGCGGCTTCGCTCATTTCCACTCCAGCGACGGCGCAAAAAGCTGTTCCAGTTGCGGCTGCACCGTCTCCTTCGCCCACAACCACGCCCGGGTCTGGCACTATTGCTACAATCACGGTCGTTGGGTCTCAACGGCTGGAGCCCGACACTGTCCGGTCTTACATTCAGCTTCGCCCCGGCCAGAAATATACAACGGAAACGCTTGATCAGGCGATCCGTGATCTGTTTGAAACTGAGCTTTTTGCCGATGCGCAAATTCGGTCTAACGGCGGCGAGATCACTGTTGAAGTGCGTGAAAACCCGGTGATCAACCGCATCCTTCTGGAAGGCAACAAACGCCTAAAAGAAGAGAAGATCCGGCCCGAAATCAAACTGGCCCCACGCCAGATATTTACCCGATCCAAAACGCGTGCTGATGTGTCGCGCATTATCGAACTCTACCGCCGCCAAGGCCGCTTTGCAGCAAGCGTCGAGCCGAAAATGGTCATGCTCGACCAGAATCGCGTCGATATTGTGTTTGAAGTGAGCGAAGGCCCAAAATCAAAGATCCGCAGCATCAACAT
>JANPCO010000066.1:0-3386 GCA_031430995.1 Sphingomonadales bacterium | reverse complement strand
CCAACGGCTCCGCTCCGACGGCAAAGCACCCAAAGTCGCCATCACCGCCGCAATGCGAAAACTCCTCATCATCGCAAATGCCGTCATCCAACAAAACCGCCCGTGGACACATCAGACTTGACTCCCAATACGGTTGCTAAATGTTTTCGTGTCCGCGTATTCAGGCTTGTCGGATCAAGCGTGCGGGTGATGTCAATCATGTCTTGATGACTGACCTCAATCTCCTCACCCGCCTTTTTGTTGGTGATCCGCTCCAGCACCGCCTCTCCGCGCGCTTGCTGCGCCACGATTGCGTCAGCCGCCTCACGCACCGCACTTTTGGGCGAGCGCTGTTCAGTCAAAAAATGCGGCAGCATACCGTCCGACACATCAGCAATCTTTAGCTCATGCTCCAACACCTCGGGATCGAGCAACGCCTCAGGCGGTGCTGGCAGTTGCGGCTCAAGCGCGCGCAGGCTGACATCAAGAGGTTCAGCGGACGGCGGCGGCGCGGAGAGCGCCTCACGGGCATAGCGCTCAGGTTTCAAATGGCGCAGCAGAAAGGTGAGCAGCCGATCATTATAAACCCGCTTGGTGCAGATCACCTCGCCGTATTCATTAAAGACATTCTGTTCGACACCCTCAATCGCGCGTTCAAACGCGATATCCTCAAGCGCCGCCCCGGCATGGTGCCGCGCCGCATCCCAAGCTTGCGAAAAGGCCGCCCCATGCGGCGAACGGCGGAGACGATTGGCCGACTCGCGGCTCATCCCCACTTCCTTTGCCGCATGGCTGACCAGCCCAGTATCCGCCAGCGCCTCAATAAAGCGCCGCTGCTTCTCCTCAGTCCACCCATCAAGCCGAGGCCGTCGCCGGACGGGCACCCAGCGATAGTCTTCCGGGTTATAGTCGATGTCAGAGAGAGCCACCGCGAAAGCATCGTCGGGGCAAGCGGGCGGGGTAGGTTCCTGTGTCATTTGTGAATTAGAACATATTAGGAACTGTGTAGGAAAGCGTTTTTTTGAGTGGGGTGGGATTTTTTGAATTTGGTAGACAGGCGGGCGAGCCAGTGACCGGCGGCTTTGGCGCGCGTGGGCGTGTTGGGGCTAAGCTTGTGTGGGAGCAAGGCACTATTATCGCCTTCGAGCAGCCGCCCAGATTGCGTCGCCCAAATCAGCCTGACCAAGCTCGAACCCCCGAAGCGTTTCAATATTGTCCTGTTTGATATGAAGCTGCCCCTCGTTCCCTCGATTGCCACGATGCTGACCGCGAGAATAATGTTGATGCGCCTCGACTTCCCGGGAGTTTAGCACCCAAATAACAATCTCATCGCGAAACACCGCTACCCAGATAAAAACGTCGCAACACTGGGGTTTCAACTGTTGAAAGTTCATCAGAAAAGGCTTGTCAGTTTGCCGCGCAAGCGCCTTCACATAAAGCGGGGCATCGCTGCCGCTATCGACCGCGCGCGAAGCCTTTACCTCGATCCGAATTCCTTCAAGCCAAAAATCATACTCGCCGGAATAGACTGGATCTAAAGCCTTTGAAGGCTTCGAAAGCAATGGACAGCGACCGTTTATGTATGTCTGCGCAAACCCCTCTCCGAACCCTCGTGGTGCAGATATTTCATATATCCAAAGGTTGGGATTCTCGCTTACATAAGTGGCCCGAATCTCACAATATTGCTGAAAGGTAAGCTTACTGACCCCCAACATCTGGCCAATCAGGTGTTCATACTCGTTGAACGGAAAGACGGATCGATCATCAGAAATAGTATGCAAAATCTGCTCTAACTCATCCGCGCTGCCCGAAAATGCGCGGCAGAGTTGCTCACGCAATTCTGAAAGTTCCATTCTCGCCCTCCTGTATGCCTAGGTACATTTTTAGCTCAGCTTCACAGAACGGCTTGCCAGATTCCATAAAATCCAAGAAAAGTGGCAGACGCTCAAGATCGCCTCGCAATATCTTATGAGTACCGAATATTGAGGTGAATAGCCAATTTATGGCGAACGAGTTGAGATAATTCGCCAAGTAAATCTGATCGAATACAAATTTATTATCAGGAATTAGAATATTCGCACTATTGAGCAAAAAACGCTGTTCTTTATCATGGAAAAATTCCAGCTTATTTGATATAAATTTATAGATAAGTTTTTCGGGGGCGTTATAAATATCAATCGGCGCGACTTGCTGATAGCCTGATAGATTATTTGGAATATACGCGGTTGGTGATTTTAGGCCATGTGCGCTTATGTCACTTCCTTTCCAAACAGGTATGTGATCTAGAGCCGCTTGCTTTTTTACGTACCGGGCGTTGTTTCCAGTCACGATACCCAAGCCCCATCGGGCACGCCCTTTCAATGTCGAGTGCGGAAGAGACATGATATGCTCTATCGTTCGAGCTTCGTCATCCGTACAATTGAAATTGATGATCCCATTCGGATTTCTGGAAAATTGATCCTGTTTCCGGGTGTATGAGCCTCCTTTTCCTGCTAATTTGCATCGTACAACGTGATCTTGCTTATCGCCAACGCTGCTTCGAACAACTATACCAATTGCCTTGGTTAAAAGGCCTACGAAAGGCTTACCGAAGTCTGTGAGTGTTACTATCTCTAATGCTAATGCGTGACGCCGAGCGGCTTCAAATACTGCGACATTGAAGAATGAGTCAGGAAGTAAAAAGCCACACATTCCACCCGAAGCCAATCTCTTGAGTGCCGCTAGGAAAAACAGTGAGCAAGTGTCAATCGACTTACCCGCTCCCAATGTGTGCCCGAGTGCTTCTCGCTCCGCTCTGGGTAGCTTTTTGCCCCAAGGCGGGTTGGTCATAATCACATCAAATTTAGAACATAGAACTTCAGACGCTGCGTTGTCTTGAAGGAAGTCTCCATGTTTCACGTTTGACGGATTGAAGCCGGGAAAAGCAGACAGCCGTTGATGCGCTATCTCGACGGCGGCCATATCAGCATCAATCCCGAATACGTTTTGGGGGGAGAACCCGTTACGGATTGCGGCCAAAAGGAAATTGCCAGTACCACAGCAAGGATCGCAGAATGAAAGGTTCGCCCGATCTGATGGCAGGTCAATAAAAAACTGATCAGCAATTTCATCTGGTGTGTAGAATATACCTTCCCTATTTTTGAAGGCCTCGGATAGGGAATTTTCATAGTTTGCAGAAGGACAATCTGGGTCTAATCTAGCTGATTTCTTTGCACTTTTAGGACTCACTGAGGGGCAAAATTGCTTATTTGCGCGCTTGGTCAGTTTTTTTGAGCCTACGACTTCATCTTTGAAGCGTTCATAGGATTCCTTGGTTACCCGCTTGTCCGAGCCAAGTAAAAGGTAGCCAGTTTTGATCCAGTTGCGAACAGACGCCTCCGAGGCGCCAAAGTCAGATGCGACAGCAC
>JANPCO010000065.1:0-10126 GCA_031430995.1 Sphingomonadales bacterium | reverse complement strand
TCTTGCGACCGTCTGGGGGAAAGCTGATCCTGCAGTGGGGACTGTCATCCAGTTCACGGGGTGAGTGGGATGCGGGTATTTTGACCACCGTCAGTGCGAGGAGCGCAGCGACGCGGCAATCCAGACGCCAACGCCGCACAGTCTGGATTGCCGCGTCGCTGCGCTCCTCGCACTGACGGTGGTCAAAATACCCGCATCCCACTCACCCCGTGAACTGGATGACAGTCCCCACTGCAGGATCAGCTTTCCCCCTGACGGTCGCAAGAAACGCCTCTGCCGCTGCGGCTAATCCGGCGCTGTGGTGAACACGGACAAAGTCATCCGTTGCCGTGACAAATTCCCCCCAACGTCCAGCGACCGCTATTGCAAAGCCTTTGCCACCCAACTCCTTGACAGAGGCTGTGGCATGATCTGGCGCGAAAAACAGGATCGGCGCAGGGCCAGGCAGTGCCGCACCGTCGCCGCCGCCGCGTGCTTCGATATGCGTCGCCCCGACAAGGCAGCTATAGCTGAGATCTGCACCAAGATGGGTGTGGACTGCGGTCAGCACAGCCGCATTTCCGGCAAAGTCGACAAATACTGACGGCGCGCGCGGCAGGCTGGCCACGTCATCATAATCCAGCACTTCATCATACAGCCCGCACCCGCGCACGAAATCAACATTGGCAGCTGACGTTAGGCCAACGCGGCGCGTTTCCGGTGAACTGGCCTTTGCGCAATGCGCCAGTGCCATGGCGGTTTTCGATGAAGCGCTGCTCATGATCACGCTGCCTGCCCCGTGCCAGTTTTCACGCCGAAACATGGCCTCGATCAGAAATCCGGTTTTGAACAAGGGGCCGAAAATCATCCGTGCATCTTCACGCGCTGGCACATGTTCGGGGTCAGCGGCCAATCGGCTGTAAAGATTGTAAAAGGGGCTCATGGGCTGGCGGTGCGCGGTCAGATCGCGAAACTGGCCGCCGCTGATATCGCCGGGTTCGACATCAAGATGCGTCGCCATTGGCAAATATCCGTAAACCCGTTCACCAACTGCAACGGCGCTGGTGTTGCTTTCGATCACCACGGCGTGGCCCCACATGGGCACAATACCTTGGCCTTCGGTGCCTGTGGGGAAGAAATTCCAATAGCCAAACATATCGCCAATCGCCGCGTAAGTGACGTTATTAGCGGTCACGGCAAAGCTTTCGATCCGCAGGCGGACTGCGCCTTCGCCCAGTGGCGGCAGTGCAGCATCCACCAGTGTGAGGTCGCTGATGCTGGATTTGGTGACATGGACCGCTGCGGACATGAATGTTTCCTCTCTCAATTCTTATCTCACTTGATAGTAAGCTGCGACGCGGTCAAGCGCGAGGGTGAGGACAAGGCGGCCAGACCGGCTGGGCCAATCAAGTGCGCGTTCCGCATCTGGCACACCTTCACCGGCGCAAACCACCCGCCACAGGATGTCAGATAGACCCGGGCCAGCGGCGGCAATGGCCGCGTCAAACCGCATTTTGGCAGCAAGCTGGCTATGGCTCAGCGCATCCGGGCTGCCTGCACTGCGCCGGTTGCGGTCCATCGGCGGCGCATCCCACCGCATGGTCACGCTTGGCCCCAGGCTGGCGCGTTCATAATCGCGGCGCAACGCTTCACCTGCGACAAACTGCTGCTCGGTAATCTTGCCGCGCGCCTTAAGCCAGCCCAGTGGCGATTCGGCCAAATTGACTGTGACGGACCGGGCAAGCCGGGGGCCGCGCTGTGCGGGCGTTTCCCCATCCGTGAGCAGGGGGCGTTCGATCAAAATTGGCTGCATAGTTGTTCATCCTTTGTTCGATTCGCTTTTCGTTTGCCACAAAGCTTGCGATGTAGGAAAGAGAGAAAACCAAGTCGGTTCGTCACCGTGCGCTTTTGGGGAGATAATGACATGATCACAGCCATACGCGAAGTCCGCCGTGCCAAGCATCTGACGCTGGCCGATGTCGCTGAGCGCTGTTCCCCGCCCACCACGGCGCAAACCATTGGTCGGCTGGAAACAGGCACGCGCACTGTATCGGTCGGCTGGCTGAACCGGATCGCCGCTGCGCTGGGCGTGGAAGCAGCAGATTTGGTGAGATTGCCTGATCAGGCTGATTTGCCAGTGGCGGCCATCCTGAGCGCAGACGGCGCAGTTGCCCCGCGCCATGCCCAAGCCGTAACGCCGCCGCGCGCGTCCCCTGAAGGCACTGCGATATTGGTGGAGACCAGCATTGGCGAATACCGCGTAGGCGACGAGATCTGGTGTGACCGTCTGGCCCCGGAGAATTTTGCAAATGCCCTCAACCGCGATGTTCTGGTTCCCCGTCCCGCCGGGCGGTTCATTTTCGGCCGCATGATTGGCCGCGAAGGCAGCCGCCTGCAGATATTGCCACTGGAGGCTGGTGCCAAACAGCAAATTTTCGAAGACCCCGCCTGGATTGGCGTGGCGATGCGGCTGGTGCGGGGTTTGTAGCGGGGGGTGGTGGCAACGCACGTAGCGTCCTCGCTAAAGCCCCTCCTCCTTTAGGGGAGGGGTTGGGGTAGGGCGGTTGGGCCAGGTGATACTTCGACGGATTTGTCTCAAGTGGACACTCCCCACCCCAACCCCTCCCCTAAAGGAGGAGGGGCTTCTAAGGAGCCCGGTTCATCGCGCACCAACCCTTAGCTCACCCCTGCCTTGCAGTGTTGATCGATAAACTGCTGGTGCAGCGGCTGGCGCGCGGCTTCGGCGGACATGGCGGTGCGGAGCTTGCTGAGCCAGGCGCGCCCGTCGACTTGGCGGAAATCAGCGATAGGGTCTGTCCGGTCGGGAATGTTAAACTGCCCGATATGAACGGCCAACCAGCTTGGCGTGCCGAACAGATCCATTTCGCGCGCGATCACGCGGCCGTAGCGTTTGAAATGATCGATCTTGAACTGCAGCGTGTCCGGGATGTCCATGCCCGCGCAATAACGCCAAAGCTCACTGTCATCGCGCTCAGTGAGTTTGTAATGCAGCACCAGAAAGTCGCGGATGCGTTCATATTCCGCAATTGAAATCCGGTTATATTCTTCCGTGATCAGCGGATCAAAATCCCGGTCCGGGAACAGCGCCAGCAGTTTTGATATGCCTGCCTGGATCAAGTGGAGGCTCGTGGATTCCAGTGGCTCCATAAATCCACTGGAAAGCCCAATCGCAATGACATTCTTCGACCAGAATTCGTTGCGCCGCCCGGTCGTGAAACGCAGGGGCCGGGGGTCAGCCAGTGCTTTGCCGTCGAGATTGGCCATCAGCGTATCAGCAGCCGCCTGATCGTCAATAAATTTGCTGCAATAGACATAGCCATTGCCAGTGCGGTGTTGCAGCGGGATGCGCCATTGCCATCCGGCCTTGCGCGCTGTCGACCGCGTGTAGGGCGTGAAATCGGGCGTGGACGCACACGGCACAGCGACGGCGCGGTCGCACGGCAGCCAGTGGCTCCAATCCTGATAGCCAGATTTCAGCGCGCCTTCGATCAACAGTCCGCGAAAGCCGGAGCAATCGATGAACAAGTCTGCGGCAAAGCTGCGGCCATCCTCCAAAGCGACGCTTTCGACAAAACCGGTTTCGCTATTCTGGGCGACAGTCGCAATCTTGCCTTCCACACGAGTGACGCCGCGGGCTTCGGAATAGGCACGCAGGAACCGCGCATAAAGGCCCGCATCAAAGTGATAGGCATAATCAAAAGTGGAAAGCACATTGCGCGGGTCTTGGCCGGGATGGTTGAACTTGCCCGATTTTGCCATGGCCCAGGCCATTGAATGATCGTCAAAATTGGACGTGTCTCCCTCTGCCCGCGCGCGCAGCCAGTAATGGTGGAGGTTGACGATATCAAACGCTTTGCCGTGGGGCCCGAACGGATGGAAATAACGGTGGCCCAGTTTGGCCCAATCGACAAATTCGATGCCGAGTTTGAATGACCCTTGCGTCGCCTTTACAAAGTCGCGTTCATCAATGCCCAGCACGCTGTTGAACAGGCGGATCGGCGGGATCGTCGCTTCGCCCACCCCGACCGTGCCAATCTCTTCGGATTCAATCAGCGTGATCGCGCAGCCATGTGTCAGCGCGTTGGACAGCGCAGCAGCCGTCATCCACCCCGCCGATCCGCCACCAACGATGACGATGTTGCGAATGGCGCGATCATTTTGTGTCATTGGTCACTGCCTTTTCCGTTTTACGCAAATGATGTTGAGACCTCTCGTCATTGCGAGCGTAGCGAAGCAATCCAGACTGTCTACCGCTTGCTCTGGATTGCTTCGCTACGCTCGCAATGACAGAAGGCAACGATCAGTTTCACCCAAACACCCAAAAAAAGGCTGGCCGAAAGCTTTTGCTCCCGGCCAGCCATTCCCCCTAATTCAGTGCGACCCGAAAGGAGTGTTCGTCACGCTCTAAAACTTATAGCTGGCTGAGGCTGAAAAGGTGCGGCCCAGGCCAACGCGGTTGGTCGCGGCATAGGGCACACCGAACAGAGCGCCTACACCTGCCAGATCAGCAACTGACCCCTGATCGAGACGACCCGCCTGATCCCAGCTGTTAAACAGATTGTTGACGTTGGCGCTGACTTCAAGCCCTGCAATCGGTTCAACCCGCACAAAGGCACTGAAGATATTCTGGCCGCGCTGCTTCAGCTTGTTATCATCATTCACGTTGGTTTTGGTCTGCCCCACCATGGTGACGCCCACGGCTGCGATCCCGAAATCATAGCTTGGTGAGACTGTCCAGGCGAGCGTCGGCGTGGCGCGCGGCGTGTTGCCGGTGTTGCCGCCAATCAGATCCTTGGAAATGCGTGAATGGGTGTAAACGGCATTGGCATTCAGATTGAAACCGCCGGTTGAAAAGATCGACTCAAATTCCAGCCCCGAAGTTTTGTAGCTCTGGAATGAAATTTGCTGTCCGGCGGCTTTCGTCAGATCATAGTTAAACTCCAGTGCCTGCGAACGAAACGCTGTCACGTTGACGCCGAAGCGACCACTGCCAAGGGCACCGCGCGTTTTCAGGCCCAGTTCCTGCTGCGTGACTTTATTCAACACAGCGGGACGGCTGCCTGCCGAAATCGATCCGTTAGCAAGCAGGATATTGCCGTAATCGCCTGAAACCACGCGGTCTGCATTGGCGCGGTAGCCTTGCGAGGCACGGATGAACACGGACAGATCAGGCGTCACGCGGTAATTGGCCCCGCCTGACCAGCTGGTATAATTCAGCTTGTAATTGACGATCTGAGTGGGGTTGGTCGAAGAGCGGAATGAGTTACGCTCAGCGACTGACAGCACTCCGTTGCCATCAATATCGATGGCCACCTGATCAGGACGTGTGATCGTTTCACCAACAGCGATGATGCCGTCACCATTTCCATCGCCAGGCACAGTCTCCGTCAGCGTCCCGCGGAATTCGCCACCAGCCTTGAACATATCGTGACGCACACTCACGTCGAGGTCGAGTTTGTCATTGGCATAGTTGAGTGCCAAATATGGCGCATTGTCGGTATAGTTCAGGTCATAGTTCCGCACGCAGCACTGGCCCCACTGATTATTATAGCCGGTTAGGCCATTGTCAGTGAGTTTAGTGCCGTCCGCTGCAAACAGATCAACCCGCGCCTGGTTGGCGACGCCGGCTCGCACCGTGTTGTTCCAATGCCAATCCATATTGATGTCTTGGCTGGAATAATAATAGCCAGCGCGCGCCGTCACTTTGCCGCTGCCAGCATCAAAGGTTCCGGTCAGGCCCAGATCATTGCCGACACGGCCCATGTCATTCATGTCAGTATAAAGGTTGGGGTTGCGGTCGATGACTGTTCCGGCAGGCACCAATCCGCCAGCCAGCGGGCCATTGGCATAGCGCGCTGTTGCTGCTGTGAAAGTCTGTCCGTCTGACGTGGTGACTTTATAGGCCGACGCACCTGTTGTGATTGCGCCTGCTGTTGTCAGATCGCCAAAGAAAGGTGCTGAAAAAATGCCGCTATTATTGGTTTTGGCAAACTTGTTATCGATCGTGAAATTATCGCTGATGTCATAATGGAACTGCACGCCAAAGCTGGTCGATTTGACATGAATGCCTTCGCGGTTGCTGCCGGTCTTGATGCTGCCATCGGAATTGACGACAGGGAATGTCAGGTTGCTCAGCGAGAAATTCGTGTCCTTACGCGAATCAAAGCCCGCCAGTGGTTTATACCCTGTGATCGTGTTGCCTTTGACCGTCACTTCAAAGGGTGAGGCGGTATAGGTGGGCGAACGATCATCCAGACGTTTGAAATTCAGGCGGATATAGCCCTTATCATCATCAAAGGTTTTGGTGATGTTGGCTTTGATCTGATATCCGTCCATCGCTTTGTAAGGAATGTCGCGTGGGCCTTTGCCGTAACGGTAAAAGCCGCCGACGTTGAACCGCAGCGTATCTGTGATGGGCGAGCCATAGTTGAAATCCAGCCGCTTTTCATCATAGCCGAGGCCCGTGGTCAGGCCAATGCGACCGCCCGCTTTTTCGCCAGTTTTGGACACATAGTTGATGACAGCGCCTGGCGCTTGCGATGCGAGGGTGGAGGATGATCCGCCGCGAATTGCCTGAATGGTATCCACCGTCCAGTCATATTTGGTCCAATAGTCATTGTTGCCAAAGGCAATGTCGCCGAATTCGACAACGGCCACGCCGTCTTCTTGCAGCTGGACATATTTGGACCCGCCCGATGCCAGCGGAAGCCCGCGCACTGTGATGTTGGAGTTACCACCGGGGCCTGCCGTCGATTCAGCGCGAATGCCGGGGATAAGCTTGAAAATTTCCGCATCCGAACGCGGCGCTTGGGCAGCGATCAGTTCCGCTGAAATATCAGTGACGGAAACAGAGCTTTCGATTTTGCTTTTGTTGCCCGCCGACGCAGTTACCACGATTTCATCACCAAACACCGTTTCTGCGTCAGCTGCCGGGGCAGCGTCCTGCGCAAAAGCAGGTTGCGCGGATAGCACAGCCAGTGCCAGTGCAGCGACAGACACGCGTGAGTTAAACTGAGATTTGCGCATAAAAATCCTCCCTATGTGGCCCGTTTCGACCAAGCCGTTTGCGCGAATCCACTCTTCGCGCGTTCCGTGCTTTCCCAATGATCATTCCGGCAATCGTTTGCAACAAAAATATGCAATCGATTGAAATAAGTGCAACCTGTTGCTGATTTGCCTCTATTTTAGTTGTTTTTCCCGCCAAACATCACAAGAAGGGAGTGTTCATTGTGGTGAGGGTGGCCTGTGACCGAAAAGCAACGCGTAAAAAATATCAGTGATCTTGCGCGCATTGCCGGGGTGTCGCCTGGCACCGTTTCCCGCGCGCTATCCGATACCGGCCTGATCAGCCAGAAAACGCGGGACCGGATCAAGGCGCTGGCGCGAGAACATGATTTTCGCCCCAACATCATGGCCCGCAATTTGCGCATTCAACGCACCGGCGCGATTGGCGTCGTTATTCCGCTGGGCCATGAAACGGGGCAGCATATTTCCGATCCGTTTTTCATTACGATGCTGGGGCTGCTGGCGGATGAACTAACGGAGCGGGGTTATGATCTGATGCTATCCCGCGTCATCCCGACCGACGGGGATTGGCTGGACAGGTTCGTCGATTCCGGGCGTGTGGACGGGCTGATTGTGATTGGCCAGTCCGATCAGTCCGCAACGCTTGACCGGGTGGCGGCGCGTTATCGCCCGCTGGTCGTCTGGGGCGGCCACAGCGCGGGCCAGGTGCATTGTTCGGTTGGTTCAGACAATTTCGCAGGTGGTGATATCGCCGCCACGCACCTGATTGAGCGCGGCTGCAAGCGCATTGCGTTCTTTGGCGATTCCCGCGCGCTTGAAATAGATCAACGGCTTGAAGGCTGCAAAGCGGCCATGGCGCGGGCGGGCCTGAGCGATCAATTGTCCGTTGTGCCCGCCCATCTCGTGGCCGAAGCGGCGCACCCCGATATCGCAGATTTCCTTACCTCTGGCGGCGCGCGGCCGCAGGGGATTGTAGCTGCGTCAGATGTCATTGCGATGAGCGCGCTTCGCGTGCTGGCTGAAATCGGTCTTTCCGTGCCCGATGATGTGCGCCTGATTGGCTATGACGGCCTTGCGCTGGGCGAACTGACTGTCCCGCGCCTGTCGACGATCAAGCAAGACCTGACCAAAGGCGCACACGCGCTGGTCAATCTGCTGCTCCGCCGGATTGCGGGCGAAGATACAGATTCGCTGGTGATGCCGCCAGAATTGGTGGTGCGGCTGTCGAGTTGAGGGGGGGGGGTTATTGCATCCTTCGTCATTGCGAGCGCAGCGCGGCAATCCAGACTGTGCGGGCGTTGGCCTTTGGATTGCCGCGCTTCGCTCGCAATGACGACTCACTGTAATTCTATTTCCCCCTAAAACAGCTTGCGAAAACTCACCTCAAACGTCCGGCCCAGCGGATCGACATAGCCGGGCTGATAGCGCAGTGGCGTCGCGCCTGTTTCATCGCGGACATTCTGGATGGCATTGGTCAGGTTATTGATCCGCAGCGCGATCCGGCTGCCTTTTAGGAACGGCACGTCTTTGATCAGGGCCTTGCGCTGATCAAAATTGAGGAAGAAGCGCAGGTTGACTGTCATCAATTTCGAAAAGAACAGATCGGGCGCTCCCCCGTTCACACCTGTCCCGCCGTCGACGCGGGTGCCGCTGCGCCAATTGCCGATCAGGCGGATGCCAGTGCCTTTGTGAAACCAGCCGCCTTCCAGATCGACGACATGACGAGGCGTGCCGCCGCTGGCGCCTGTCGCCCCGCCCCTCAGGCGGTCAAGCAGTGGCAAGCCTGTGGCAATCGATATGTCATCGTTCAGCCGGACCGAGTGGTAAGCGGAGACTGACCAACGGCCGCCGCTGCCGCCGCCGAACATGCCAAAGCCGCCGCCCCGGCCTGCACCACCCCCACCACCACCGCCGCCACCGCCGCCGCCAGCGGGACGAGGCCCGCGCGGGATGCCAGCGGCAGCACCGGGTCCGCCGGGGGAAGGCTGGCCGAATTCCTTGGAAAATTGCACGCCGTAACGGATCACATCATCGCGGGCTGCCAGGAAATTGATGGGCCGCTGATCAATCGAAAGCAAATTGCCAGCGCCGTCGCGCACGATCCGGCCCGGAAAAGCGCGTTCGATATCAAAGGTGAGCGAGGGGAAACTGGTGAGCAAATCATCGCTGCGTTTGCGCGTGTAAGTGCCACTGAATGACAGGTTTTTCACCGACGGCGGCGCGTAAGAAAGTGTCAGCGAACGGTCCCGCTGTTCCTCTGCCCGCAGTGCCGCATTGCCGCCGGAAATGAGCGTCGCTGTCACGCTGGCTGCACGGGCGTAATCATAAACTGTCACATTGGGCGTGATGACGCGCGGATCGCCCAGCTGTTGCGGTGTCGGCGCGGCTTGCACAGCTGTGACGGTCGCGACCAGCGACAGTCCATTGATTGGCGACCAGACCAAACCGTAACCGTGGCTTTCCAATCGCCCGAAATCAGAAAAATCGAAGCGCGCATAATTGCCGTTGATAGACAGTTCGCCGACCACGCGGCCAATGCCTTCGTCCCGGCGGGTCAGGGGAATTTCCAGACTGACGCGCCCGTTCACATCGCTGCGGTTAACCGCACCTGCCACACTGCCGCCAGCGCCCACAGACGTGCTGCGAAACCGCAAATCATCATAGCCTGCCTTCACGCCCAAAATGGCGGGGCCAGCAGGCGCGCGGAACAGCGGGCCATTGACTGTTGCGACCACGCCTGCGGTCTTCAATTGCGACCGCGCCCTGTCTGACGGAATGGCCGTAAGCTGGGCCGGAAGTGTGATGTTGCGGTCCGTGACAGTCGCCACACGGCTGTCATCGAGATTGCCTGTCACGGTCCAGCGCCACTGGCCGAAATTGCCGTCAAATGTCGTGCCAATCCGCACGGCCCGGTTACGCACATCGCGGCCCAGCACCGCAAATGGTGTCGATAACGGGTTGGTGATCAGGGCAGTCGGCAGCCCCAGCACAGAGGCTGTCCGGCTGTCATCATAGCGCAGATTGAGTGATGCATTGACGGTGCCAGACAAGGCCTGACTTACCGTGCCGTTCAACTGGACTGCGTCTGTTGATGGCAGCA
>JANPCO010000064.1:0-7922 GCA_031430995.1 Sphingomonadales bacterium | reverse complement strand
GGCATCGAAATATCTAGCGGCACTTCACGCAACCGAATACCGCCGCGGTCAAGGCCAGGCACTTTGGCCATCACCGTCAGGCCGATATTTTCCTGCGGTTGAATGCCGATGATCAGTTTATTGGGCTGCGACTGCGCGCCTTTGCCGGCAAAGATGGAATGCGGCACAGGTTTGAACTGAATGACGATTTCGGTTTTGCGTTCGGGCAGCCGTTTGCCAGTGCGCAAATAAAAGGGAACGCCTTTCCAGCGCCAATTATCGACGTGGGCGCGCAGCGCGACGAATGTTTCCGTGGCGGAGTCCTTGCCCAGCTCGTCATCATAGCCCGGCACCGCAGCACCGTTAATGGCACCGGCCTTATACTGGCCCGTCACACTATCAGCAGCCCCCAGCATGCGCAGGCAGCGCAGCACTTTAACCTTTTCATCGCGCACGGCCGTGGCATCAAAGCTGGACGGCGGCTCCATCGCCACCAAGGCCAGCAGTTGCAGCATATGATTCTGCACCATATCCCGCAGCGCGCCTGCGCCGTCGTAGAACCCGACGCGCCCTTCCAGGCCAACGGTTTCCGACACGGTAATCTGAACATGATCAATGTGGGATGCATTCCACAGCGGTTCAAACAATATGTTGGCAAACCGGAGCGCCAGAAGATTCTGCACCGTTTCCTTGCCCAGATAATGGTCAATGCGGAAAATTCGGTCTTCGGGGAAAACGCGCGCCACAGCGTCGTTGATATGTTTGCTGCTGGCCAGGTCTGTGCCGAGTGGCTTTTCCAGCCCTATCCGCGTTTTCTCACCGGCAAGGCTCGCCAGCTCTAAGCCCGATATAGTCGGTTCAAACAGGGACGGCGCAGTGGACAGGAAAATGGCAAGGCCGCCCGCGATGCCGCCCACTTTTTCACACAGCGCTCCAAATTGTGCAGGCTGCGACGCATCAATTGCTTGATAGCTTAGCCGTTCGAGAAATGCCGGGATTGCTGCCTTGCGGTTTTCGGGCAGAAATTTGTCCAGTGCTTCGCCAGCGAACCGGCGGTAACTGCCATCATCATGGGCAGACCGCGCCGTTCCGATAATCTGCAAGTCAGGCGTGACCAGTCCGTCGACATGAAGGGCGCAGAGCGAAGGCAGCAGCATCCGCTGCGCCAAATCCCCAGTGGCCCCGAACAGGATCAATTTATCGGCAGTGAATTTCACTATCAGCCCTTCGAAGATGTCAGACGGAAACGGCGTAGCGCAATCGAATGCAAACTTAAACGCGGATTATCCCGCAATCCAATATGCAGCGGCCAGTGAAAGGATGAACGATGCCAGTGTCGCGGCCAGAACGGGCATGGCACTGCGCCAGCCCTGATTAAGCAGCAATTGCATCGGCGATCTGATGCCTGTCGCGACAACGGCTAAGAGAAGGAGCGCGCTGGTGCCCTTTGCCGCACTAACCGTAACAGCCTCTGGCACGGCGAAGATGCTGTTGGCAGCGGCCAAGCTAAGGAAGCCGACGACAAACCACGGGATGGATACCGCAAATTTACTGCTCCCGTCTTCGCGTGCGATCGTTACCGACAATATGGCAAGCACAGGGGCCAATAAAGTGACGCGCGTCAGTTTAACAATCGTGGCAGTCTGCCCGGCATCGGCGGAAAAGCTGTATCCCGCGCCCAGCGCCTGCGCGACGTCATGGATTGACGCCCCGATCATGAAGCCCGCCTGTTGGTCACTGAGCCCCAGATAAGCCGCTGCAATCGGATAGGTCGACATGGCAAAGGCACTGGCGGCGGCAACAGTCACGAGAACAAGCGTGAGTTGGGCTTGGCTCGCCCGCTTTTCACCAAGCAGGCTGGAGAGGGCGAGGGCAGCAGACGCGCCGCAAATGGCCACTGCCCCGCCCGCCAATATGCCAAAGCCAGTGCCAAGGCGAAAACCCTTTGCGACGCTGTAACCCACTGCCATCACCAGCCCCATGATGACGACAATGGCCGCAAAACCAGCCAGCCCCAACGAACCGATCTGACCGAATGTAATTTGCGCCCCGGCCAGCACAATGCCCCAGCGCAACAGCGTTTTTGACGCAAAGCCAAGGCCGGGGTGCAGCCGCGTATCGGCATTTGCAAAGTTGAATGCCAGCCCGATCAGCAAGCCCATCAGCATCAGCGGTGCGCCGTAATGTTCAGACAGCCAAGCCGCCGCCAAGGCCGCGACACCTGTCAGAAACAACCCCGGCCA
The DNA here is from genome assembly GCA_031430995.1 of Sphingomonadales bacterium. GTDB lineage: Bacteria > Pseudomonadota > Alphaproteobacteria > Sphingomonadales > Sphingomonadaceae > Aquisediminimonas. Next base: position 5,700 of record JANPCO010000064.1, on the reverse strand, counting down.
ATAATCCTGCCAGCGCGCTTGGGTGGTTGCTGATGTTTCAAGTAGATCGCCGAACAGATCTGCAGCGACGGGGGGCGGCCGCGTGTTCATGCGCGTTTGATCTCAGGCAACATGACTTGAAACCACGCGAGCGCAAGCAGGTACGACACGGCAGCAAACAGGAAAAGCGGGGTGTAGCCAAGGCCAGCAGTAAGCACGATACCTGTTACCTTGACAATACCAGCGCCGCCCAGATTGCCGCAGAAGGCACCGAATGCTGTGACGCGGCCAACCTTGGCACGCGGGACAATGTCAGTGATTGTTGAGAATATCGACAGCGAAAACCCTTGATGGCCCGCCATGACCAGCCCCATCATGATCGCCACTGGCCAGAAACTATCGAGTTGCAGCACGAGGGGCAGAGGCAGCACAATGAGCGCAGAAACCAGCATCACGCCTTTGCGCACGCGGTTGACGGTAACACCGCGTTCCAGCAACTGTGTTGATATCCACCCCGCAAACAAAGCGCCAAGGCCCGAACCCGCAAAGGCAATAGCCAGCGGAATGGCAAGTTCTGTTGTCGAAAGGCCAAATTGCTTGCGATAAAAATCAGCGAGCCAGAAATTGATGAGCCACCAAGTCGAATCCGATAGCGCTTTGGCCACGACAATGGCCCATGTCCGTCGCTCGGTAAGGATCGGGCCGTAGGGCGCGGCTTGGTCGTTATAGTCCTGCGTTTCATCCTCTGCGGCATCGTCAAATTTTACGCCGCGCGCCAGGATCAGCCACAGCGCCAGCGTCACAAACCCGCCAACGCCTCCGAAAATCAGCGCCCCGCGCCAGCCGTAAGCAGCGGCCAGTGGCGGGATGAAGAAGGGTAAGGCAATTGTGCCCAGCCCGGCAATGGCAGTGCCAATTCCGAACGCCAGTGACCGGCGGTTGGGTTCAAACAGTGTAGCGACGGTCTTGATCGTGAGCGGCGTCTGCACGGCCTCAGTCGCGCCCAGCCCGATGCGCGCGGCAATGATGTGCCACATGGTCACGGCCCAGCCGTGCGCCATCGCCGCTAGGCTCCAGGCCGTAACACCTGTGACCATCGATTTGCGGACGCCAAGCCTGTCGACCAGCCACCCAGTGAACAGGAAAGACACTGCCGCTGCAATTTGCGTGTAAAAGGCCAGATCGCCGAAATCCTTGTCCGTCCAGCCAAAATCGGCAGACATATCGGGTTTCAGAATGGCAATGATCGGCCGGTCCATCGCGTTGAAGATGCCCGCCACACAAAGCAGCGCGAACAAGGACCAGCGAAGGCGGGAGGAGATGATGTTCATGCCGCCTTTTGGCATATGATAACGGTGTCAGAAAGCCCTTATCTGGAAGGACTCAGCCCTAAAATGCGGGATCGCTGCCTTCGGGCACTGGCGTGTGGATGCCGCATTCCACCTTTTCCCAGCCGCGCCAACGGCCCGCGCGCGGGTCTTCGCCGGATTGGACGCGGCTTGTGCACGGGGCGCAGCCGATGGAGGGATAGCCTTGTTCGACGAGAGGATGCACTGGCAAATCATGTTCCGCCATATAGGCCGCAATGCGCGCCTGATCCCAATCAGCAAGCGGATTGACCTTCAGGCGACCCTCTTCAATTTCAAAGCGCGGCAGGGCAGACCGGGTTGAGGACTGGAAGGCTTTACGCCCCGTAAATTGGGCGTCAAACGGCGCGAGGGCGGCTTTGAGCGGAACCACTTTGCGGATTTCGCAGCAGCCGTCAGGGTCATAGGACCAGCGCAGGCCCGTTTCATCTTTCTTCGCAATGGCAATGGCATCCGGCGTGATATTGCGCAGGTCTTTGAGGCCCAGCCTTGCCTTGAGAGTGTCGCGGTAAGCCAGTGTTTCAGGGAAATGCTTGCCCGTTTCCAGAAACAGCACAGGCACACGGGCGTCAATGCTGGAGATCAAATGCAGCAGCACGGCACTTTCCGCGCCAAAGCTAGAGACAATCGCTGCATCCCCCAACATCGATTCGCGCAGCAGAACGGTCAGCATCTCAACTGTATCCCGCCCGCGGAACATGTTGTTCAGGCGAATGGCATCCGCTTCGGTATAGCGCGGGGCCGTGTTGATCCGGTCTACGGTGCGCGTAGCGACATCAGCCATGTCGTAACTTCCATACAGGCACTGCGTTGTCTGCGGCCGTTTGATAAACAAATTCAAAACGCGTTAGCGCTGCATCCACATCGGCTTGATTAAGCGCCTCATCAGGAGCGAAATCGTCAAAGCCGCACCGCGTCATGAAGGCGATCTGATCAACGAGCACATCGCCGACTGCGCGCAGCTTTTCCGTATAGCCAGCCTCCCGCACGATCCGCGCGGACGAATAACCGCGACCATCGCGAAACTTGGGAAATGTCACTTCAATCAGCGTGAGTTGATCAAGGTGGGGCAAGACCGCGCGAATATCTTCCCCCGGCTCAATCCGCACCGCAGTGGCGTTGGAACCGGCCAGGAAATCAGCAAGCGAAACGACGGGATCACCCATAAATAGCCTCCTTAAACGGTTCAACGCCGACGCGGCGGTAAGTATCAAGGAAGCGTTCGTCGCCTTCGCGAATGGCCCGGTATTTCTCAACCGCCTTTTCGACCGCATCAACAACGCCGTCTTCATCAAAGCCGGGGCCGATGATTTTGCCAATGCTCACATCTTCGGCGCCCGAGCCGCCAAACGTCAGCTGATAATTTTCAACGCCTTTTTTATCGACGCCCAAAATGCCGATATGTCCCGCATGATGATGGCCACAGGCGTTGATGCAGCCGGAGATTTTGAGCTTCAGTTCACCAATATCACGCTGCCGTTCTGCATCGGCAAAACGCAGCGCGATTTTTTGCGCCACGGGAATGGAGCGCGCGTTGGCCAAGCTGCAATAATCCATACCGGGGCAGGCGATGATATCGCTGATAAGATCAAGATTGGCATTGGCCAGTTCGACAGCATTAAGCGCGGCCCAGACCGTATGAAGATCACGCTTGGCCACATGCGGCAGGACGATATTCTGGGCGTGGGTGACACGAAGTTCATCGAAGCTGTACTTTTCGGCGAGGTCAGCCATCACATCGATTTGTGCCGACGTCGCATCGCCGGGAATGCCGCCGATGGGCTTCAGCGCAATGTTCACAATTGCATAGCCGGGCTGCTTATGCGCTTTCACATTCTGATCGAGCCACACCGCAAAATCGGGATCGCTGCGATCAACTTCATCGTTCACAGCCTCAAACGCGGGGGGAGCGAAGAAGGCACTGATGCGGTCAAATTCAGCCATCGGCGGATCAATGCCCAGTGTTTTTACATGGGCAAATTCTTCGGTCACTTGGCGGCGATATTCATCGGCCCCCATTTCATGGACAAGGATTTTGATCCGCGCCTTATATACATTATCGCGGCGGCCGTAGCGGTTGTAAACGCGCAGGCAGGCTTCGATATAGCTCAGCAAGTCTTCTGCGCGCACAAACGGATTGATTTCAGGGGCAATCATCGGAGTACGGCCCATGCCACCGCCGACAAACACGCGCCCGCCCAGAACGCCGTCACGCTTGACCAGTTCAATGCCAATGTCATGCAAGCGCATCGCCGCGCGGTCTTCCTCAGACGCGATGACAGCAATCTTAAATTTGCGCGGCAAGTAACTGAATTCAGGGTGAAAACTGCTCCATTGGCGCAGCAGCTCAGCCCATGGCCGCGGATCAGCCACTTCGTCGGCAGCAGCGCCGGCATATTGATCAGAAGAGATATTGCGGATGCAATTGCCGCTGGTTTGAATCGCGTGCATTTCCACGCTGGCCAGATCAGCCAGCAGATCAGGGCATTCTTCCAGCTTGATCCAGTTATACTGGATATTCTGCCGCGTGGTGAAATGGCCGTAGTCCCGGTCATATTTGCGGGCAATTTGCGCAAGCATCCGCATCTGCTTGCTGTCCATCGTGCCATAGGGAATGGCAACGCGCAGCATATAGGCATGAAGCTGCAGATAGAGGCCGTTCATCAGGCGCAGAGGCTTGAACTGATCTTCAGTGATTTCGCCCGCCAGTCGGCGCTTCACCTGATCACGGAATTCGTCAACGCGCGCATCGACAAGGGCTTGGTCAAATTTATCATATTGGTACATGGTTTATGCTTTCGCGATCTTAACGGTAGGGTTCACGCCTAAGTCACGGCGGACAGTTGGGCCAGCGGCGCGGATGCGGTCTTTGATATGGGCGGGCAGACCGTCAATAGCGTCAATCACGTAAGGCGCGTTCACTCGCCGGGCGGATTCTTCGGAAGCCGCAATGGCTTCGCCGCCGTCGCCAACATCAGCAGCTTCACCAATCGCGCGTGACCAGCCAGCGCCCGTCCACCACAGCACATCGCCCGACGGCAAATCATTTCCAGTCAGTAGTTTCACGCAAGATGCTCCGCTTTTGCCATAAGAGTGAGGAAGCGGTTTTCCGCATCCGATTTCAAAACGACCTCGCCCACGACTATGATCGCGGGGCTTTTTACATGTTCGCGCGTCATTAAGCCGCCAAGGTCAGTCAATAATGTCCGCATCGCTCGCGATCCTGCCCGCGTACCGCGTTCCAGCACTGCGACGGGCATATCAGGCGATACACCGTCAGCAATTAGTTTTTCACAAATGTCATCCGCCGTCGCGACGCCCATGTAAATCACGAGCGTGCGGCCTTTGCCAGCAAGGCCAGACCAATTCTGATCAGTGAGTCCCTTGCACTGTCCCGCAACAAAGCTGACGGCGCTGGAGGCATCGCGGTGGGTGAGGGGCAGGCGAATTTCAGCCGCACAGCCCAAAGCCGCTGATACGCCCGGAACGACCTCAACGGAAACGCCAGCAGCTTGGCAGGCCTCAACTTCTTCGCCGCCGCGCCCGAAAATGAAGGGATCGCCGCCTTTCAGGCGGACAACCATGCGTCCTGCGCGCGCTTCTGCGATCAGAATAGCGTTAATACCTTCTTGCGGCACGCTGTGTTTGCTGCGCTGCTTGGCAACGGAGATATACCGCGCGTTCGGGTTGGCCATCGCGATAATGGCGTCATCAACCAGCCCGTCATGGACAATCACGTCAGCCTTCGCAATCAAATGCGCGGCTTTCAGCGTCAGCAGATCAGGGTCACCAGGGCCAGCACCGACCAGAAAGACTCGTCCATTTCTCATTGCCCCCATATGAGCACAGAAGGCAGTTCAAACAAAAGAGAGATTATTGGGGATCAAGTAGAAGAGCTTGCCACATATTCCCGCAGGCCAATCCCGATCGAGGCACGCGCATTTTCTTCCTCGGTCGACACCACAGGATAAGCGCAATAATCGGCTGCGTAATAAGCGCTGGGCCGGTGGTTGCCAGACAAGCCGACTCCGCCAAAGGGAGCACCCGAAGGCGCGCCGTTGGTCGGCCGGTTCCAGTTGACGACGCCTGCTTTTATATTGGCCCAGAACCGGTCATAATGTTCAGGGGTTGCGCCGATGAGCGACGCTGACAGACCAAACCGCGTCATATTCGCTTCTGCAATCGCTTCGTCGAAATCATTGACCCGGACCATTTGCAGGATGGGGCCAAACAGTTCGATATCGGGGCGATCGGTGGCTTTGGTCATATCGATGATGGCGGGGCTCAGGAACGGGCGATTGTCGATGGGGCGTTCCAATTGCTTGATTGGTGTGCCGCCTCGCATCATCAGCGA
>JANPCO010000063.1:0-35340 GCA_031430995.1 Sphingomonadales bacterium | reverse complement strand
GCGGCAGGCTGGCAAGTTCGCGCCCTCACCAGACGCCCTCAGCCGCCCGCACAGAAGGTCAATTGGATTTTAGGCTCACTTGATCTGCCCGAGAGCTTGCGCGCGCTGGTGAGCGGCTCAGACGTCGTCCTACATATTGCAGGCGTCACCAACACGCCGTCGCGCGCCGGGTTTATCGCTGGCAATGTGGAGGGAACCGCGGCCATCGTGAAGGCGTCGCAGAGCCAAGGCGTGAAACGGTTCATCCATGTCTCTTCGCTGTCGGCCCGCGAACCGATACTGTCTGACTATGGCTGGTCAAAGGCAGAGGCCGAGAAAATCGTGTCGGCCAGCGGCCTCAACTGGACGATGGTGCGCCCTCCGGCCATTTACGGCCCCGGCGATATCGACCATCTCGATCTGTTCAAAGCGGCAAAGATTGGGATTATTCCCCTGCCCCCGCCAGGCCGCATTTCGGAAATCGAAGTGAGTGACTTGGCGCGGCTGCTGCTCGCTGTGGCGGCGGATGACGCCAATACCGGAACCAGTATCGGGGCCACTTATGAAGCCGATGACGGTCAACTGAACGGCTGGACCCACGAACAATTCGCGACGGCCATTGGCACGGCCGTGGGCCGGCGTGTGCTCGCGCTCCACATGCCCGCATTGATTGTGAGGTTGGCTGCCCGAGCCGACCGGCTGGTGCGCGGTGACAAGGCAAAACTCACTCCGGATCGCGCTGCCTATTTCTGCCATCCTGACTGGGTGATTGACCCGGCAAAACGCCCACCCGCGTCGCTATGGCAGCCGCGTGTGAAGACGGCGCAAGGATTGGCCGCAACGGCGGAAGCCTACCGCAAGGTAGGCTGGCTTTAGACCGAATTGCGACAACACCGTGTTGGCGCAGCTGCGTTAATTGTGTAAAACTTAGATCGAGCCAGCCCGCTCACCCTGAGCTTGACGAAGGGCTGGTTGGGAGTTTGCCCACAATGAGCCGCGTCTCCCGCACAAACCCTTCGTCAAGCTCAGGGTGAGCGAAATGATAGTATAACTCGGCCTCAAACCGAAAGTTTCTAACGCCGGTGATTGGCTGCAACTGTGGCAGAAATTCCCTGCATCAATTGCTGACGTTCGGGCACGGGCCGTGTGGTTTCGGCGATTTGAACCACCACGGCATAGCTGGTTCCATCCGGGGCGGTCATGATCGCGGCATCATTATACCCCGCCGTGCGGCCTTTGAAATCCTGGCCAGTGCCTGTCTTATGCGCATAGCTCCAATCATAAGGCACGCCGCCTTTCAGCCGCATCTTGCCAGTTTCTGATGCTGCCATCAGCCCCAGAATGCGCTGTGTTGATGCCCCTGACAGCAAATCGCCTTTTTTCAAGCGCAGCAGCATGCGCGCTATCGCAACTGGGGCCGCCCCGTCTGGTGGGTTAGCAACATAAGCGTCCATTGCCTTTTGCCGCGTGTCATCGCTGAGCAAAGCGCGGGCATTCTGAAAGCTGCGGCCCTGGCGGTAATCATCGCGCCATGGCAGGCCTGCGGTTCCCGATTGCAGGATATGTTCCGCGCCGCCAAAGCGGATCGCGCCGAGCCCTTTGGCGCTGATCATCGCGCGCACTGCCGATGCGCCGCCAACACGGCTAAGAATGACATCATTGGCGCTATTGTCGCTGATCGTCAGCGCGCGCTGGAGGAGTTCGCCGTAAGTCGTCGCAAAGCCGTCGGTTCCAACAAGGGAAGCCATGGCTGCGCTGAACACAGTGAGGTCTGCTTTGCGGACAGTCACGCTTTCGGAAAGCGATATCCGCCCGTCATCAACGGCTTGCATCAGCGTGATCGCCACAAGCAGTTTGGACATGCTTTGCTGCGGCATCAGTTCATCACCCCGGTGCGAAATCACCCAGCTGCCATCTGAGCGAATAACAGCGATGCCGACGCGGTCAGGGTAGCTGGCCCAGAGCGCGCGGATGCCTTCGACCATCGCTTGTTCCGGCGCATCTGTTGCAGGCTGAGTGATGGGGCGAGGTCTCGGCGCGGGCCTTGGACCCGGCTTGGGCGCTGGCACGAAAACGGGTGGACGCGGTTTGGCGCGTGTTTCAGGGCGGGGAACAGCCGAACAGGCGGCTAAAGAAACCACGCCGATCATTAGGGCAAAGGCACGCAAAAAATTCAGAAACACGAAAACCCCTTAAATTCATGGTCTTGCGTTCGCCCTACGCCTCCCCTTCGTCTCGTCGCTTGCTTTGCGGTGAGTGATTCCGAAAGGGCGACGGGTTGAGGCGCTCACCCGAATTTGCGCGATATCCAATCGCTGCACGTGCCAACCGCTTGCGGTAACAGGTCAGGCCGTTCGATATAATAATGGTCAGCCCCGACGATATCGACATATTCTTTATCTGCATGGCCAACAGCATCGAACAGTCGCCGCGCATGACTAGGCGTGCAGGCAAGGTCAGCGGTATTGTTGATGACCAGCACCGGGCAGCTGATCCGCGCGGCATTGCCAAGGCCGTTGGAATTGGTGTCATCAAGGCTCCACTGCGATAGCCAGGATCGCAACGTGGTAAATCGCGCCAGGCCAACTGGGCCGTCATTGGCCACTTTGGGAACGCCCAGATAGCATTCATGCGGGCGGCGGTCGGATGGGTCCTGCGCCGGGTCCGTCCAGCGCACGTCGGCCATAGTGCCGTGGACAACAAAAGCGCGCTCCATGCCGGGTTCAAGAGCCGCAAGTTCGGCCTTCACCCACGCCGTGATCCGCCGGTTCCGCGCCACTTGGCCTGCGCGGAAGTCTTGCACAAATGCAGCGTCATAAGGGGCCTGATGCGCATTGGCGGGATCGTAAATGTTCAGCGCTGGGTCACGGTCAAACGGGCGCGCTTCGTCAGTGATCGAAGGGTCCATCCATTCAGTCAGTGTCACCGCGCGGCTGATATGCGCCGCCAGCAGCATGATACCCTGCACCGGCGGCAGGCCAAGTGCTGTCAGATCATAAGCATCACCGGCTGGCGTGTGCGTGATTGTGGGCGTTTCCGCCTGATCCTGATAAAAGAGCGACATTGACCCGCCGCCGGACCATCCGCCGAGGATGATTTCTTCATAACCGAAGCGTGTTTTCGCGTCTTTGAGGGCAGCGCCCAAATCGGCGATGCATTTTTCCATGATCAGGGCCGTGTCATTCCCCCGGTAACGCGGATTGACATACAAGACATGGTGGCCGCCGTGAGCCAGAGCGGTGACCAGCGGCAGGAACGACCCACTGCCAATGGGATGCGTGAACACAATTGCACGGTGAGATTTCGAATCCCTGGGCGCAATTCGCATACATTCGACAAACACGATCCCGCCCGCGCCGCCGTAAACATCCTTGAACGCGCTCTCCTCCTTGTAAACGACGCCGTAGGGTTCGCGGATGATGTCCATGCAGGGTTCCTCTCACTTCTGATGCTTGTCAGTGGCGCGTGGGCGGCTAAGCTGCAATCATCAACTTTGAGGAGCCCTTCATGATCAAGCCCAACGGCGTTCATCACATCGCCATCATGACTGCCGATATCAAAGCGCAGATTGAGTATTTCACCGATGTGCTCGGCTGCAAACTCTCCGCGATCTTCGATATGCACGGTGTGCCCGGCGCATTCCACGCCTTCGTGCATCTGAATGATCACAGCTATTTCTCATTCGTGCAAATGGATGACATTGGTGATATTCCTGCGACCATTGGCATTACTCATGCCGGCACAGGGGCGGGCAAGGCCGCAGCGGGCGTAATGCAGCATCTGGCGTTCAACGTGGATAGCCATGCCGATCTGCTAGCGATGCGAGACCGGATCCGCACCAAAGGCCTCAACGTGATGGGCCCGATTGATCACGGCGTCTGCCAGTCCATCTATTTCGCTGGACCCGAAGGGCTGACGTTGGAAGTGGCGTCATCCGAAGGCGAAATGGATCAGGCGCTGTGGATCGATCCCAAAGTGCTTGAGCGCGTGGGCATCAGCGCGGAAGAAGCCGAACGGTATAAAGCGCCAGACGCTTATTCGGGTGCGGGCGGCAGTGTTGCGCAACCCCCCAGTGACCCGGCAAAGCCGCAGATGGCCTATCCGGCAGAGGTTTACACAGCGCTGATGGGCATGCCTGACGAAGTGCTCGGCAAAATGATCAGTTACACAACCCCGCCTGTTGCACCTTGATGAAAAGCAGGCGCGCTGCTAGGCGGCGGCCATGTCTATAGACCCTGATACCGTCCGCAAAATCGCGTCGCTTGCCCGCATCGCTGTGACTGACACTCAAGTTGACGCGATGGTGCCTGAACTCAACAATATCATCGGCTGGATCGAACAGCTGGGCGAAGTCGACACATCGTCGGTGGAGCCAATGACAGCTGTCATCCCCAACACGCTGCGGCTGCGCGATGATGTGGTGAATGCTGATCCGCTGTCTGGCGGCAATAGGCGGGATGCGGTGCTGGCCAATGCCCCGGCGGCGGAACATGGCTTTTTCGGTGTGCCTAAGGTGATTGAGTGACGGCGCATTGTTTGAAGAGTCGTCACCCTGAACTTGTTTCAGGGTCCATGCCTCAATTTTTGGCTTCGAGCGGTGAGGCATGGATGCTGAAACAAGTTCAGCATGACGGAGTTTTGTATGACTGAGCTTACCAACCTGAAAGTCGCTGAAATCCGAGACGGTTTCCGCAATGGCGATTTCACTGCGCATGAAGTTGCGACTGCCTTCAACGATGCAGTGGCTGCGGCGAAAGCGCTGAACGCGTTCATCACCGAAACGCCGGACCACGCGCTCGCCGCTGCGGACCAAGCTGACAAAGACCGTGCTGCGGGCACATTGAAGCCGCTGTCTGGCGTTCCCATTGGCATGAAAGACTTGTTCTGCACCAAAGGTGTGCAAACGACCGCGGCCAGTCACATCCTCGAAGGATTCATCCCCCAATACGAATCAACGGTGTCATCCAACCTCTGGGCGGCAGGCGCAGGCATGCTGGGCAAGCTGAACATGGATCAGTTCGCTATGGGATCGTCCAACGAAACCAGCTTTTTTGGCAATGTGATTTCTCCTTGGAAGCGCAATGACGGCGGGAATGCACCGCTTGCGCCTGGCGGTTCATCCGGCGGATCTGCGTCGGCCATTGCTGGGCGGCTTTGCCCAGCGGCGACCGGCACAGACACAGGCGGCTCGATCCGCCAGCCTGCGGCCTTTGTGGGGATTTCGGGCATTAAGCCAACCTACGGCCGCTGTTCGCGCTGGGGCGTTATTGCCTTTGCCAGTTCGCTTGATCAGGCCGGACCCATGGCGCGGGATGTGCGGGACTGCGCGATCATGCTGGAAGCTATGGCGGGCTTTGACGCGAAGGATGCAACTTCGCTTGATCTCCCGGTGCCCCATTGGGAGGCCGCGCTCTCCGGCGATCTGCGCGGTAAGCGCGTCGGCATCCCCAAGGAATACCGCGTCGACAATATGCCTGCTGAGATAGACGCTCTCTGGGAACAGGGCATCGCCTGGATGAAGGATGCCGGTGCCGAAGTCGTTGAGGTATCTCTGCCCCACACCAAATATGCGCTGCCCGCTTATTACATCATTGCGCCTGCTGAATGTTCATCCAACCTCGCCCGTTACGACGGCGTGCGTTACGGGCTGCGTGATTTGCCAGCCAAAGAATCTGGGGGCAGCGCAGGATTGCAGGATATGTATGCCGCCACGCGCGCAGCGGGCTTTGGCGATGAAGTGAAACGCCGTATCCTGATTGGCACTTATGTGCTGAGCGCTGGTTTTTACGATGCCTATTACACGCAGGCGCAAAAGGTCCGCACGCTGATTGCGCAGGATTTTGACCGCGCTTGGGAAAGCTGCGATTTGCTGCTGACGCCGACAGCACCGTCGGCGGCCTTTGCCCTCGGAGAAAAAAGCGCTGATCCGCTGGCCATGTATCTGAACGATGTCTTCACTGTGCCAAGCTCGCTGGCTGGCCTGCCCGCCATGTCCATCCCCGCCGGGCTAGACGGCCAAGGCCTGCCGCTAGGGTTGCAAATCATTGGAAAGGCCCTGGATGAGCAAGGCGTGCTGAATGCCGGACTGGCCATTGAGCAGCGCGCCGGATTTACAGCAAGGGCGGAGCGTTGGTGGTAGTGGCATTGACGGTATTACCTCATTTGGGTAATACCGCTTACATGAATTACGTCACAAACATCACAAGCAAGGGCCAGATCACGGTTGCCAAACCGATTCGGGATGCTTTGGGCCTCAAGCCCGGCGACCCCGTTGAAATTGAATTTGATGGTCACGGCAAAGCGGCATTCCGCAAGGCTGATGAGCTTGCTCGCGCGAAAGTCCGCAAGGCTGACCTTTTGCGAAAGATCGAAGGGGTTCAAAAGGCATTCCGCGAACAAGACTGTTTTCCGATGGACGTAACAAATGAGAAATGGTTTGAAATGATGCGTGGGCCGCGTGCAGAAGTATGATCGTCGACAGTAATGTCCTCATCCACCTCATCAATCCCATCCACGCTCACTCAGCTCAAACGGTAAACGGGTTTGCGACTCTGTCGGGCAGATGCTCTTTATACGTTAACACCATCATCGTTGCCGAAATCTCGCCGGGGTTTGACACCGCCGCAATGATGGCGGCTCAAATCGAGGCGCTCGGCCTGACAATCGCCCAATTTTCAACCGCAGATGCCTATCGTGCCGGAGTTGCTTTTCGGAACTATCGCCGGAATCGGGGACCCCGCACGACAATCCTTCCCGATTTCCTGATTGGTGCGCAGGCCTCAATCCGCGGTTGGCCGATTTTGACACGTGACCCCGCGCGCTTTGCAAGCTATTTCCCTGAAGTCGAATTGATTGATCCGTTGAAAGTTGAAAATGACTGACTCCACTTACCGCATCCAAGGGGCAACTGGCGAATGGGAGGTCGTGATTGGCCTGGAAGTTCACGCCCAGATCACGTCGAAATCCAAGCTGTTTTCCGGTGCTGACACGACCTTTGGGGCAGAGCCGAACAGTCAGGTCAGCCTGATCGACGCTGCAATGCCGGGGATGTTGCCGGTGCTGAACGGCGAATGCGTGCGTCAGGCCGTTCGCACAGGCATGGCCATTGATGCCAAGATCAACGCCTGGTCGCGGTTTGACCGAAAGAATTATTTCTATGCTGATTTGCCGCAGGGCTATCAGATATCGCAGCTGTATCACCCCATCGTCGGTGAAGGCGAAATCATGGTCAGCCTTGATGAGAAAGACCCCGATGCGCAGACCAAAGTGATTGGGGTGGAGCGTATTCATATCGAACAGGATGCCGGCAAGCTGATGCACGATCAGCATCCCACCATGTCTTATGTCGATCTGAACCGTTGCGGCGTCGCGCTGATGGAAATTGTGTCAAAGCCCGATATGCGATCGCCTGCTGAAGCTGGGGCTTATGTCAAGAAGCTGCGGTCTATCCTGCGCTACGTGGGGTCATGCGATGGCAATATGGAGGAAGGATCAATGCGCGCCGACGTCAATGTCAGCGTGCGGCGGCCCGGCGAGGAATTCGGCACACGGACAGAAACCAAGAACGTCAACAGCGTCCGCTTCGTGATGCAGACCATCGAAATTGAGGCGCGCCGTCAAGTTGATGTGATCGAAGACGGCGGCAAAATTGTTCAGGAAACACGCCTGTTTGATGCGGACAAAGGCGAAACACGGTCCATGCGATCCAAGGAAGATGCGCATGATTACCGCTATTTCCCCGACCCTGATTTGCTGCCGCTGGAATTGTCGGATGAATTTTTGGCCGAGTGCAAAGCCAGCCTGCCTGAACTGCCCGATGCCAAACGCGCGCGGTATCAAAATGACTTGGGCCTATCCGCTTATGCCTCTGCTGTGCTGACCGCTGATGTGGAAACAGCGCGCTGGTTTGAGGCGCTGATGGAGGCAGGCGCTGAAGCCAAGTCCGGCGCGAACTGGCTCATTTCAGAACTCTTTGGCGCGCTCAACCGGTTGGGCCGGACCATCGACGATTGCCCCGTTTCCCCGGCTCAGGCCGCAAGCCTCCTTAGTCTTATCGCCAATGGCACAATATCCGGCACGATCGCCAAGCAGGTTTTCGAAATCATGCTCGAAACCGGGGCTGAGCCTGCAGCCGTCGTTGAGGAAAAGGGCCTCAAGCAGAATAGCGACACTGGCGCGATTGAAGCCGTGATTGCCGAGATTCTGGCAAACAGCCCGAACCAGCTGGCGCAGTACCGCAGTGGCAAGGATAATTTGTTCGGCTATTTCGTCGGCCAGACAATGAAAGCGATGGCCGGAAAGGCCAACCCCGGCGTTGTGAATGAACTGTTGAAAAAGATGCTGGCTGAGGCATGATCGTTAAGACCGTGGGGGAATCAGGTATCGTGCGACGTTCGTTGTTTCTCGGTTTCGTCTTGGGCGGGCTGCTGTTTGCCCCCGCCCAAGCCCGCGACTATTATTATTTCAACAAACCCAGCGTTTCGCGCGAAGACTATGTGGCGGCCAAGCTTGAGTGCGACCGGCTGGCAGGCGGCGTATCGCCCACGGATGTTGGCCCCATCTATGTGGCCCAGAACCCCAATCTGACTGTGGGCCAGAATGCGGCGGCAGCAGGCATAGCGTCGCTATTTGCAGGGCTGATTCTTGGCGGGGAAAATCGCAAAGTGATGCGCGCAGTAGAGCGCACTTGCATGGCCGATAAAGGCTATGGTCGTTACAAAGTCGAAAAGCCGTTCGTCACAGAAATCGCCAAGCTGAAATCTGAAGGCGACCGCGTTGATCGTTATTTCGCGCTCGCGACAATGGAGCGCCCCGTGGGGGAAAGGATCAAGGAATGAGATATTTTGCACTTCTGGCCAGTGGAACGTTGCTCAGCCTTTCGCCGGTTGCCGCACACGCCGCCAAGCCAGCCCTGCTTGATCCGAACGCCGCTTATGTTCTGGCGGAAATTGGCACGCTGGATGACGCCGTGATGAAAGGCGTGAAAATGCCGGGCTCTCTGACGCTGGCGCGCTATGACGCGGCGAAAGCTGACGTGCGCGGCGGCACGCTTTCGCCTGACACCGCACTGCCAAAAGGTCAGGCTGCGCGCATCATGATTATGGACAAGCCACTGGCCAAAACCAAAACCAGCCGCCTCTATCTGGTCAGGCTTGAACCAGACACGTGGGTGATTGAAGGGGCCAGCGGCACAGCTTTTTCGCTGGGCAGCGCGCAATTTAGCGTTGCACCAGGCCAAGTGATTGATCTGGGCGTCGTCAAACCCATGGTTGAATGGCTGGACGGCGAAGGCCCCAAAAGCATGATGGGGGGCATGATGGGTGCTGCTCTATTCGGATCAATGAAGCCCAAGGAAATCAGGCCAGTTCGGCTGGATTGGCGACCCCGGAGTGGCAGTGACTTGCCGGTGCCAACCGCGCTCACCGGTCGCACGATCAGTTCGGGGCAGTTTGTGTACGGGGCCAAATTCGGCAATTATCTCGGCGGCCTTATCAACCGCATTGATGGCCGGGCCGGGCGGGATAAAGCCGCTGCCATTGCGGCGCAATCCGCTGGCACGCTGGCTGCCGAAACGCCGACTGTCGTTTTTCCAACGCCTGTTTCGCCTGCGCCTTAGCGCGATGCCCCAACGGGCGCGCCTTCGGGCATGATGAAGCGCACTTCTTTATTGGCGAAATCAATCGACACGCGCTTGAAACTGCGCAGGCTTTCCATGCCAAGCAGCATCGCGGGTTTGCGAACAAGGCCAAATTTGCGGAACGGTTGCGCGTCGGCAAACGCAACAGCGGCGTTGCCCAATTGAACGCCGCCAATCCGCATTTTGCCAATCACCGTATATTCAGCAGAAATCCGCTCTCCTACAACACTCATCAAGGTGATCTGCTTGAAGCCTTCTGGCGGTGTGCGTTTGACCATCAGGTTTCTCATCGCGCCATTTGCCACGGTGTTTTGCCCGCCGGTGTCAACAATCACCCACACATCCTGGCCGTTGGCATCAGCATCAACCAGCACCAGTTGCCCCATGCGAGAGCGTGCCCGCACGACGATCATATTGCCCGTCACTGGCTCTTCGCGCACGGCGCGCGTGTTGCCGGGTTCGACGATGATGGTTTGAGCCGCAAAGTCGAGCATGACGCGCTGGCCTTTGAGCGCGTCGAGGCCAACCAGACCGTCCGCCCCGAGATAACGTTCAGGCAGGGCTGGCAAAACGACGTTTTTGATTGACCGGTTGGCCGTGACGGCCAGCGATTTCAGCCGCACTGTGTTCACTGTGCTGACGCCGCCCATTGAGACCAAGCGCACTTTTTCGTCCACTGGCAAACTCAATCGCGCGGCGAGTTCTGCGGAAATGACGCTGCGATCTGCGCCTGTATCCACGATGAAACGGAACGGGCCTTGGCCATTGACCATCACAGGCACGGTCAGGCGGTTGTTGGCGTCTTCGCCGGTCGTGATGGTTTCAGCAGGGTGAGTTGACACATCATCCAGCGGCAAAGCATCCTGTGCCGTGGCCGGACTGGCCAGCGCTGCAAGCCATATGAACAGATATTTCATTTCCACTCTCCCTCGCGAAGACATAGCAGTTCGAGCAACCTTGGCATAGTGTTTGGACATGGGCCTTAGCCCATTGCTTCTTTGGCCAGTGCATCGGCTTCCATCAGGATGGCTTCGTCTGCTTCCCCGCCGCTGATCCGTTCGCGCCCGATGAGTGCCATGATCGGCACCGCAAGCGGGGAAATCTGGGGCAAATGCCTGTGGATCAGCGTGTCTTGCGCCCGGTCAAGCAGTGCGCCGAGACGCCCGACATCCGTCATCTTCGCCCGGGCGTCGGCCCACGCGGCCTTCAGCAGCAAATGATCAGGCTCATACCGGCGCAGCACATCATAGATCAGATCCGTTGAAAAGGTGACTTGCCGGCCAGATTTGGTTTTGCCTGGTTGCTGCCGCTCCACCAGCCCGCCAATCACAGCCACTTCGCGGAACGCTCGTTTGAGAAGGGCAGAGTTTTCGATCCAATCGACAAATTCATCTTCCAATATGTCAGCCGAAAACAGCGCGGCAGGGTCAGCCACTGGCTCCAGACTCCACAGGGCGAAGGAATAATCACTAGCGACGAAACCCACCGGCTTCATGCCGCGCACTTCCATCCGTTTGGAAATGAGCATGGCCATGCTTTGATGCGCATTCCAGCCTTCAAAGCTGTAAACGACCAGATAGTGCAGGCCTTCACGCGGGAACGTCTCAATCAGCAGCTGATCAGGCGCGGGAATGATTGATCGCGCAGCCTGCATGGTCAGCCATTCGCGCACATCGCCGGGGAAGCGGTGCCATTGGCTTTGGTCGTGGAGCAATGCCCGCACCCGGCCGGCCAAATGCGTGGTCAGTGGCATCCGCGCGCCGTTATAGCTGGGGATGCGCGCATGGCGCTTGGTGGCGCGCACGAACAAATCCGTCGCGTCAGTTTTTTCAACTTCCAGCGCAAGGCCTGAGAAATAAAATGTATCGCCGGGTGACAGGGTTGCGGCGAAAAATTCATCCAGCTGGCCCAGCCGCCTGCCGTTTCGAAAGCGCACAGCCAGCATCGGCGTGTCCACGATGATCCCGGCGTTCAGGCGGTGCTGCGTGGCAAAGCGGGGATGCGTCACGCGCCAGCGGCCATCGATGTCCTGCACCAGACGGCGGAACCGGTCATAGGCCTTCAGCGCATAGCCGCCGGTTGAAATTAGGTGGAGAATCTGATCAAAAGTTGCCCGGTCCACAGTGCGATAGGGGGTCGTCGCTTGCACTTCGGCCAGCAAATCCTCGGCGAGGAACGGCATGGCGCACGCGCATCCCATCACATGCTGGGCCAGCACATCTAGCCCGCCGGGGCGGAACGGATCGCCGTCCAACTGCCCAGCCTCAATTGCGTCAATTGCAGCGCGCGCTTCCAGATATTCAAACCGGTTGCCCGGCACTATGACGGCTTCGCTGGACGCATCCAGCCGGTGATTGGCCCGGCCTATGCGTTGCAGCAGCCGCGATGATCCCTTAGGCGCGCCCATTTGGATGACGCAATCAACATTGCCCCAGTCTACGCCCAGATCAAGGCTGGCCGTGGCAACGAGCCCGCGCAGCCGCCCGTCAGCCATAGCCGCTTCGACTTTGCGCCGCGCCTCCACATCCAGACTGCCGTGATGAATGCCAATTGGCAGCTTCAAATCGTTGGCGGACCAGAGTTCCTGAAAAATCAGCTCAGCGAGCCCGCGCGTGTTGCAGAACACCAGCGTCGTGCCGTGGGTTTCTATTTCTGCCATCACCTGAGCAGCCGCATATTTCCCGCTATGCCCGCCCCAGGGAATGCGGTCTTCTGGGATCAGAATACTGACGTCTGGCGGCGCCCCAGCGTCCCCTGTGATCAGGCGGCTGGCCCCTAGCCAGTTCAAATAGGCCTCAGGCTCCGACACTGTAGCGGACAGCGCCACACGCCGCATCGCTGGGGCCAGTGCCGCCAGCCGCGAAATACAAAGCGCCAGCAAATCGCCGCGCTTGGACGGCGCAAAGGCATGAACTTCATCAATGATGATCGTTTTCAGCCCGGCAAACATTTTGACGCTATCGGGGTAAGACAGCAACAAGCTTAGGCTCTCCGGCGTTGTGAGCAAAATGTGCGGCGGGTCTTCACGCTGGCGTTTTTTGCGGTCACTTGGCGTATCGCCGGTGCGGGCTTCCACGCGGATGGGCAGGGCCATGTCCTCAATCGGCTCCAGCAAATTGCGCCGCACATCAATGGCCAGGGCCTTTAACGGCGACACATAAAGCGTGTGCAGCCCTGCAGGTGCGCCTTCTGCCAGCGCGGCCAGCACAGGCAAAAATCCAGCCAGCGTCTTGCCCGCTCCCGTCGGGGCTGTCAGCAGGACATGTTCTCCATTTGCGGCTGCATCCAGCATTTCCAGCTGATGCCGCCGGACCGACCAACCGCGCGCACTAAACCAGCTGGCGATTGGGGCAGGGAGAGTGGGCTTGTCAGGGGTCATCAGGCGCTTATTGCTGGGACCAGACATAAAGGCGAGGCCGAACAATGGGTAAAGATCAAATCTGGTGGATCACTGGCGCGTCGTCAGGGATTGGCGCTGCGCTGGCGGTGGAACTGGCCAAAGGCGGGGCAAAGCTCATTTTGTCGGGTCGCAACGCCCAAGCCCTTGACCATGTAGCGGCGCAGTGCGGCGAAACCCTCATCCTTCCCTTTGACGCGGTTGATTTTGAGGCCATCCCTGAAATCACAGCGCAGGCTTGGGGCTGGAAAGGACAAGTCCACGGCCTCATCAACAATGCGGGCATATCGCAACGATCACTGGCCATTGAGACCGATTTTAGCGTGTATCAGCGGATCATTGACGTCGATTTACTGGGCCCCATCGCGCTCACACAAGCCAATCTGCCGCGCATGGTGGCCGCAGGCGGCGGAAAGATTGTCGCGATCTCAAGCGTGGCGGGCATTGCAGGTGTGGCGCTGCGCTCTGCCTATTGCGCGGCCAAGCACGGCCTCATTGGCTATCATGATAGCGTGCGCTGCGAAACGGCGCATTTGGGCATTCAAGTGCATGTGATTGCGCCGGGATCGGTCCAGACCAACGTATCGCGCAATGCCCTTAACGCTGATGGAACCAACCGGGGCGCTAGTGACGCAGCGATTGATGCAGGAATGCCTGCCGACGAAGCAGCCCTTGCGATCCTGGCAAGTGTTCCACAGGGCAAGCGCGAATTGATCCTAGCGACAGGCGTTGAAGCCCATATCGCGGCCCTGCGGCGAAGCGACCCCGACGCCCTGTTCGATCAGATGGCAGCGGCGGTACAGGCCGGATATGCACAAAAGATGGCAGTGAAAATGGCAGCGGACAATCACAGCTGATTCCGCCCCATTTCAATCGCTCCTATTTCATCCTATCGCTCACCGGATATGGCGCTCACTCGGCTCAGCCTCTCTGATTTTCGCAATCACCGCGATTTGCTCATTCATCCCGGCACCACTTTTGTGGTGCTGACGGGTGAAAATGGCGCGGGCAAAACCAACATATTAGAGGCTGTCTCACTGCTTTCACCCGGGCGCGGCTTACGGGGCGTGGCGATCGGGGATATGGCGCGGCAGGGCGGCTCAGGCGCGTTCGGCGTGGCAGCAGCACTCGGCGATGTTGACCTTGGGACAGGGACCCGCGCAGGGGCGCCAGACCGGCGGCTGGTGCGCATCAACGGTGCTCAGGCGTCTGCAACGGCTCTCACACAGTGGCTATCGCTCATTTGGGTAACGCCAGCGATGGACCGGCTGTTTGCCGACGGGGCCGCTGAGCGGAGGCGATTTCTTGACCGGCTGGTGCTGGCGCTTGATACAACCCACGCAGGACATGCCAGCCGTTATGAAGCAGCGATGCGCCAGCGCAACCGCTTGCTCTCAGCGGAAGACCCCACTGATCCTGCGTGGTTATCCGCTGTTGAAGCGCAGATGGCCGTCCACGGTGCCGCACTCAGTGCCGCCCGCGACCGATTGGTAGATGTGCTCAGCGTGCACCTTGCTGATGCGCCTGAAGGCCCTTTTGCGCGTGCAGGGCTGATGCTGGAGGGTTGGCAATGGCGGGATGATTTCGCCGCTGAATTGGCCTTAGGCCGTGCGCGCGATACCGCTGCTGGCCGCACTTTGGCAGGGCCACACCGCACCGATCTGGCCGTCACGCACCTGGCCAAGGCGCAGCCTGCCGCGCGCTGTTCCACTGGCGAACAAAAGGCGCTGCTGATGGGCATTGTGCTGGCGCATGCTGACTTGGTTGCGGATCAGGTGCAGCGCCGCCCGATCCTGCTGCTCGATGAAGTTGCCGCTCACCTTGACCCTGTGCGGCGGAATGCGCTGTTTGACCGGCTGGCTGCAGGCGGGGGTCAGGTCTGGATGACGGGAACTGAAGATGCGCCGTTCAAGCCCCTTGGCCGGGATGCAAGCTGGATTAAAGTGGGCGGCGATCTGGCTTAGGTTCTGGCCCTAGCGGGTCGCTTTGCCATCAATCCGCAATTTAAGCCCAGCCGTAAACAGAGGCGTAATCGCTTTGGCAAATCTGCCAGGCGTCATATTGCAAAATAACCGATATTCCCGGTTCAAATGCGATTGATCAAAATAGCGGGATGCCGCCAATACCGCGCCTTCAGGTGTGCTAAACCCCCGCATCGCTTCTGCCATATCTAAAAAGCGGCTTCGGCGGAGAACGGTTTTCGGGCTGATACCGTAAGAGGTCAGGCAGCGCCGTTCCATCTGGCGGACGGACAGGCCGATCTGGTTTGCGGCATCTTCCATTTTCACAGCGCTATCAGTGCGTGCGATGGTTTCAAATTCGGCAATTTTAGTGTCGACCTTGTTGCGGCCAATATGCTTTAACTGCGCCCGGACAGTTGCCTCCATTGCCGCGACGATCAAGGCATCGCTTTTTGCAGACGTAATTTTGGCAAACATCGTGTTAGCCAGATCGCCCCACACATCGGCTAGCGGCACCATGGCATTGACAAATTGACTGGCCGGTTGCTTGAATAATGCGCGCCAGGCACTGGGGCGGACAGCAAAGCCGACGACCCGGAACGGCCCTGTAACCTTGACTTTCAATGGTACTGAATTGCTGCCAAACAGCAGAACTTTACCAGCGCTCGTCCATTGGCCCGGGGCAACCTCTGCTTGCCAGTTGCCTTTTATCAGCACACGCACAAATGCGTTTTCTGCAAGCAACTGATCCTCCAGCAGATAGTCAGCTGGCAAGTCTGCGTCGAACACATAAAAGCGATGCACGTAAGGTGCCAAATCATCCGACGGCACGTAGTTTCTGGACGCGATCATAGCGCAGTAAAACCCCAAACTTAACCCCTCGGATCAATGCTTTGGGGAATTCGCGGGTATAATGCAAGTTTTGGCCGCAATCATCCTCATTCATTCTTCCTGATACGGCGGGACTGGTCGCTTTTCCTTGGCATTTGCGGGGGCCATCCCTATAGGCTTGCCATGACTGAAACCCCTGAAAACGCCCCCAACGCAAATGAATATGGTGCCGACTCGATTAAGGTCCTGAAGGGCCTTGATGCTGTGCGCAAACGCCCTGGCATGTATATCGGTGATACCGATGATGGCAGCGGCTTGCATCATATGGTGTTCGAAGTATCTGACAATGCCATTGATGAGGCGCTGGCCGGGCACTGTGATCTCATCCTCATTCAACTCAATCCGGACGGTTCCGTCACAGTCGAAGACAATGGCCGCGGCATCCCCACTGGCATCCACACCGAAGAAGGCGTTTCGGCAGCCGAAGTCATCATGACGCAGCTTCATGCAGGCGGAAAGTTCGAAAATACTTCCGATGATAATGCCTATAAAGTGTCCGGCGGCTTGCACGGCGTCGGCGTTTCCGTCGTCAATGCGCTTTCCACTACGCTTGATCTGACGATCTGGCGTGACGGGCGGGAACATTATATGCAGTTCAGCCACGGCGACGCTGTGGCACCGCTGAGGGATGTTGGCCCTGCGCCTGAGGGGAAGAAAGGCACGAAAGTAACGTTCCTCGCGTCGCCCGACACGTTCAAGATCACCGAATTTGACTTTGAAAAGCTGGAACATCGTTACCGCGAACTAGCGTTTCTTAATTCCGGTGTGCGGCTGCTGCTCGCTGATGCGCGCCATGCAGAACGGGCCGAAATTGAGCTCTATTATGAAGGCGGCATCGCAGCGTTCGTCAAATATCTTGACCGTGCCAAAACGCCGCTATTCCCGGATCCAATCTCAGTTTCCGGGCAACGGGACGGCGTGGCCATTGATGTCGCGCTTGAATGGAATGACAGTTATTACGAAAATGTCCTTCCTTTCACCAATAACATTCCGCAGCGCGACGGCGGCACTCACTTGGCGGCATTCCGCGCGGCACTCACGCGCACGCTGAACAATTATGCTGACAAATCCGGCATGATGAAAAAAGAAAAAGTCACGCTGACCGGCGAAGACATGCGCGAAGGGCTGACGGCCATTGTGTCAGTTAAATTGCCTGACCCTAAGTTCAGCAGCCAGACCAAAGACAAGCTTGTTTCCTCTGAAGTGCGTCAGCCGCTAGAAAGCCTGATGGCTGATAAGATGGCGGAATGGCTGGAGGAAAACCCCGCACTGGCCCGTGCGATCATCCAGAAAACAATTGATGCAGCGGCGGCACGCGAAGCGGCGAAAAAGGCGCGTGAGGCCAGCCGCAAATCGGTGATGGGCATTGCCTCTCTCCCCGGAAAGCTCGCCGATTGTCAGGAAAAAGACCCGGCAAAGTCTGAACTTTTCTTAGTCGAAGGCGACAGCGCCGGGGGCTCTGCCAAACAGGGGCGTGATCGCCATTACCAGGCGATCCTGCCGCTGAAAGGCAAAATCCTGAACGTGGAACGCGCGCGGTTTGACCGGATGCTGTCATCAAAGGAAATTGGCACGCTCATCCAGGCGATGGGAACAGGCATTGGCCGCGATGATTTCAACATTGAAAAGCTGCGGTATCACAAGATCGTGATCATGACCGACGCTGACGTGGACGGAGCGCATATCCGCACCTTGCTGCTTACCTTTTTCTACCGTCAGATGCCGGAAATCATTGCGAACGGGCATCTCTTCATTGCGCAGCCACCCTTGTATAAAGTCGCGCGCGGGCGATCTGAAGTCTATGTGAAAGATAATCCTGCGCTTGATGATTATCTGGTCGATGCCGGCGTCGCTGCTGTCACGCTGGAAACAGCTGAAGGCGTGCGGTCAGGCGAAAACCTGAAATCCCTTGTCAATCATGCCCGGCGGATGCGTGCGTTGATGCGCTATGTGCCGCGCCGGTATGATCCAGCAATCATTGAGGGACTGGCACTGGTTGGCGGCTTGAACCCCGTGATGACAGCGGATGAACGGACAGCGGCAGCAAGCCGGGCAGCGGTCTGGCTGACCGCAGCAGACCCCGAAGCGCGCTGGACCGGCATATTGAGCGAAGAGGGCGGCTATCATTTACAGCGGATGTGGCGCGGCGTAACCGATCACCACATTATCGAAGGCACATTTCTGACCAGCCAGGAGGCGCGGCGCTTGCACAGCCTGATGGAAGAAGAAGTGGCGACTTATTCCGGGGTATCGCGGCTAGTGTCTTTGCCGAAAGGGGCCACAGCTGTGGCCGCTGAAAGTGACGCAGAGGCAGAGGGCGGCGCAGAACCCGCCGATGAAGCCCTGCCAAGCGCTTCGCCCGCCGCAACGGCCAAAGGCAGCAGCATCAGTCGCCCGTCTGAACTGCTTGACATGGTGTTGGCGACTGGGCGCAAAGGCCTGGCCATTCAACGCTACAAGGGTCTGGGCGAAATGAATGCGGACCAGCTGTGGGATACAACGCTAAATCCCGATATCCGTTCGCTGTTGCGCGTTGAAGTCACTCATGCAGACAAAGCAGATGAAATTTTCACGCAACTGATGGGCGATGTAGTAGAACCACGGCGGGAGTTTATTCAGGAAAATGCTTTGAACGTTGAAAATCTGGACGTTTGATTGTGCAGGCGGCTCTCACCATCCGCCCCGTCACCACCAAGGCGGATACGGCCGCATTCATTGACTTTCCTTACCGGCTTTACGCGCGAGACCCTAACTGGGTGCCGCCGCTGAAAAGTGAAGTGAAGGCGCTCATCACGCCGGGGCAAAATCCGTGGTTTGAACATGGCGAGATGCAGCTATACCTGGCTGAACGCGGCGGACGCGTGGTCGGGCGCATATCAGCGCATATTGATAGGCTTGCGCTCACTCAGCCTGCTGAACAGGGTCTAGGGCCTGGCGTGGGCAATTGGGGGCTGTTTGAAGCGGAGGATGCAGACACCGCAGCAGTGCTGATCGCCACTGCCGAAGATTGGCTGCGCAGCAAGGGCATGAGCCGGTCTCTGGGGCCCATCAGTCTGTGCATGTGGGATGAGCCTGGCCTGCTGGTGCAGGGTTTTGATACGCCGCCGACTGTCATGATGGGGTTCAACAGTGCCGCTTATGAACGCTGGGTTGAGGCAGCGGGCTATAGCGGGGTGGAGGATCTTTACACTTATGCCTTGCCCATTGCGGACGGATTTCCTGATCTTTTCAACCGGATTGTCGCGATGGGCGACAAAAATGATCGCATCCGCATTCGCCGCGTTAACAAAGCCAGATTTGCCGAGGAATTGGCGCTAATTCTGGGCATATTGAATGATGCCTGGTCTGATAACTGGGGCTTTGTGCCTTTTACTGATGCTGAAGTCACTTATGGCGGGAAAAAGCTGAAACCCATTGTGTATGAAGACTTGATCCGCATTGCCGAAGTAGACGGAGAGCCTGTGGCGTTCATGGTGACTCTGCCTGACATCAATGAAAAGCTGAAGGGCTTTGGCGGATCGCTCCTCCCCTTCAATTGGGCCAAGCTGCTCTGGTGGTTGCGGGCGCCCAAAGTGCGGACCATGCGCGTGCCTCTGATGGGCGTCCTGAAGAAAATGCAATCCACTCGACTGGCAAGCCAACTGGCGATGATGATGATCGAATATATCCGCCGAGACGCCGTCACCAAATACGGCGCAACTCACGGCGATTTCGGCTGGGTGCTGGCCAGCAATGGCCCGATGCGGTCGGTGGGAGAAGCTGTCGGCGGCACAGTGAACAAAATTTACCGCATTTATGAAAAGCCGCTTTAGGGTCGGTGGCGGTTCGCTTCGCAGTGATGACGGCGGAGCAGATATACGCCCCCGTTGATCGAGTTCGCCCGCAAAAAGCCGCAGGCCGACACCATGACAGAGCGGAGATATTACCCCTTCAATTGCTGCGGCAGCCCTGCTGTTACAAACCACACATGGTCCGCTACCCCTGCCAAGGCCTGATGAAGCCACCCTGCCTCATCGCGAAAGCGGCGCGCCAGTGCGTTGTCAGGCACAATGCCTTGCCCGACTTCGTTGCTGACAAGAATGATATTTGAAGGTGAGCCAGTCAGGCTGGCAATCAACCCGGAAACTGCAGCGGCCACATCTTGATCGGCCAACATTAGGTTGCTGAGCCATAGCGTCAGGCAATCAACAAGAATAGTTTTGTCGTGGCCGTTATGCGCTGAAATCGCCGCGCTCAGGTCAATCGGGCACTCAGTCGTTTGCCAGCGCGGCCCGCGATCGGAGCGGTGCCGGGCGATGCGTTCTGTCATCTCAGTGTCAAAAGCCTGCGCGGTGGCGACGTAAATCAGGTCACCTGCCGTGCCTTCGGCTAGTGCCTGAGCGAAGCGGCTTTTCCCTGACCTTGCACCACCGAGCACCAATGTGATTTGTCCTGATTTCACTTTCGCCCTTGCCTTTTCTTTTGCGTCGCAGCAGAGGCTGCAATGCGACAGGTTCCCAGAGATGGGATGAAAAGGGAAGCCGGAAGTGGAAAATCCATGATCCGGCGCTGCCCCCGCAACTGTGATCGGCGAGTGTGCGCTCTTCATGCCACTGCACGGAAACGTGTGGGAAGGCGAGCGGATATGATGACCTGAGAGCCAGGAGACCTGCCCGTCGCGGTCGTTCTATCTTGCGGACGGGGTGTGCCGAAAGATGATCGAGGATTCCCTCGTGTGACGACTTGCTTTGGGTCGTGCACGGATGAGTGGCTTTCACACGCTTGCTTCCTGTGGTGCCATGTTGGCGCGCGACCCTTTTGATGTTGATCAACAAGGGGAACCTTTCACGTGCCTATTTTCAGAACATTACTTCTTTCAGCAACGGTCCTGTCGTCCACGGCTGTTTATGCCGAAGACAGTACCGGTGAAGCCATTGTCGTTACTGCCACTCGCGCTGAAACGCCAGTTTCGCAGGTCGGCCAGTCCGTCACCGTCATTACCGAAGACGACATTAGAACTCGCCAAACAGTTGCTGTTGTTGACCTGTTGCGCACTGTTCCCGGCGTCACTTTCACGCGCAACGGCGGGCTTGGCACACAAACATTAGTAAATATCCGCGGCGCGGACAGCGATCAAACCGTGGCGCTCATCGACGGTGTGAAACTGAATGATCCATCATCGACGGGAAGCGGCTTTAACTTTGGCAATTTGCTGACCGGCAATATCAGCCGCATCGAAGTTGTGCGCGGATCGCAATCTGTGTTGTGGGGCAGCCAGGCGATTGGCGGCGTCGTCAATATCATCACCCGCGAACCAGCTGATGACCTGGCATTTAACGCCAACGCCGAATATGGCTGGCGCAACACCGGGCAGGTTGTTGGTAATGTGTCGGGCAAGTTCGGCCCGGTTTCTGCAAGCGTGGGCGCAGGGTATCTGCGGTCGGACAGCATCTCGACCTATAGTGAAGCGCGCGGTGCAACTGAACGTGATGGGTATAAAAACTACGGCGCAAATGCCAAATTCAACATTGCGCTGTCAGACGCAATTTCGCTTAACCTACGCGGATGGTATTCGAACGGGACTGTGGGGATCGACGGCTTTCCAGCGCCAACTTTTGCGTTCGGTGACACAAATGAAACCGCGCAAACTAAAGAACTGGTTGGGTATGCCGGGCTGAATGCCGCGCTGTTTGGCGGCCGTTTGCGCAATAGGCTTGCTTATGCCACCACCAGCACCGCACGCAAAAATCTTGATCTAAGCGGTGCATCACCGTTTCAAACCTTTGACGCGAAGGGCAAAAACCAGCGGCTGGAATATCAGGGTATTTTTGATATCGCTGACGGCTACGGGCTGACCTTTGGTGCGGAACGTGAAAAATCGTCGTTTCGCACGTCAAGCTATGGCGGGCCGTTTGCCTTTGCCAATGCACGCATCAACAGCGTCTACGGTCAATTGAGCGCAACACCTGTGACAGGTCTGACACTTACAGCTGGGGCACGTTATGACGATCATAATATATTCGGCGGCAAAACCACATTTGCCGCAAACGGCGTCTACAGTCCAAATGCCGGCGCGACGACCATCCGCGCGAGTTACGGCGAAGGGTTCAAAACGCCGTCTTTATTCCAGCTGTTCAGTGATTATGGCAACACCCTGTTGAAACCAGAAACCTCAAAAGGCTGGGACGCTGGCGTTACGCAGAAGCTGCTGAACGGTGCAATTGAGGTGGGCGCGACATGGTTTCACCGCAATACATCTAATCAGATCGTGTTCATTTCATGCCCCTTGCTGCCCATCGGCATTTGCATAAACCGCCCCTTTGGAACTTACGACAATGTGGCCCGTGCCCGCGCGAAAGGCCTGGAGTTTGGCTTGAAGCTGAAACCAGTAGACGCCCTTACCGTGCAAGCAAACTACAGCTGGATCGATGCCAAAAACCGCGCCAATGGGCTAAAACTTGTCCGCCGCCCCAGCCAGAGCGTGAATGCGGCCATCGACTATACATGGGCATTTGGGCTCGAAACCGGGGCGACCATCACTCATGTCGGCAGCAGCTTCGACAATGCGTCGAACACGCGCCGTCTTGATGGTTATGTTCTGGTTGACCTGCGGGCCAGCTACCCGCTTACCAAAGGCATTTCGATTTATGGCCGGATCGAAAATCTGTTCGATGAACAATATGAAACACTTTTCCGGTACGGAACACCGCGCCGTGCCGCCTATGCCGGTGTGCGGTTAAGCTTCTGATGACGGATGTAGCTGCCAAAGTTGACCCGCTCCACCATCACGGTGGGCGTGTCTCTGTGGCGGCGGCACGTTTCGCGTCTGCCCCGGCGCCGTGGCTTGACCTCTCAACGGGGATTAGCCCGTGGGCTTATCCCGTCGGCGAAATAAAATCCGCCACTTGGCAAAACCTTCCGTCAGAGGAAGATTTGGCTGCGCTTGAAACGGCGGCCGGCGCAGCGTTTGGCGGGGTCAGCCCTGATCAGATTGTTGCCGTGCCTGGAACGGATTTCGCGATACGGCTGCTATCAACGCTTTTACCTGCCGCGCGCGTGGGTATCGTTGGGCCTACTTATGGCAGTTATCAATCGTCGTGGCCCGCTGCAAAAATTGTCTCGTTCGCGAAGGCGCGCGGTGCCGACTTGCTGGTGTGTGCAAATCCTAACAATCCGGACGGGGCAGTCATTCCAAAAGCGCAGCTTCAACGCCTGCGCACTCTTCGCATCGTCGATGAAGCCTTTGCCGATGCAATGCCTGCGCAAAGCCTGTTACCGCACCGCAACGGTGCTATTGTCTTACGCTCGTTTGGGAAATTCTTCGGCTTGGCAGGCGTGCGATTGGGCTTTGTGATTGCGGACAAGCCCGTTGCCAATCAGGTGCGCGCTGCGCTGGGCGATTGGCCAGTCTCCGGCCCGGCAATCGCTATCGGAACACGGGCCTACCGCGATACCGAATGGCAGCATGCTCAGCGGGGTCGTTTGATAGCCGCTTCACATCAGCTGCTGTCATTGTTGACTGATCACGGTTTATCACTTGTCGGGGGCACTCCGCTGTTTCAGCTTACGCACCATCCCGCCGCCCAATCGCTCTTCATTCATCTTGCGCATGCCGGTATATTAGCTAGGCCGTTCAGGGCGCAGCCTGACTGGTTACGGTTTGGCATTCCCGGCACCGTCTCTGATTTTGACCGTTTGTCGGATGCGCTTAAGAGTTGGAGGCCTGCATGACCGAAGAAACCCCCAATCACACGCGTCACAATGAACGGATGAAACGCCTCAAGGTCGCCCGCGACAAGATACAGGCGCGCAAGACGATTGAGCGCGGGCTGCTGATTGTTCACACTGGCAACGGCAAAGGCAAATCATCCTCCGCCTTTGGCATGGCCATTCGCAGCATCGGCTGGGGTATGAAAGTTGGCATTCTGCAATATGTCAAAGGAAGCTGGGACACAGGCGAAAAGGCGTTTTTTGCTGCCAATTCTGACATGTTAACCTTTGAGGTCATGGGCAAAGGCTTCACCTGGGACACGCAAGACCGCGCCCGCGACATACAGGCTGCACGCGCGGCGTGGGAACGATCAAAGGAACTGATCCTTGACCATGCCTATGATTTTATCATCCTGGACGAACTCAATATCATATTGCGCGATGACACCTTGCCAATCGCGGAAATCGTTGCGTTTCTGGAAAACCGTCCGTTGGAAAAGCACATCTGCATCACGGGGCGCAACGCCAAGCCTGAGCTGATAGAAATCGCCGATTTGGTGACTGAGTTTCAGGAAGTGAAACATCCGTTCAAGGCAGGTTTCATGGCGCAAAAAGGCGTCGAGTATTGATCCGCAACGCTGCCTTTTTGCTGTTGCTGGCTGGGTGCGCAGTGCAAAAACCTGCGCCGCCAGTGCCTGCGGTAAAGCCGATGCGCATCGTATCGATGAACCCGTGCGTGGATACCATCCTAATGGACGTTGCCGATCCAAACCAAATCGCCGCGATCAGTCATTATTCGCAAGACCCGCGCGCCACATCAGTTCCGCTCAAATGGGCCATGCGCTACCCTGTCGTTTCGGGCGCTGCTGAAGATGTCATTGCAGCGGAACCTGATTTGGTGATCGCAGGCCCGCATGTTGCCATCCAGACGATTGCCGCGCTCAAACGGCTGGACATTTCGTTGATGCAAGTGGCTGTTCCCCAAACCGTTGCTCAAAGCCAAGCCCAGATTAGCAACATTGCTGCGCGCGTCGGACAGCGCCAACGAGGCATAAAACTCAACGCGCGGATCGACGCGGCTATGGCCTCCGCCCGCTGGAACGCGCCACTCGTGTCAGCGCTGATCTGGCAGGGGAGTGGGCTGGTTCCTGGCAAAGGCACGCTGGCTGATGAACTGCTGACACGCACTGGATTTGCAAATCTCAGCAGCTCACTTGGCCTCAAGCAATGGGATATTCTGCCGCTGGAGGGCCTATTGTCACAGCCGCCCGCCATCGTGCTGGCAGGACAAGCCAACATGGGCGCAGGCGATGCGGATGCGAACCGGATGCTGTCGCACCCCGTGTTCCGCAAAACAGGGGCAAACATCAAAGTGGCCTCTTATCCTTCAAGCCTGCTGCACTGCGGTGGCCCCGTCATCATCCAGTCTGTCGCACGCCTTGCAGAAGTGCGCCGCGCGCTGGAGCAAAATCCATGAAGGTGAATTTTGGTCTGGCGGCAGCGCTCCTCATTGCAATGCTCGCGTCTTTGATGGCGGGGCGAACATGGATTCCCGTTGCGGAATGGCTATCAGGTGATTTGCGGTCGCTGATCGTGATGGAATTGCGCTTGCCCCGTGCATGCCTTGGCGCGTTGGTAGGGGCGGCATTGGGAATGGCCGGGGCAGCCATGCAAGGCTATTTGCGCAATCCGCTGGCAGACCCTGGTTTGTTTGGCATTTCATCAAGCGCGGCACTCGGCGCAGTCACGTCCCTCTATTTCGGCTATGCAGTGTCAGCCATTTTGCTCCCACTCTTTGCGCTGGTTGGGGCTGGCCTGGGGATGACTGCATTGGCATTGCTGGCCGGACGATCAGGCAGCTTGATCCTGTTCACACTGGCTGGAATCATCCTGTCGAGCCTGACCGGTTCGCTGACCAGCTTGCTCATCAGCCTTGCACCAACGCCGTTTGCTACGTCGGAAATTGTGACATGGTTGATGGGGGCGCTGATGGACCGCAGCTGGGATGATGTGAAGCTGGCGGCGCCGTTGATGGCCGCTGGCATGCTGTTGTTGCTGATGGCAGGCCGTAATCTGGATGCACTGACACTCGGCGAATCCACTGCGCGGTCGCTGGGCGTCAACATGGTGCGGCTGCAATGGACCATCGTTGCCGGTGTTGGCCTATGCGTTGGTTCATCAGTTGCCGTTGCAGGTATTATCGGATTTGTCGGGCTGGTTGTGCCGCATCTGGTGCGCCCTCTGGTGGGCCACCAGCCATCGGCTCTGCTGGTGCCATCGGCACTGGCCGGGGCGTTATTGGTTGTGTTTGCGGACGGTTTCGTGCGGCTGTTGCCAAGCACGTCGGAATTGCGGCTTGGCATTGCGATGGCCGTTTTGGGCGCGCCGTTCTTCATGTTTTTACTGTTCAAGATGCGCCGGGAGGTGGCGTGATGGACCTTCGGTTCGATGCCCTGTCACTCACCCTGCGCGGTCGCCCTGTTTTGCGCGGCGTCAGTGGGCACCTGAAAAAAGGCCAAGTCACAGTCATCCTTGGCGCGAATGGGGCCGGGAAAAGCAGCTTGTTGTCCTGCCTTGCCAGTTTGCGGATGCCTGATCACGGTGCTGTCATGTTGGGGGACGAACCACTTGCCAATGTCCCTGCTGAACTGCGCGCCCGCCGTATCGGGTTGTTGCCGCAACAGGCAGATATTCATTGGGAAATAAACGTCCGTGCGCTTGTCGCGCTTGGGCGGCTGCCACATCAGGGGGGGTGGGCCAGATGGGGAGGCAAAAGTGCCGCCGATGATGCCGCCATCGACAAAGCCATGGCGCAAACCGATTGCGCCCAATTTGCGGATCGCAAGGCACTGCGCCTCTCAGGCGGTGAACAGGCGCGGGTGCTGTTGGCGCGGGTGCTTGCCGGGGATCCGGACTGGGTCTTGGCCGATGAGCCGCTGGCCAATCTGGACCCGGCGCATCAAATGGATGCCATTTCCTGTTTGAAAAACGTGGCGCAGGCCGGGGCCGGAGTTGCGCTCGTATTGCACGACCTGACACAGGCCGCGCGGATCGCTGATCATGTCATTATCATGAAAGACGGATGCATTCAGGCCGCAGGAAGCTGCGCACAAGTGCTGACCCAATCACAATTGGCCGAAGCGTTCGGCGTGTCTGTTCACATCGGCAAGGACGATCACGGTGCGCCGATCATTACGCCAATCAGCCGCGCCGGGGCTGTCATCGGGGCATGATGCTGGACCGTCCTACAGCGTTGCTTGCCGTGTTGGTCGTGGAGGCAGCGCTTGGTTATCCGGCAAGACTGCCTCATCCGGTCAATGCGGTCGGCCAGGTGATCACAGGGCTGGATAGGCGTTGGAACAGAGGTAATCACCGGTGCCTGTCGGGGGTTCTCGTTGTGCTATTGCTCATCAGTGCCGGTGCCGGTGTGGGCTTGGTGATTGAACATTTCGCAACGGGCTGGACAGGCACCATCGCAATCATTTTGATCGCAACCACTGGCTTGGCGCAGCGCAGTTTGCATGACCATGTGGCAGCGGTGGTGCGTTCGTTGATGGAGGGGGATTTGGACCAGGCGCGAACTGCTGTGTCACTGATCGTGGGGCGCGATACAGCGGCGCTGGACGCATCAGGCATCACAGCGGCCGCCACTGAGACATTGGCCGAAAGTTTTTGTGACGGTGTCGTTGCCCCGGCCATCTGGTTTTTGGCTTTCGGACTGCCTGGCCTGTTTACCTTCAAATGTATCAGCACAGCAGACAGTATGATCGGGCATCTCGATAATCGTTACCGCGATTTCGGTTGGGCCAGCGCGCGCACGGATGACGTGATGAACTGGATTCCGGCGCGTGTCGCAGGCGTGCTTATCTGTGTCGCTGGCAGGGGCGGCTGGCGCGTGATGTTGCGTGATGCCCCCAAGCATTTATCCCCCAATTCTGGCTGGCCTGAAAGCGCAATGGCAGGCGCGTTGGGCGTGCAATTGGGAGGCGGCGCGGCCTATGACGGCGAATGGATTGAACGCGCAGCTTTAGGCGAAGGCGAGCGCCCGGTGCCGCGTGATTTGCGACGCGCACTATCCATTTATCGCCGCGCCTGTCTGGGCCTGTGGATCATCACAGGGGCACTGATATGGCTGCGATAATGTTGCAAGGCACAGGGTCCGACGTTGGCAAGTCAGTGCTTGTTGCAGGGCTTTGCCGTGCGCTATCCAATCGCGGCATCAAAATATTGCCGTTCAAACCACAGAATATGTCCAATAATGCCGCTGTGACGCCAGACGGCGGAGAGATTGGCCGGGCGCAGGCATTGCAAGCCATTGCCTGCCGTGCGCCGCTGCATGTTGATATGAACCCTGTGCTGCTGAAACCACACTCTGACCGGACCTCGCAAATTGTCTTGCACGGCAAAGTCGTCGGGCAGACCGGAAGCGGCTATTTCCGCGAACAGAAAGGCGATTTGCTTGAAGCCGTGCTGGGATCCTATCACCGATTGCGCGATCAAGCGGACATCGTCGTGGTCGAAGGTGCGGGCAGCCCCGCCGAAATTAACCTGCGCGCCAAAGACATTGCCAATATGGGGTTTGCCCGTGCCGCAGGTGTGCCTGTTGTTTTGGTGGGGGATATTGATCGCGGCGGTGTGATTGCCTCCCTTGTGGGCACGCAAGCGGTGATTGATCCGGATGATGCGGCCATGATCAAGGGGTTCCTCATCAATAAATTTCGCGGCGATGTTGCCTTGTTTCAGGACGGCTATGCAGCAATATCGCAGCGCACGGGCTGGGAAGGCTTGGGCGTAATACCTTGGATAGCAGCTGCCCGCCGCCTGCCAGCCGAAGATGCCGTCGCATTGCAAACTCCAGCCGAACGCAGTGACGGAGCAACCGAAATCGCCGTCCTGATGCTGTCCCGCATTGCTAATTTTGACGATTTTGATCCGTTGGCATCTGAAACCAATGTGAAATTGACGATGGTTCCGCCCGGCACGCCTGTGCCCGCTACCGCGACCCTGATCATCATTCCGGGAACTAAGGCAACAATCGCCGATCTGGCATTTTTGCGCGCTCAAGGCTGGGATATTGACATTGCCGCCCATGTCCGGCGCGGTGGACAGGTGCTGGGAATTTGCGGCGGCTACCAGATGCTGGGGCGCACTATCGCGGACCCACACGGCGTCGAAGGCCCAGCGGAAACCGTTGAGGGCCTGGGCTTGCTGGCGGTCGACACAATCCTGGGCAAGGAAAAGAATTTGCGAACAGTGAGCGGCGTCAGCGTCGCTGATGGCGCGCCTTTTACAGGTTATGAAATTCATGTCGGCAGAACCACTGGCGAAGCCACGCCCCTGTTGCGCATGTCTGACAGCCGAGACGAAGGCGCAGTGAGCCAGGATGGCCGAATTGCCGGTTGTTACATTCACGGGCTGTTTGCCGGTGCGCAACAACGGCGGCGCTGGCTGGGCGGAGTTTCAAATGGCATTGATCATAGTACGATTGTGGATGCGGCTCTGGATGAACTTGCTGCCGAAATGGAGCGGGTGGTGGCCATTGACCGGCTGATCGCCATTGCGAACACAGCCCTATGACCGCACCGTACTTCAGCGCCGCCTTTCGCGCTCAGCTTGATGAACTCCTCATCTGGCGGCGTGACGTGCGGCATTTTGAAACACGGCCCCTCGACGCCGGATTGATTGACACATTGCTGGACCGCGCCAGCGCGGCGCCGTCGGTAGGCAATAGCCAGCCGTGGCGGTTTGTCCGCGTCATTTCCCCTGAACGGCGGACGGCCATTGTTGCCCATGTCGAAGCCGAAAACTTCCGCGCCTCAGAACGGTATCACGATGCAACGCGGACAGCCTATGAAGCGCTTAAGCTTCACGGCTTACGCGAAGCCCCTGAACATGTTGCCGTGTTTTGTGATCCCGACCCGGAGGAAGGCAAGGGCCTTGGCCGTCAAACAATGCCAGAGACGCTGGCTTACTCAACCGTTTGCGCCGTTCATACCTTGTGGCTTGCCGCCCGCGCTCACGGGGTTGGCATAGGCTGGGTGTCAATCCTTGATCCAGCAGTACTGACCGAAATCCTTAATGTGCCTGCGCAGTGGACATTTATTGGCTATCTGTGCCTTGGCTATCCCGCTGTCGTGCGCGATGTGCCCGAATTGGAGCGCAGCGGCTGGCAAGCGCGCATTGATGCCACTCAAACAAGGTTTATCCGGTAATGCTGACCCACGAAAATGCGGTTGCCCATTTGAATAAGCTTGCAAAACCACAAGGCAGCCTTGGGCGGCTGGAAAGCATTGCAGCTCAGCTTGCCGTCACACAGCAAAGCTTGTCCCCGCACACTCGTCCGCGCTGCATCACGCTGTTTGCAGGTGATCACGGTGTGGTGGCAAGCGGTGTTT
Organism: Sphingomonadales bacterium; assembly: GCA_031430995.1. Classification (GTDB taxonomy): domain Bacteria; phylum Pseudomonadota; class Alphaproteobacteria; order Sphingomonadales; family Sphingomonadaceae; genus Aquisediminimonas. The sequence goes on along the minus strand of JANPCO010000063.1, from coordinate 5,391 downwards.
CAGCATGGCCATCGTCGGTCACAACCGCAATGATGGCCACAATTGCACGCGGACGGGCCAGCAGCAACGCATTGGCGCGTGCCGCCAGCTGCGATTTGCAGATGATCGATGTGGGCAGTATCACGCCGCTTAGCAGTTCGCTTCCGCCGTTCATCAGCAATCAGCGGATCGCCGCTGGCACAGCTAATCTGGCGCATGGCCCTGCTATGACAGTGGCGCAGTTCGATAGTGCTTGGACCGTGGGCGCTCAGGCTGCACAGACGGCCATTGCCAAGGGGTATCAGATGTTATTGGCTGGCGAGATGGGGATCGGCAACACAACCTCTGCTGCGTGCCTGACGGCGTTGCTGGCTGGGATGGATGCCGCCACTGCCACGGGCAAAGGTGCTGGCGCAGACGACGTGACGCGGGCGCACAAGCAAGCTATTGTCGCAGCTGCGGTCGCACACAATAAACCCCTGTTGGCGACTGACCCTAAGACCGCGATCGCGGCGCTTTGCGGGTTTGAGATTGCGGCAATGGCGGGATATTATGCCACTGCTGCTAAGGGCGGCGTCACCATCCTGCTCGACGGCTATGTCACCACGGCAGCAGCGCTGATTGCAGAAAGGCTTGTTCCAGGAACAGCAAAACAAATGATCGCAGCTCACTTGTCCGCTGAACCCGGCCACCGCGCCGCACTCACTGCGTTGGGCCTTGAACCCATGCTCGAATGGGATATGCGACTGGGGGAAGGCACCGGCGCACTAACTGCGCTCCCCCTGCTGGACAGCGCAGCTGCACTGCTCACTGATGTTGCGACATTGGCAGAGATTATGCAGTGATCTGGTGGGTTCCGCCTTTGCTCGCGCTGCAATTTTTAACCCGTATTCCCGTGCCTGGGCTCAACGCGATCAGCGCCGAGACAGTCAAGTTGGGCCTTGCCAAATCGGTCATTTGGTTTCCGGTCGTCGGCGGCTTAGTCGGCATCATCACGGCAGCAATCCTGATTGGTGCAGATCATATCTGGCCGCGCCTCGTTGCCGTCATTCTGGCGCTGATCGTTGAGGCACGGTTGACTGGGGCATTTCATGAAGATGCCGTTGCCGATTTCTGCGATGGTTTTGGCGGCGGGATGACGCCTGATCGCATCCATGAGATTATGAAAGACAGCCGTATCGGCAGTTACGGCGCGCTTGGCATGGGGCTGGCTGTCGCTTTGCGGGCGGCTTTGCTAATGGCTTTGCCTGATGCCATGATCATTCCCGCACTCATCGCATCAGCAGCTTTTGGCCGCTATTTGGCGGTTTGCCTGATGGCAATTGTGCCGCCGCTGATCCAGACAAGCGGCCTTGCCAAGGATGTGGGCGCACGCACTGGTGGAGGGCAGTGGCTGATGGCGACGCTGCTGATGCTGCCTTTCCTGATTCCGCTGGTGATGATCGTTCCAGTCGCCGTGGCCTGCGCCGCCACTGCGTCCACGGTGTTTGCGCTCTGGTTCCGCCGCATTCTGATGCGCCGTCTTGGCGGAGTGACTGGCGACTGCCTTGGCTTGGGCGTTTATATCGGACAAATTCTCATACTTCTTGCTGCTTGCGCCACACTCCCATGATCATCCATCTGGTCCGCCATCCCCCTGTCGTCAAAGCCTGGCAAAAGCGCTGCTACGGCCAAAGCGACCCCGGCCTGTCGCACAAAGGCCGAAGGATGATTGTGCCATTGGTTGAACAATTGGCAGCGCTTAAACCCGGCGTCATCATCCATAGCGACACAGTGCGCACGCGTGCGATTGCAGAACCACTTGCCGACCGGCTTGGCACGGCGAGCATCGCTGACCCGATGTGGCGCGAACGCGATTTTGGCACATGGGAAGGCCAGACATGGCATGCGATTTACCGTGCCACAGGCAACGCAATGGACGGCATGATGACTGACCCTGAAAATTTCCGGCCTGGTGGCGGAGAAACCACTCGTGCGCTGGCGACGCGGATTGCCGGGGCTATGCGCAATCTTCCACCCACCAATTGCATTGTGGTCATATCGCACGGCGGCCCGATTGCGTGCGCCAGGGCCATTTGCACTGGCGTGCCGCTTCAGCAGCTTGCTGCGCTCATTCCAAGCACCGGGTCAGTGACTATCCTATGATGTGAGCGGACAAAAGCCCTCTTTGGCTGGCACGTGCCAACCGAAATCAGGCGAAGAAGGGCTGCAAAGGGAAGCAGCGTTGCCGTTGATCAGGATTGGGACGGGGGCACTGCCAGCTTAACTTGCAAAATAGCTCAACGGACATCCTAAATGTCAGCCCAATCTGTGCCCTGTGGCACATTGGCCACGGTTTCCGGTAATCTGATTTCGCCCGCCTAACTTAGCTTGCGTCGTTTTTCCCGCCCCGCCATAGCGCAGTCAGAAATATGCGATGGCATATCGGTGATAGGAGAGATCATGAGAGTTTCGATTAAATCTGTACTGTTTGCGTCCGCTGCTGCGACAGCTGTTCTTGCTGCATTTCCCGCAATGGCTCAGGGTGCCACTCCCGCTGATGAAGCGGTCGACGATGGCACCGAAATCATCGTCACCGCCGCCAAGCGCGAACAAACGCTGCAAGATGTGGCCATTTCAGTATCTGTGACGGACGATACGACCATAGAACGCGCGCAAATCAATGATTTGATTGATTTGCAGAGCGTTGTTCCGTCCCTCAAAGTTCCTCAGTTCCAAAGTGCCACACAGACTAACTTTGTGATCCGCGGCTTTGGCAATGGCGCGAACAATCTTGGTATCGAAAGCTCAGTCGGCGTATTCATCGACGGTGTTTATCGCTCGCGTTCCGCGTCGGCTATTGCCGATTTGCCTGAAATTGAACGGGTTGAAGTTTTGCGCGGGCCTCAGTCGACCTTGTTCGGCAAGAATGTGTCGGCAGGTGCGATCAGCATCATTACCAAAAAACCTCAGTTTAAGTTTGGCCTGAAAGCTGAAGCAACAGCAGGCAATTATGGTTCGATCCAAGGCAACCTGTCTGTTACAGGTCCCATTGCAGAAAATGTCGCCGTCCGCTTGTCGGGCAGCTTTGACACGCGCGAAGGATATTTCACCAACACTAACATTGGCGGCAAAGTGAATGACCGCAACCGTTACTCCGGCCGATTGGACGTGTTGTTTGAGCCATCCGACACGGCATCCTTCCGTTTGATCGCAGACTACAACCGCATCAATGAAGTGTGCTGCGGCGCCGTTCCAATCTTCAACGGTCCCGTGACATTGGCCATTGGACGCCCAACCACCGCTGTTGCTATTCCCGGCAATCCTAACAGCGGCCCGGGCTTAGGTGCAGCGATCGGGGATACCAGCCGCATTTATAATTATGAACTCGTTTACGACGAGAACCCAGTCAACACGCTGACCGGCAAAGGCATTTCGCTGCAAGGTGATTTGGACATTGGCGGCGCAAAGCTGACGTCGATCACGGCATTTAGAAACCAAACTGCCGACAATAACTTGGACGTCGATTTCACGGGTGCGAGGATCGTTAACCAGCTGAATACATCCGAAATTAGTTCTTTCACTCAGGAAGTGCGTTTGACATCTGACGGCGACGGTCCGTTCAGCTGGCTGATCGGAGGCTTTTACGGTGATGAAACAATTAAGTCTGGCGAAGATATTCGCTGGGGGCCGCAAGGCAGAGCATTTTTGAACCAACTGACAGGGGGTCTTATAACAGGGCTTGAAGCATTGCAGGCTGCTGTAAGCCCTCCAGGTTCAATTGTTCCTGGCTCAACCTATATTCAGGCTGGCCAAGGCGTGAATGCAAAATACCGTCTGAAAAACCGGTCATATTCGATTTTTGCGCAAGCCGACTATGAATTGATGGACAAGCTCACCATTTCCGGTGGCATTGCTTATTTGAATGACCGTAAGGCTGCTCAATCCACATCGCTTTCAAACGACACATTTGCGCGTTTGGACCTTAACAATGTTCCAGGCTTAAACTTCATTCCTTACGCTGCGCTTCCTGCATCCGTTCGGCTCTGTTTAGCGCAAAAGGGCTTTGCTGCGCCCGCAACCGTTCCGAATAATATCTTTGGAACGTCCCTTGGTGCTGCACTGCCTGGACCGGGTTCGGCTCCGTGCCCAGCTTCGAGTGCTGGTGTGAATCCCTTCTCTCTTGCAGGCGCACAGTTCCTTGGTCAGCCGATTGATTATCCCAACGCGACTGAAAATGGCATTCTGACCGGGGATAAGATCACTTACATGGGCCGGATCGCGTATGACTTTTCACGTCGTTTGAATGCTTATGTGAGCTATTCAAAGGGCTGGAAGGCCGGTGCATTTAATTTGTCACGTGATTCGCGTCCGCCAAATGCATTCGGCATTGGTCGCACGGCAGCTCCTGAAGATGTGACAGTTTACGAAGTTGGTGTAAAAGGCAGCTTCAGAGGTGGCTTTATTAACCTCGCTGTATTTCAGCAGTCGATCAAAGGATTTCAGTCCAATGCTTTCACAGGCACCGGATTCAATCTGGTCAACGCGGGTAAGCAGTCCGTCAAAGGCTTTGAGATTGATGCGGCCTATAAGCCGTTCGGTGGCCTTTCGCTTGGTTTGGGCGTGACTTACCTTGATCCTAAATATGACTCGTTCCTCCGCGCTTCTTGCCCGTCAGTCCGGGCCGTTGATCCCGCGTGTGCGATCATCCCTGCAACAGGCACAACTCCGGCTATCACACCTCAGTTCCGCGACCTTTCTGGTCGCACACCTGCCGGCATATCAAAGTGGAGCGCCAATTTCAGCGGCACCTATGACTTTGAACTTGGTGGCGGATGGAACGGCTTTGTTCGCGCAGAATATATCTACGCAAGCCGTGCCCCGATCAGTGATGTCATCCCAGTGAACATTGCAGCTGTGCAAGTGGATACAATCAATGCCAGCATCGGCATTGGCAATGCTGACAAGCTTGAAGCCCAGCTTTGGGTGCGCAACTTGACCAAGGATAAATATCTGCAAGGCGGCTTTGAATCCGTCGCGCAGACAGGCAGCTACGCTGGTTACCCCAGTGCCCCGCGCACCTATGGTATTACCCTGCGCAAATCATTCTGATCCTACACAAAGCGTGATCTAAAACGGCGGGTGGTCAACAGACTGCCCGCCGTTTTTTTGGCCGCCGTTTTTTTGCGGACAGCCTTTGTGTCGCGGCATTGCTTGATCTAGGACCACATGATGTCCGAACTTTTCATTTCCGCCCTTGTGACCTTTTTCGTGGTTATCGATCCGCCGGGATGTGCGCCGATTTTCGCGAGTTTGACGGGAGGCGCGCCGGCCAGTCACCGGCGGACGATGGCGATTCGGTCCACACTGGTCGCGGCATTCATTCTGCTGTTGTTCGGCATTTTCGGCGAGGCTTTCCTTGGCGCGCTGGGC
>JANPCO010000062.1:0-3439 GCA_031430995.1 Sphingomonadales bacterium | reverse complement strand
GTCCCCACCCCAACCCCTCCCCTGAAGGGGAGGGGCTAAGATCGCAGCCCGCGCGTCCGCCTTGCCATCCCAAGCCACAACCTCCGCTCCACTCGCCAGCAGCGCATTGACAGTGGCCACGCCAGAACGTGCGAGCCCGAGCACGACGTAGCGTTTACCGCGAAAGGCAGATGATGTGATCACCGCAGCTTCAACGTCGAAAGGCCCGCCAGCGCAAGCACGAAGGAAACGATCCAGAACCGGATGACAACCGTTGGTTCTGACCATCCCAATTGTTCGAAATGATGATGGATAGGCGCCATGCGGAATACCCGCCGCCCGGTTCGTTTGAACCAGAATACCTGGATGATGACAGAAAGTGCCTCGACCACAAACAAGCCGCCGATGATTGCCAGCACAAATTCATGATGCGCTACGACAGATATCGTGCCGAGCACGCCGCCAAGGGCCAAGCTTCCCGTATCGCCCATGAACACAGACGCCGGCGGCGCATTGAACCAGAGGAAAGCCAGCCCCGCGCCCACTATCGCCCCGCACAGGATCGATAAATCCCCTGCGCCAAGAATGAACGGTATGCCCAGATAAGCGGAGTATTTCGCGTTGCCGACAAGATAAGCAATCATCATGAACGCAATTGAGGCAATGATGACTGGCATGGTCGCCAGGCCGTCCAGCCCGTCCGTCAGGTTTACTGAATTGCCGAATGCGACGATCACAAACGCACCAAAGGGAACGTAGAACCAGCCCAGATCAGCAACAGGTCCATTGATAAACGGCACATAAAGATTGCCGCCCGATTTCCAGACAATCAACGTGACGGCGGCACCTGCGATCAGAAATTCCAGCGCCAAGCGCGACTTGCCGGAAATCCCCTTGTGACTGCGCTTTTTCACCTTGTCATAATCATCAACAAACCCGACCAGCCCGAAGCCCGTCAACACAAGCAGGCAAGCCAGCACATACAAGTTGGTCAGATCCATCCAGAGCAGCATGGATATGCCAATTGATGTCAGGATCATCAGCCCACCCATGGTCGGCGTGCCCACCTTGGCCAAGTGTGATTGCGGGCCGTCATCTCGGATCGGCTGGCCTTTGCCTTGCCGCACGCGCAGCCAGCCAATGAACTTCGGGCCAATCAGCAACCCAATGACAAGGGCCGTCGCCACAGCGCCGCCCGTCCGAAAGCTGAGGAACTGGAGAAGGCGGGAAACCCCCGGAAACCCAAGATAATAGGCGATTTCGTAAAGCATCAGTCAGGTCCACTTGTGAGTGCGGAGACGATCTGGCTAAGGCCAACCGCATTCGAACCCTTGATCAGGATGGTGTCGCCGTCAGTGAGCATGTCAGTCAGCATAACCAGCGCCGCCGCAGCATCTGCCACATGGCGAGTTTCGCAGCTGCCCTCAAGCGTCTTGGCCAGCGGTGCCATCGCGGGGCCGACCAGCAGAGCAAAATCCACGCCCGCTTGCGTAATTGGATCGGCAAGGCCGCCGTGAAGCGCTTCGCTCTGCGCACCCAGTTCGCGCATTTCGCCCAACACGGCAATCCGGCGCGTTGCAGGGGTTGCCCCTAGCACAGCCAGCGTGGCGGCCATGGACGCGGAATTGGCATTATAGCTTTCGTCGATGATGGTCGCAGTGCCGCCGTCCGGTGTCGCGATACTATGCCGTGCGCCGCGACCGGCCAGGCCTTCCATTTCACCCAGTGCGAGCCCCGCCGCAGCCAGATCCCCGCCCATTGCCTGAACCGCCGCAAGGATCGCCATTGCGTTTGAAACCCAGTGATCACCGGGATAAGCCAGTGTGAAGGAGAGTTCGGCACCCGGAAGGCGCGCCATGATCAGCGAGCCCGTGGCTGTTTCCACGACATCCAGCGGGCAGACATCGGCCCCATCGCTGCGCCCAAATGTCACGATCTTTGCGCCAGCCGCTCTGGCCACTGACTCAAGTCGTGAAAACTGCGGACTGTCGAACGGAATGATGGCAGTGCCGCCGGGTTCCAGCCCGCCAAATATCTCTGCCTTCGCATCCGCTATGGCTTCGATGGAGCCCAAATTTTCAATATGCGCCGGGGCAATAGCAGTGATGATCGCAACATGGGGGCGCACCATTGCTGTATGATCCGCAATTTCCCCGCTATGGTTCATGCCCATTTCCAGGACGGCAAAAACACTGTCTGCGGGCATCCGCGCGAGGCTTAAAGGAACGCCGGTGTGATTGTTGTAGCTTTTGACGGACCTGTGAACAGCACCTTTGTTGGCGCGCGCAAGGGCAGCGGCCAGCGCCTCTTTCACGCCTGTTTTGCCAACTGAGCCTGTGACGCCTGCGATCTGTGCGTGCGAACGCTTTCGGCTGGCACGCCCCAGTGCGTTTAACGCCGCTGTCGTATCAGCGACCAAAATGTGAGGATGCGGGGTGGGGCGCGACACAATTGCACCCGCCGCGCCCTGCGCAAATGCACCTTCGATAAACCGGTGCCCGTCTGTTACTTCGCCAGTCAGCGCAATAAACAGATCGCCTGGCCCCACTTCGCGGCTGTCAAAGGCAACACCGCTGGCCGCAAAGCTGGCGGATGCTGTGCCGCCCACGGCATCGGCAATATCAGCTGAGGTCCATAACGTCACCACGTGGCACAGTCCCGCGCGACTTCAACATCGTTGAACGGCAGTTTCAGGCCGTTTACTTCCTGGCCCGTTTCATGGCCCTTGCCTGCAATCAGAACAATATCATCAGCACCGGCATGGTCTATCGCTGTATCAATGGCTTCGCGGCGGTCTCCGATTTCAGTCGCGCCGACGGCTGCTGCCATGATCGCGCGGCGGATGAGGGCGGGGTCTTCGCTGCGCGGGTTATCATCAGTGACAATCGCCACATCAGCATCGCGCACTGCTATGGCCCCCATTTCACGGCGCTTGCCAGTATCACGGTCTCCGCCAGCCCCGAACACAAGGATGATCCGCCCCTTGGCATGGGGCCGAAGGGCAGACACCGCTGCCGCCAGCGCGTCAGGCGTATGCGCATAATCGACATAAACGGGGGCGCCAGTCTTCGTGATCACAGCGCGTTCCAGCCGCCCGCGCACACCCTGAACGCGGCCCAGATGCCCAAGCGTGCGCGCTGCGTCACCGCCCGTCGCAATGACCAGTCCCGCAGCTGTCAATGCATTGGCCACCTGATAAGCACCTATCAACGGCAGCGCGACTTTGTGAGTTTTACCGCCCGCTTCGACGATCAGATTTTGGCCCAGATGCCCAATGCTGCGCTCTACCAGACGAAGCCCAGTGCCTTTGCTGCCAACCGTATAGACGTTCCGGCCCTGCGCCGTCGCAAAGGCAATCGCCTGATCTGACCACGCATCATCAGCGTAGACGACGGTCGTGCCATCCTCTGCCACCAAGTCAGCAAACAGCCGCATCTTCGCGGCGAAATAAGCCTCCATC
>JANPCO010000061.1:0-5986 GCA_031430995.1 Sphingomonadales bacterium | reverse complement strand
ATCTTGCAATGGAAGCCCAGCGCGCAACACCATGCCGCCGCCGTCACCGGTGCAGGTATGGGCCGATGTTGCGGAGAAATAGGCCCGGCCATAGCCGCCTGTGGCTAGCACAACCGCGTGGCTGCGGAAGCGGTGGATGGTACCATCTTCCATGCAAAGCGCGATCACGCCCCGGCATTCACCATTTTCCATGATGAGGTCGAGTGCGAAATATTCGATGAAGAAATCCGCGTCATACTTCAGGCTCTGTTGATAGAGCGCGTGGAGCATCGCGTGGCCAGTGCGGTCTGCTGCGGCGCATGTCCGCTGCACAGGTGGGCCTGCGCCCATATTCTGCATGTGGCCGCCAAAGGGGCGCTGATAGATGGTGCCGTCCGTATTGCGCGAAAACGGCACGCCGGCATGTTCTAGTTCGATGACAGCGGCGGGAGCTTCGCGCACCATATATTCGATTGCGTCCTGATCACCCAGCCAATCGCTGCCTTTGACGGTGTCATACATGTGCCACGTCCAGTGATCGGGGCTGGTGTTGCCAAGGCTCGCCGCGATCCCGCCTTGCGCTGCAACGGTGTGGCTGCGCGTGGGGAATACTTTGGTGATGCACGCGGTTTTCAGGCCCGCCTCAGCAGCGCCCATCGTGGCGCGCAGGCCAGAGCCGCCCGCACCGACGACCACTGTGTCATAAGTGTGATCAATAATCTTGTATGCGTCGTATGACATTATTCAGGCGTCCCTGCGAAAGCGATTTTGAAGATTGAAAAAAGCGCGAAGGCCCCCATGCCAAAAGTCCAGGCATGGAGAAGACCCAGAGTGAGGATGCGCATGCCGCCGTGGACATAATCCTCAATCACCACTTGCAAGCCGAGCCGGAAATGCCAGAAGACATTGACGATCAGCAGCGCCATCGGCACCGCTGCCCAAGGCGATGATAGCCAGCCAATGGCGCTGTCATATCCCAGCGACGGAAGGCGCAGCAGCGAGAATATGAACCACAGTACCAGCAATATGTTGCCAACGGCTGTCACCCGCTGCTGCCACCAATGGTGAGACCCGCTTTTGGCGGACCCCAGACCGCGAACGCGACCAATGCCTGTGCCACTGCCCATCAGAGCGCCTTTCCAAAGATGATCAGCCACATCGCAGCCGTCAGCACGATCGGCGCAACGATAGCACCCCATGCCCACAGCCGGTTGGCGCGCAGTTCAAAACCCGCGCCTGCATCCATCACAAAGTGACGCAGCCCAGCGGACAAGTGGAGGAAAAAAGCGAAGCTCAGCCCAATCGCGAAAAGATATCCAATCGGCCCGCGCGCGTAGCCCATCACCATTTCATAAGCTTCTTTGCCGCTGCCGAGCGCAATCAGCCATGCCGTGAAAAATAGCGTACCGACAGTAGCCAGGCCCACACCCATGACGCGGTTCAGGATCGAGACCGTCATGTGCGGGCCCCATTTCCAGATGGTGAGATGCGGCGATAACGGCCGCGCGGTATTTCGCGCCATATTTGGCCCCCAAATTGAGTGACTTTATGAACCGCGACCTTTAGCGCAAAGACTCCACCGCGCAACCTAGCAACAGGGGCCTTGTCTACGGTCCTTGGTTTAGGCCGGGATTTTTGGTTGGTCTAGGGGGAAGAGAAAATGACGCAAAGCTGGAAGCTCACACTCCCCTGCACGCGGGCGGAGGCTGAACAGCTGAACGGCGATGTGCCTGAACTTGCGGCAATGGAACCTGCGCCCGTCATTACCACGGAGGAACCAGACGAGAGCCGGCCTGATGTGTGGGCGGCGCATACTTATTTTGAGGGCAAGCCGAGCAAGGCCGATATCGTGCTGATCCAGTCCCTCATCCCCAGCGCTGCCAAGGCAAAACCCGTGCTTGAACGGCTGCCCGATGAGGATTGGGTGACGATCAGCCAGCAGGGCATACAGCCAGTCCGTGCGGGCCGGTTCTATATCCACACTTCTTCCAATATCGGCGAAATTCCCACCAACGGCACGGCCTTTCTGATCGAGGCCAGCCAAGCCTTTGGCACGGGTGGCCATGCCACCACCGATGGCTGCCTATGGACGCTCGACGGCCTTAAACGGCGGGGCAAACGATTTGATCATATCGTTGATATTGGCACAGGCACTGGGCTGCTTGCCTTTGCCGCACGAGCACTTTGGCCGCGCGCTTGGGTAACGGCATCCGACATTGACCCCGTGAGTGTGGATGTGACCGCAGAGAATGCAGCGGCAAACGCCGTTCCTCTCGGCGGACGCGCGGGTGAAGTGGAGCTGTGCGCGGCATCAGGCACTGATCATCCACTCGTTCAGGGGCGGGCACCTTATGATCTGGTGATTGCCAATATCCTGGCGGGGCCACTGATCGAACTGGCCCCCAGCATCGCCGAAATCATCGCAGAAGGCGGCACATTGATCCTTGCGGGGCTGCTTGATTGGCAGGCGGAGACCGTTGCGCAGGCTTACCGGCGACACGGATTCCGCTTATCGGCCAGTCGCGCAAATGGCGATTGGCCTTGCCTCACTCTGACGAAACGACCTGCCTACGCTTGGCGGCGGGCCATCCGCGCAAGCGGGCGGACGACGCAGGCAGAAGGTGATTTTGGGACGTGGTAAGGTGTTCTTTTCACCGTTTGATCGCTGCGACTTCAGCATCAGGGAGCGGCACCCCTAAAATCTGTGCCAGCGTCGGAGCAATGGCGCGCATGTCAATTTCCCCCAAGTTGCGGCCAGGTGCAACGCCTTTGCCCATCATCATGAAGGCTGATCGCATCGCAGGGTCTGCCGGGAAATAGCCGTGCATGCCTTTGCTGCCGGATGGCCCGACCAACACCGCGTCCTTACCCTTGAAGCCGCCGCCATAAGCCCCGCGTTGGAAATTGATCGTGAAACTGGCTTGCGGATTTCCGCCCATCGCCCTGACCGCATCAGGTTTGATCACAGCGGCGATCCGGTTTTTGGGATCAGCCTTCATCTGATCAAGCAGCGCGCCGACTTGAGCAACAAGTGCCGCATCATCCGGGTTGGCGAGCATGATCGCCGTTGACCCGCCTGCGTTCCAAGGCGACGCGCGCCAGCTTGTAATTTTGCCGTCTGCCCCAAGCGTGATCAGGCCCGCATCAATAAGCGCGCGAAACAGGTTCACTTCAGTATCCGTTGTGGCAAAGCCGTGATCGGAAACGACCGCAATCACGCCGTCGGGGTGCGCCGCGCGCTGCGCCGTGACAAGCCGACCGATGATGGCATCAATGCGTTCGAGGATCGCATGGGCCTTGGGCGTATCCGGGCCTTCGCTATGCTGTTCATGATCAAGTGCCGTGAAATAGGCCGTCATGAACTGCGGCTTTTCCTGCGCGATGAGGGCCACTGCAAATCGTCCGCGATTTTCATCGCCTGTGATCGTCTCGTCCATCCCTTGTGCATAGGCTTCCCCCAATTTCGCTTCGAGGCCGTCAATCAAACCCGGAGTGGCAAGCGCCTTTACCAACTTGATGTCATCCGCGTGGCCCGTCCGCCAGATTTGCGGGATGTTCCAGCGCACTGATCGCGCAGCAACGCTGACTGGCCAGTGGACATTGCCAGTCGTCAGCCCTGCCTTTGCCGCCACGTCCCACAGCGTTGGCACTTTCACATCACTGGCATACCAATACCAGCCGGCTTGGTTGATTTGCAGCGGATCAAAGCCCGTGTTGCTGACAATGCCGTGTTTGGCGGGGGCAACGCCTGTCAGCAGCGTCGCGTGGCTGGGGTATGTGACGGTTGGCAGAACACCAATAACGGCGCTTGCAAAGCTGCCTTCAGTCATAAAGCGTTTCAGGTTTGGGACGGCAATGCCGCGTTTGTCCGCTTCAATCACATCGCCGGGCTGCAACCCGTCGATAGAAATCAGCAGCACGGGTTCAGCGAGAGCCAGACCCGGAAGGGCGGCCACAACAGCCGCCCCTAACATCATTGCCATCCGCATAATCAAAACCCGACCTTCACCGTTGCAAAAATCTGACGCGGGCTGCCAGCGAGCAACGTCTGATTATCGCCGCTGTTGCCAAAGCCATTGGACCCGATAGTGGCGACATATTTCTTATCGAGCAAGTTGACGGCATTCAGCTGAATTTCAACTGGTGCGCGCAGGCCCAGATCGAAGCGGTAGCCCAGCGTAGCGTCCATCAGCACACGGGCAGGAACGGATCGATCATTCAGATAATTGAAGAAGCGCTTGCTCATATAATTGGCGCTGATTTTGCCGAACAAAGTATCGCTGTCATACGCAATTTCGCCGCGCAACAAGTGCGTGGGCGTATCGACGACAGTCTTGTCTTTGGTCGCGATAATCGTCGGCAGCCCGCCTGCAACGGTGGCCGGAATGACCACATCATCGCGGTAATTGGCATCGGTATAGCTGTAGGATGCAAATAGGCTGAAGCCATTGCCTACCTTCAGATCGCCCGCCGCCTCGAACCCGATGGAGCGAACGCCGCCAACATTTTGCAGGATCGACGGATTGCCCACGATCCCGGGGCCAGTCGTAATCCCAAGCAAGCGGTTGCGGAAATTGACATAATATACAGCGACCACACCGTTGAACCGGTTGTCATTATAGCGAGCACCCAGTTCGTAAGTGTCGGATTCTTCCGGTTTCAAACCTCGGGCTCTGATCGCGTCAAACCCAGCTTGCGTGGTTGAAAATGGCCCGGATGTGGTGGATGAAACAAACGCGCGGGTGACTTGGGTAAAGCCTCCGAAAATCTCGGCCTTGTCACTCAGTTTATAAGCAGCTCCAACATGGGGCTGGAACCAGTCTTTGGATTGGATTTTGCCCGTGGCGCGCCCGCCCTGAACAATCGGAATGGCTTCATTGTCAACTTTGAAGCCCTTCCAGCCCAGGCTCAGCGTCGCATCGCCCAGCGTAATTTTGTCCTGCACATAATATTGCAATGTGTTGGTGTTGAAATCCATATCCCATTGCGTGAAAAATGGATTGCGCTGAAATTTCAGATGATCGCGGCCCGGAACCGTGAGGCTTTCGTAGGAATAGAAACGCCTGGCCTGACGGAAATCATTCTTTTCATACCAGACGCCAACTGTGACGTTATGGTCGCCCACCTCAGTGTTCAGCGAACTGAACACACCGCCGCGCCCGATATCATATTCGGTTGTGCGCACGGACAGCGGCACTCCGTTCGGGCTTGGCACATAAGGGGTGCCCCACGTGCCCTGCCCGGTGTTGTCGTGATAATAGGCCTTGATCTTGAATGTAGTTGCGTCGCCGAGTGGTGTCGTAAGGCCAAACGACCCCAGCGTGTCTTTGCGCAGGCCCGATGCGTCATAATAAGCATCATCGAGCGAGATGATCGGCGTTGGCCGCGCGCCTGAGGCAACTGCCACTGCCGTTGCATAGTCGGGGAAAAAATTATCCCAGTTGTATCCCAGCCGGTTGATCATTTCGAGGCTGAGATCCTGATAATCCTGCTCCGCCCGGTCGGAATAGCTGAAATAGGCATCAAACAGCGCGTCGCCGACGGGGATGACCGCCTTCGCATTCACCATCCAGGCGCGTTGGTTGCCGCCGCCTTTCCACTTTTCCGCATTATGATAGACGCCCGATACAAAGCCGCGCAGGCCATCCTCTGAGCCGAAGTTCAGCCGCGCAAAGCCGCGGATGGTATTCTCTGATCCGTAGGTCAGATTGGCATCAACGCCAAAGCCCTCACCTTTGGGATCAAGCGAGAGAAATTCCAAAGTGCCGCCCAGATTATTGGTCGCTTGCGTGCCAATGGATCCAGACCCTTGCGACACGCGCGTCACGCCGATGTTCTCCGACGTGATTGCCCGGCTGATGTGCAGGCCATTATTATTGCCATAAGTGCCATCGCCCAGCGGAATGCCATCCAGCGTGAAACCCAGCTGGTTCTGGTTAAAACCGCGAATCGAAATCCTCTGCGACCATTCGTAGGTGCCAAAAGGATCGGCTGACTGAAAATTGAC
>JANPCO010000060.1:0-5622 GCA_031430995.1 Sphingomonadales bacterium | reverse complement strand
CTGCTGCACTACACATGCCGCCCGCTGCGCAGCGGTGCCAGCCAGCACGTTACACGGCAGATCAAGCGCGGAGGAATCCAAGTTGAAACCGCCTGCTTTGTAACCCTTTGAGAATGAAGCATAAACCATAAGATCATCAATTGGTTTCCAGCTGAGAACCGCAGTCCCAGTGATCTGGTCTTCTTTCTTGATCGTGCCTGCACTGCCAGCCGTAAAACCGGGGCCAGACGTGTTGTTGATTGCGCACGGTAGAGTGGCTGCGCCTGAAGCCGCGTTGCGCAGGGCAGCGCAGAGCGTGTTGTTTGTGTTGAACGACGCACCCACCTCTTTACGTTCATTGGTGTAACGTGCGCCAAGGGTCAGCGAAAGCTTGTCTTCGATAATATCAAACACGTTGTGCGTGAAGAAGGCATAGTTGCGGCTGTCCTGCTGGAATGCGTTTCTGATAACCCCAGTGCCGCTCAAGCGGTTTGTGCCGGTTGCAAGTGCTATGTTTTGAAAACCGGCGAAAGAAAGGGCCGGAGGAACGGCGCTAAGTGGCAAGTTGGAACAGGTTGGCGATGCAAGGTTGAGCAGGGCAGGCGCAACGCCTGCTGCAACAAGGCAGTTAGCCACACGCTCGTAATCATTGCCAAATTTCAGATTGTCCGCAACATTTAGCTTCTCAGTGGCGTAATAGCCGCCGACCAACCAATCAAGGCGACCGTCAAAAGCTTCGCCTTGCAAACGCACTTCTTGCGTGAAAAGACGGAAGCGGCGGGAGAGATTATCACGGCGCAGAATATCAAGTGCGTTGTAATCGGCATCCTGGCCCTGACGGTTCTTATAGTCCCGGTATGCTGTCACCAGCGTGAGGTTTGCGCCGCCGAGATCCCAATTGACTTCGCCAGACAGGCCCCAATCCTTGGAATTGGAGATGTAATCAACGCCCGCCGTCGTTGCGGTCTGGCGCAGGAATGTCTTGCTATCAAATTGATAGTTTGCTCCGAGTGCATTGAGCAGTGGAGCCACTGTGTTGTTTGACACAACGGGGTTTCCGTCCGGACCGCGGGTCAAGTTGCGCACAGGTTGCGTAAACACGGCGCCGCAGCAATTTTCCGTGCGCTTGCTATAGTCGGCAATCAGGCGGACCTTAATTGCGTCTGATGGTTCAAACGCCAGCTGGCCGCGCACCATGAACCGGTCACGATCATTCAAATCTTTTGCACCGGGCGTGACGTTGCGGATGAAGCCATCACGCTTTTGCCAGACACCGTCGACCCGCACGGCGGACGTATCGCCGATTGGCGCGTTGATGTTGCCTTCAAGGCGCATGTAATCATAATTGCCATAGGTCGCAGCAAGCGCACCGGAAAATTCCGTTGCGTCGGGGCCTTTGGTCACAATGTTGATCAGGCCAGCGGTCGAGTTGCGGCCAAACAATGTGCCCTGCGGCCCGCGCAACACTTCAACGCGCTCCACTTCGCCCAGTTCGGACAATCCCACGCCTGTGCGGCTGCGGTACACGCCGTCAATGAACAGGCCGACGGAGCTTTCCAGACCAGCGTTTTCGCCGACCGTGCCAATGCCGCGAATACGCGCCGTGAAGTTCACTTCGCTGGTCGCACCAGACACAAGCAGCGACGGCGCCAGCTGGTTGAGTGCGCGAATGTCCGTTGCGCCCGAATTGGCGAGAGTTTCACCAGACACGGCTGACACAGCAATCGGAACATCTGATAGCGGACTTGCGCGCCGTGTTGCCGTCACAATGATCGGGGCTTCTTCCGTGCTCGACGCATCATCAGCCTGCGGCGCGTCTTGTGCGATGCCGGGGGTTGCTGTCAGCGCGGCGAAAGCGGCAGACATGAGCAGAATGGATTTACGCATTGGGTTAGGCTCCTCTCACATGGATTTTCATGATTATGAGAGTGTCCTAGCTGTGCATTTAGGCAGACACTAGAGGGGATTGCGTGGTTTTTGGGCAGGTGCGCCATTTATGCCACAGTGGATTAAAGCTGTGGGAGCTAGACAGTAAAACTTTCCCCGCACCCACAGGCACCTTTCGCATTGGGATTGTTGAACATGAACCCTGCGGTGAAATCATCCTCCACCCAGTCCATTGTCGATCCGACCAGATAAAGCACTGATCCGCCATCAATATAAAGCACGCCGCCGGGCGTTTCGATCTTTTCATCAAACGGCACAGCGTCACTTACATAGTCAACGGAGTAGGCCAGACCGGAACAGCCGCGGCGCGGGGTGGAGAGCTTCACACCAATGGCATCGTCGGGGGCTTTGGACATGAGCGAAGCGATGCGCGATTCAGCGGACGGAGTCAGCAAGACAGCGGCCGGGCGGATGCGGGTTTTTGTGGTCGTTGTCATATTCTCTTCCTTCCCCCTCCCTTGAAGGGGAGGGCCGGGGTGGGGAGTGTCATTTCCAAGACTGAGAGGCGGACACTCCCCCCCCCTAGCCCCTCCCCTGAAGGGGAGGGGAGCGACTATAACATTCCCAATTCTAACCGCGCCTCATCGGTCATTTTGGCCGAATCCCACGCAGGTTCCCACACCAAGTTCACCTCGGCATCGCCAATTCCCGGCACCGCACCCACGCGCAGTTCAACTTCCTGCGGCATGGACTCCGCGACTGGGCAGTTCGGCGTCGTCAGTGTCATCGTCACAATGGCATGGCCTTCATTGATTTCGACGCCGTAGATCAGGCCAAGATCATAAATGTTGACCGGGATTTCGGGATCATAAATATCTTTCAGCGCATCAATGACCGCCTCATAAAGGTCGCCGCCCTGGCCTTCGCCGCCAACAGGTTCCGGTTTGGCCGCGAGGAAACCGGCGAGATAATCTTTCTTACGCTCAAAGCTTTGCGCCGCGTCCTCGACCAAGTCCTGCACGCGCGCCTTTGGCGGCGGCGGCACGCTTGTGACTTCTTCAACCTGAATATCGTGTCCGCTCATCCGAAAATCCTTACTGTCCGCTCAATCCCGCGCACCAGGGCCGCGACATCGCTTTCATCATTGTAAATCCCAAAGCTGGCCCGCGCTGTCGCTGGCACACCCAGATACTCCATTAGCGGCTGCGCGCAGTGATGGCCTGCACGGATCGCTACGCCTTCTTCATCCAATATAGTGCCAAGGTCATGCGGATGCACCCCCTCCACTGCAAAGGAGATGATCCCCGCTGATGCTTCTGGCCCGAACAAGCGGACGCTGTTGATGTGGCGCAGCGCATCGCGGGTTTGCTTCACTAGTGCGGCTTCGTGCGCGTGGATCGCGGCCATGCCAATGCTGTCGGCATAATCGATGGCAGCGTGCAGCGTGATGACTTCCGTGATCGACGGCGTGCCTGCCTCAAACCGCGCCGGGGCCGCCGCATAAGTAGTGCCGGAAAAGCTGACCTTGTCGATCATCGCGCCGCCGCCTTGCCACGGCGGCATGGCGTTGAGCAATTCCTCCCGCGCCCAAAGCACACCAATGCCAGTTGGGCCGTAGAGCTTATGGCCCGAGAACACGAGGAAATCGCAGTCAAGTTCAGCCACATTCACGGGCATGTGCGGCACAGATTGGCAGGCATCGAGCATCAGCTTTGCGCCGACTTTATGCGCAATCGCTGCTGCTCGTTTGGCATCAATCATCCCGCCCAGCACGTTGGACACATGAGCGAAAGACACCAGCACATGATCGTGCGTGATCATCGCTTCGGCAGCGTCCAGATCAATCTGGCCGTCAGCCGTCAGCGGGCAAACGTCAATTTCAAAACCCGCGAGCTGCCACGGCACAATGTTGCTGTGATGCTCCAGCTGGCTGAGCAATATCCGGCCCTTGGGCGCAAAGCTGTGCGCGACAAGGTTGATCCCTTCAGTGGCACCGCGCACGAACACTATTTCATTGTCTGACCGCGCACCGATGAACTGGGCCACACGCCTGCGCGCGGCTTCATAGGCCAGTGTCATATCGGCCGAGCGCTTATACACGCCCCGGTGAACGGTGGCATAATCCACGCCCATCGCGCGCGTCATTACGTCGATCACCACCTGCGGCTTTTGCGCCGTCGCGGCGGTGTCTAGATAATGCCAGCCGTTGATACCCGGAAAGTCCGCACGGTGGGGGGAAGGGGCCACAGCACCGCCCTCATTTTCCCACCGGGCAACGGCCCGCGCCGTGGGTGCGATGACGCTGTTCATACCATGTCTCCAAGCTTTTCAAGGGCGCCGTGTGTGAGGAACTCTTCCTCGTCCGCCCCGGCGAACACACTTGCGATGAAGGCCTGCAATAGCAGTTTCTTGGCCTCAGCTGGCGGCAATCCCCGCGCGGCAAGGTAAAACATGGCCGTCTGATCAAGTTCGCCAACAGTGGCCCCATGCGCGCATTTCACATCATCGGCGTAGATTTCCAGCTCAGGCTTGGCATTCGCCGTCGCCGTCCGGTTGAGCAGCATCGCCTTCACAGATTGCACGCTGTCTGTCCTCTGAGCATCGCGCGCCACGGCAACTTTGCCAAGGTAACTGCCTGTCGCATTCCCACCAAGGATAGACCGCACGGTTTGACGCGATGTTGCGTTCGGCTCCAGGTGGCGCACTGTGGTGATTAGCTCAACTGTCTGCGCGCCCGTGCCCAGTTGCACAGCGCCCAGTTCAAAATCCGCGCCGTCATGCAAGGTGACGTCCAGTGTGATCCGCCCCAGCCTGCCGCCCGCGTTCAGGATATGCAGTTTGGCCTTCGCGCCGGCTTGCAGGGTCAGGTTCAGGTTTTGGACAACCACTTCGTTCGGCCCGGCGACATTGATAATGTGCCGCGAAATGCTCTCGCCTGCCGCAACAGTCTCATATTCAACTGCATCGCGCGCAGGCGCGCTGACGAACGCATCGATATCAGAATAGCGAAACGCCTCATCACGCCTAGAAGGAAGTGCCAACATATCAGAAAGCCCCCTTCGCGCCTTCGCGTCTTAGCGCGAAACAAGGAAAAGCTGGTTCACGCGAAGACGCGATGACGCGAAGGAGAGACGGTTTGATGTGGCTCACGCCGCAAGCTCCCGATATCCCTCACGCTCCAGCTCAAGCGCAAGCTCTGGCCCGCCGGTGCGCGTGATCCGGCCGTCAGCCAGAACATGCACGAAATCTGGCTTTACATAATCAAGCAGCCGCTGGTAATGCGTGATCAGCAGCACGGCCTTGTCCGGTTTGCGCATAATCCGGTTAATCCCGTCACCCACCACGCGCAGCGCGTCGATATCGAGGCCGGAGTCAGTCTCATCAAGGATCGCGAGTGCGGGGTTGATGATGCCCATCTGCACCATCTCGTTGCGCTTCTTCTCGCCGCCCGAAAAGCCGACATTCACGGGGCGTTTGAGCATGTCATAATCCATGCCCATCGCGTCAGCCTGCGCGCGAGCGATCTTGAGGAACTCGCCGCCTGACAGCACAGCTTCGCCGCGATGCTTGCGCTGGGCATTTAGCGCCTCACGCAGGAACTGCACGTTCGACACACCGGGGATTTCGACCGGATATTGGAAACCAAGGAACAGTCCCGCCGCCGCGCGTTCGTGGGGAGCTAGGACGAGGAGGTCCAGCGCTCCCTCGTCATTGCGAGCGGAGCGAAGCAATCCAGACTGCCCGGCGTTAGTCTGG
>JANPCO010000059.1:0-55774 GCA_031430995.1 Sphingomonadales bacterium | reverse complement strand
CTGATCCCGAAGGCGGTGTGCCGACTTACATACTGATCGGGGCACCAGCTCTGTTTGCCATTTCAGGCAGCACGTTGGTGACGGCAGCCGGGGCCAGCTTCAATTTTGAAGCTACTACCAGTTACAGCTTCACTATCCGTGCCACCGATGCAGGTGGTCTGATTGCGAATCAAGCCTTCACCGTAAACATCACCGACGTGAATGAAGCGCCCAGCACACCGACGAGCAGTAATGCCAATGTCGTCGTCAATGAGAATATCGCGACCGCTTATGATACTGGTGTACGCTATTCTGCAACCGACCCTGAAGGGGCAGCGCTGATTTATCGCTTCGGTGACAGTGGAACTGTCGTCACCCTCAATGGAGCGTTCGAGATTCGCAACGGCAATCAACTCTGGGCGGTCCAGCCGCTCAATTATGAGGCTGCGCAAAGCTTTGCCTACAATATCTACGTCAATGATGGTGCCCAATATTCAGGAGCACCGGTCGTCCAAACGATCACCGTTGGCGACGTTAACGAAACGCCGACGAACACGTCGCCGGGCTCGGCTACGCTGGCTGAAAATACGGGTGCCGGAACTGTAGTTGCTGCTTTGTCAGGCACGGATCCGGAGGGTCAGGCGCTCACCTATTTATTGATAGGGGCACCTGCATTTCTGACCGTTTCAGGAACCAGCCTGCTGCTCTCTAGCGCAAGCCTGAACTTCGAAGCAGCAGCGACCCACAGCTTCACAATTCGAGCGACGGATGCGGGCGGGTTGGCCAGTGATGTTGCGTTCACGTTAAGCGTATCGAACATCAATGAAGCGCCAGTGATCACGTCGGCAGCTTCGGCCAGCGTTGCTGAAAATGCAGGCGGCGGCACTGTGCTCGCCAACTTAACCGCGTTTGATCCAGAAGGCGGGGTGCCAATCTACTCCCTGATCGGGGCACCATCCTTCTTTGCGATTTCGGGCACAAACCTTGTTCTATCAAGCGCAAGCCTGAATTATGAAGCGGCAACCAGCTATAGCTTCACGGTCCGTGCCACAGATGCGAGTGGCCTGACGGGTGATCAGACCTTCACTTTAGGCGTTACCAACATCAACGAAGCGCCCACAAACATTCGTGACAGTGACGGCGCACTTGGCGGCGGCGTGACTGAGGGGACGGGCGGCTACACGGGCGTCCGCGTGCAAGCTGACGATCCTGAAGGCGCTGGCACGCTCAGCTATTCAATCACTGGCGGCAACGCGAGCGGATGGTTCTCTATCGATGCCGTTAACGGCTATATCTATGCGAGCACAGCGGTTGACCGTGAATCTGTCAACGTCACAGGCGGTCAAGTAACGCTCAACGTGACCGCGACGGATGCAGGCGGCTTGTCCGTCAGCCGGGGCGATGTCTCTGTGGCCATCGCGGATGTGAACGAGACGCCCTATTTCACTTCCGGCACATCGGCGACGGTCAGCGAAGCTATTGGTGGTCCAGTTTACATTGCGACCATATCAACGGCAGACGCCGATGCCGACGGTGTTACTTTCGGAGAGGCAGGCCATGTCCTCTACATCTACAGCGGCGACACCGCTAAATTCCAGCTTGTCGCAACGGCGAACCCGAACGTGAAATATCTCTACACGACGCCCGGCACTGTCCTCGATTATGAAGCCGTAACTAGCTACGCCTTGCAATTCCGCGTTTATGACAACAGCGGCAACCCTGGCTGGGCAGACGTGTATCAGAACCTCACGGTGAATGTGGGGCCGGTAAACGAAGCACCAAGCGCACCGACATATTTCAGTACAACTGTCACTGAAAATTGGATAGGAAATATGTTGACTGTCGGCGGATCAGTCGATCCCGAAAGTGGCACATCGGTAAGTTACTATATTGATGGCGGCGCTCCCAATGGCGGAAACGCGGGAGGCTATTTCTCGATCACGACGGGCGGTGTTCTGTCACTTAATAGTGCAGTTAACTACGAGGCACTGACTGCCGCCTTTGCAGGTGGGTTCGCAGATATTGCGGTGGTGGCGAGTGACGGCGTAGGCAACTCAACGCGCACGACTGGACGGATATACATTGGTAATTTGAATGATAACGCTCCCAATGCGTCGGTTGTATCGGCATGGGGAACAACGACATTCAATGAGGCTGTGAATGTCGGCAATACCGTGGTTGCAACCCTTGGTGCGCCGACTGATGCCGACGGCACACTCAACGTGCTGTCGCATGTGCTGACCTATGATCCGACGGGCAAGTTTGAAATTGTCGGAAATGAGGTGCGTGTAAAAGCAGGTGTGGTGTTCGACGTGGACCCAGGAACCGGCGGAGCTTCCGGACCATACTGGCTCGAGTTCAAGACTTCAGACGGTGCAAATATATCGGCGGCAAACGGCTTTTATGTGACGGTGAATAATGTTGACGATAACTTGCCGACATTTAGTGGCTTGGCTGTGTTGGCAGGGTTTACATCAGGGGTTGAGGAAAATTTGAATCCGTCAATTGTGGTTGGCCAAGCAACAGCTGTTGATCTCGACGGAGACACCAGAAGCTACGCTGTAATTGGCGGCACATTCGCTTCAGCTTTCACAATTGACGTTGATGACGGAGAAATTCGGGCGTCGTCAGGTGCCGATTATGAGGTGCTTGGAGGCGTGTCCAATCTAGGGGTCGATGCCCCCATTTTTGGCACTTTAATCGTGCGTGCTTATCAGACTAACAATTCGTCTCGCTACGTTGACCAGACATTGAGCCTCTCAATCAAGGATGTGTCCGAGGCTTTTCAAATATATGACGGGGCAATATCCTTAATGCAATTCTCCAACCAACTAGCAATTAACACTCACTTCACGCCTGGCTACGGTTCCTATGGATACCGCGGGCGCGATGGCGGCTATGTCGGCGTGTTCCAAGATACAAACGCTAATGGAGTTTTTGGTGACGGTGTAGATCTTGGGTTAGCAGGCGGTGACATGTATGGCGGTTCTCCAATTGGTGGATCTTGGTATCTTCGGCCAGGTTATTACTGGTCTGGAGCAGAATGGAGTAGTGCGTTTTTCAAACAGCTTCCACCTATTGTCTTCGATTTGAATAAGGATGGGAGAGTGACATCAAATATCAGCGTCACTTTTGATATAAATGTGGACGGTCGCCGTGACCAAACCGGCTGGATTAGCGGCGGGGACGCTTTCCTAGCGCTTGACCGCAATGGCAACGGCTCCATCGACAACGGCTCTGAAATCTCATTCCTTGCTGACGAGCCGGGCGCGAAGACGGACCTTGAAGGGCTTGCCGCCTACGACACGAACAATGACAGCGTGTTTGATGCGAGGGACGCACGGTTTGGCGAATTCCTTGTCTGGCAGGATAAGGATGAGGACGGCATTTCCGACGAGGGCGAACTGAAATCACTGGCTGAAGCTGGAATCGCGAGCATCGCTTTGGTCGGCACCCCCGCCACGCCATCCGACGAAGGCGGAGTGGCTGTTCTTGCCACATCATCTTTCACCCGCGCAGACGGCACAACTGGCCTTGTCGGAGATGTTGCGTTGCGGTGGGAGGATATTCCCTCCGATGCTACCGCTTTCAAAACCGATGCTGCCGACACGCCCGAAGTCTCGCTGGCCGCGCCGCTCGCCTTTGATGCGGACGGCAATGGTGTCATCAACCCGGCGACGGAAGTGTTCGCCACCGTCACCGCAGCGCGCGCTTTCGACAGCAATAGCGACGGCAAGATCAACGCGTCTGACGCGCGCTATTTTGATCTTCGCCTCTGGAATGATGCGAATAAAAATGGCCGTGCGGAGCCTCAGGAGCTTGTTGGCCTCAGCACATCGGCCAAGCCAACGCTTGATCTGGTCGCGTTGCAGGCTGCAGGGCAACCCGTGGCAACAACACCGCCGCCGCCTGTCTTAGCGTTTCAGTCCGCCAGCTTTGACCGCAAATCCGGGAAATATCTGCTGGAGGCTCGCAGCGGCGCGCTTTACGTCGGGATGCGGCGGGGAAGTGGCGTTGTTGATGCCCGTGCAGGCGCAGTGGCAGCCGCGACAATGCTATCATTCAAAGGCAAGACGATTGGCCTCCTCGCCCCCATCGTTCTCGATCTGGATGGCGACGGGCTTGAATTGAAGAGCCGCAAGAAATCTGCCGCGACCTTCGATATGGATGGTGACGGTATCGGCGATGATACCGGCTGGGTCGGTAACGGCGATGGCCTGCTCGTCATTGACCGCAACGGAGATGGCCTGATCACAGGCGCATCCGAACTGTCGTTCCTCACCGAAAAGGCCGATGCGAAAAGCGATCTTGAGGCGCTGGCTGTGCTCGATGCTAACCGCGATGGGAAGATTGACGCCAAGGATGCCCGCTTTGCCGAACTCAAAGTCTGGGTCGATGCAAACGGCAATGGCGTCACTGACGCAGGTGAACTCAAAACGCTGACCGATCTGGGTATCACTGAAATCAGCGTGGCGGGCCGTTCCACTGATCAAAAGGTCAAGCCCGGTCAGAATATCGTCCTCGCCACTGCGACCTTCACGCGGAGCAATGGCACGACCGGCACTCTAGGCGATGTCGCCTTTGCCTTTGACCCGAGCTCTGCCGGCAAGGTCGCCGCACTTCCTGCAGTGGACAGTGAAAGTGACGATCGGAAGCTACCAGAGGGACTTCCAAGCTTTGGGCGCTTTACAGTCCCAGTCCAACCTATTGATCAGTTGAGCGCACTGCGTGCTGGGCTATCCGATGGGTTCAAAACGACGATGGACTTGCGAGCCGAAACTGCGCCGTTGACCACTGTCGCCAGCTTAGACGATATGCGCCTCGCCCAAATGGTGCAGGCGATGGCAAGCTTTGGCGGCGCTGCGGGAGAGGGCGACAAGCTGTCGAGGGGGCAGAATGCGAATTATGGGCTTGACTGGCTCACCGCTTCTGCTGCTTGAGGTCGATCATGAAACTGAAACCACCCAAGCAGCCCAAGCGCCCTGCCGCATCCGCCAAGCCGTCACTGGAGGCCCCTGAGGGCGCGCCAACGGTGAGCCACATGCTCGGCGAAATGACATGGCTGCTCACCCAGTCTCCTCTTCACCGGGCGCTGAGCATTGGCGATTTGGAATGGCTGGTGATGCCTGCCCTGATCCACGAGCAGTTTTACACGTTCCGCGATGGGGACAAACCCGTTGGCCTGGCACTTTGGGCGAAATGCGGGCCCATGGCGGCGGGCAAGCTCGACCGCGGGATGATCGAGCCGGAAAACCGTCTGACTCTGGAGGAATGGACGAACGGCGATGAAATCTGGCTGGTTGACCTGATCGCTCCTTTCACAAACACAGAAAATCGTCACCGCGAAGTGATGATGGCTGACCTCATTTCTGGGCCGCTGGCGGGTCAAGCGTTTAACTTCCACCAAACCGACCCCAACACAGGCAAACGCACCGTCCAAAAGGTAGCAGCTGATGCTGGTGAGAAGCTAAAGAGTGTCATTGAAGCAGCGCTGGCTAGCCAGACCAAACAATAGTCAACTACACTTCAGTGCCAGTGCAGTAACCCAGGCGCATTCATCACCGATTTTGAGAGGTCAAACCTCGCCCTTGCTCCAAAAATATGTGGCGCCGGCTGCTGGTTCGGCCTTCGCGACCGCGGATAGAAGACGGCGTCTTCTCAAGTCCCCCGGTATGCCAAAAGATGCCGCGTTGTTTTAGCGTAAGATACATCGGCTTTCGCACAGACCATGCCTTGGCGGCAGTGCCTCAGACAGTGGACCGACGAAACCACTCCCGCGAGGACGGCAGATGAAGGCAAATGCCACTTGCCACGCTTAAAACTGCATTGAGCACCTGCAAAAGATTGACCATTGGGCTTAGTTCAACAACTGGCCCAGCAACGACCATTTTTGCAGTCACGAGTGATAGACCCGTAGAGAGCGAAACGAGTGTCAAAATCCATTTCGCCAATCGACTGCGAAATCTTATGACAAAAAACCACATCAGCACCAAAAACAAAAACATGCCGACGATCTGACCAAAAATGAATGTAAATGACATCCCCGCCGCTTCAAACGCCGCCGCGTTCGCGCTGATCGTCTGCTCAATCAACGGCAGGATAAGTGCCATTGAGGCAAGGCTCATCACCATGCTGGCCTGAAACAGGTAGTGAAACCATGTCATTCCCACGGAAAGTTGATTGGACGATAATCTGTTGTGTGAACCGCTCATTTTTGAATACCCTTTTTGCCAAAGCCATAAGAGTTGACGTGCGCAATGGGTGCCATGCCAGAGCCAGAAGCAGCCGTTGCGCCATCAACAATGTGCCGAACGTCTGCCTCACGCGAAGCCAAAATGGCCGCTGGATCGAAGCTTGCACGGTGATTGGCCGTCGACGTGAGTGGATTATGGGAGGGTCTTGGTGGGGCAGAGGCGTCTCTCTTTGCGTTTGCATGGCAGTGTGAAAGATCAGCAATCAGTAACGTCAGGCCTTCTTCACCGTCATCTAGTAAGTCGATCGGGATAAGGAGTTCCGCGATGGCGCTATTGCTGTCATATCCAGACACAACCAAGGTGCGACGCGATCCAGTTGCAACCAGTATTTTCAAGTTCCACCAAGGTACCGCGCGTGCACCTATCCCAGTCACGTAAGCCCAATTTAGAGTTTTTTTGGACAGAAGTGAGTTCACCGTGATCGAACGCTCGTTGAAATCGACAATCTCTCGGTCAGCAAGAGCTTTGAACACAATCAGGGCTGCCGTGCCGACCAATGCGAGACCTGGGATCAACATAAGCACAAAACCCATACCAGCAAATGTCATTATCAAGCCGGGTATACCCAGCACCACGGATTGCCGCATGGCCATTGGAAAACTGAGTTTGATGTTATCGGATGTCCGCGCGTTGGAACGAGGAGTAAATTCGATGCTAGATTGGTGGCTTGCCTCTGCAAACAAAGCATCGCGCTGAATTAGATGGAGAGGCTTTTGATCACTTTGGGGATTTCTCTGCCCATGTCTGACAAAGACGCAGAACATTTTGTAAAGGAACCACATCGAAAAAATGAAGATTAGTGCAGTAACTACCTGCCCTCGTACCATTGCCGTCAATGTTACCGCTAGAATGTTGAACCAAAATAAACCCTTCAACCAGAACTTGACTACGTTCTGAAAGCCGCTTGCTGCACCATCCCCTGTTTCCACGACCGTCCGCTTGGCTTCGCGCAGCACCGTTACGGCAGTGCTTTCTTTGAAATCCTGTTCAGTGGGTTTGCTGATCATCGCGGCGAGCTACTACGCCTATGATGCCATTTGCTGTGCATCCGCCACACCCTTGTGAATACCCGGTAGGCGATGATGCCAGCCCCGCAGATGGCTATCATGATATAAAAACCATTGTGCATAACCGATGCGCCGAGCCCCAAGAACGAGATGCAAAAAACCGACAGGACGACGCGTCCAGCGGGGCTAGCGAAACTGTGATTTTTGGGAATGACGGGGGCTTCGCGGGCAGACGCTTGGAATGCCGTAACGACCGCGCGTTCAACAAAATCTCGTTCAGATGGCTTTTGGATCATTTCAGCACGGACCCATCTTGTCAGGAACGCTGCAATTCCGCCCGCAAAGCAGCGGTATCTTCTAAGCCTTCCCGCTGCTTGCGCCGTTGCTTGCTCCGCGCGTGATCGGCTGGCACCCAAAACTGTCGCCAAACGAAAAGTCCAAACAAGCCGACGAGTGCCAAGTAGGCCCAGAACGTCCTGAAGATTTCAGGCGAACGATCGTCAAATATCATCCATGCGGGAATCAGCAGCATCGGCATGGCATATAGCCAAGCCGCAGTTGCCAATCCCCGACCGATTTTTTTGACCGGCGATGCAGCATCTTGAAGAATCTCGGAGGTTTCGCGAAGCGCAGCGATTGCCACGCTTTCGCGAAAATCTTCCGATTGCGGGCGTTTAATCACGTTATGCTGCTTTTGCGGTCTCTTGCTTGAGCGCGGCCAGCCGTTCCGAAACAGACGCCTTCTTTGCAAGTGTATCAAGTTCAGCGACTTTATTGATCGCATCGGCATCCCCACGCGTAAAGCCAATGCCGCCAGCGCCGGTCATGGCCCGGTCAAACGCGGCCTCTGCCTTTTCCATCTTGCGTTCGACATTGCGGGCATTTGCAAATCCGCCATCTCCGCCCATTGATGCGTCAGATTTCGCGACAGCAAATGCCGCAAGCGCTTCGTCCATCTGGCTTTTGCGGGCCCGCAAGGCCGATAGGCTGTCTTCAAGCTTTGCTTCTTCCTCGCGAGCAAACATCTGGATCTGGTCCAAATTGCTCGTCTGAGCTTCCAGATCGACTTGACGCTTCAACGCCCCTTCGGCGAGGTCTTCGCGACCTTCGTGAAGGGCAAAGCGCGCTTTCGCTGTCAGTTCTTCACCCTTTTTCGTGATCATTTCTTGCTGACGCACGGCCTGCAAGCGGCGTGTCATCGCGCGCTCCTGGTCCGCACGAACTTCATCGATGGCGCGTTCCACTTCGCGAATGGCTTCGCGCATGACGCCATCGGAATTGGCGCGTTCCATTGCATCAACGCTGTCTTCAATCCGCGCAGAAAGCAGGCGGCGAACGCGGACGAATACTGATTCAGACATAAATACCCCTATTTGCCGGTGACATCTCCGTGATCGCAGGCATTGTTTAAGGAGCCGTAAATTTACATAAATTTTGAACTGGTGAAAATTTCTTAATCCATGTGCTGTTATTGCGCTCATTATCATTGCGAACGGGGATCATGATGGAAACGGTTATTTGGGTCATATTTGGCACAGTTGTGGCAATCGGCTTTGTCGCGCTCTGGCTTTACGGACGCGTAAAGTCGTCGCACAATTTTCTGGTCGCGCTTGATCAAAGGTGTGAGACCGCTTTTGCTGATGTCGATGTGCATCTGAAGCACCGGCACAACCTGATCCCGGGCCTTGTGAGCGTCATCAAGGGCGTGACAGCCCATGAAAAAGACATGGTGATCGGCGTGATCGAAGCCCGTGCCAAAGCCGTGGGCGCAATGTCCGCTGGGCTGAAGTTGAAGGCCGAACGCAACCTTACTGCCAATGTTAACATGCTATTGGCTTCGGTTGAGAAGTCGCCTGAAATCCGCGCGCTTCCTGAATTTGGGAATTTGCGCAACGAACTGACTGACTGCGAAAATCGCATCACAGCTGCTCGCCGTTTTCACAATCTTGCGATTGAGGAATATAATACCGCTATGCGCCAGTTTCCCGGCAACCTCATTGCCACGAAGCTTCGCATGACAAGCCGCCAGCCTTATGACCTAGGTGTTGAACGCATGATGCTTGATGAACCCGTGGCCATCTCGTTTTAAGGCGAGGCAGCATGTCAACTGCGGATGCTCCGACTGGTCTCTATGGCTGGATTCAAAGTAATGATGGCCGTTCGCTGGGGCTATTCGTTGGCTTTCTGCTTGCACTACAGATCATTGTTGGTCTGAATCTGTTTTTGCCGCTTGCGGTTTTTGATCCAGGCCATGCCCCTATTTTTTCATGGGGTGGCTATTTCATCCGTTATGCGCCGCTCGTCTTGATCGGATCAATCATCTGGTTTGGCTGGGAATTTTTCTGGCACATTGAAACCGTCAAGAAGGCAAGCGGGTTTAGCTTCGTTGATAATAGTGATGAACCCCGCCTGTGCGGCATTATTGAGCCTTTGATCACGATGATGGGCCTGCCCATTCCTTTTGTCGGGGTCATTGAGTCACCGGCTCGCAACGCGTTTGCCTGTGGCGTCGCCCGCAAAAAGGCTGTCGTTGTCGTAACACGCGGCTTGATTGAGAGCTTAAGCGATGATGAGCTCTCGGCAGTGCTTGCGCATGAGCTTAGCCATATCAAGAACGGCGACATCCGGTTGATGGCGGCCGCCAACATTTTCATGACCCGGCTGCAATCGCTTCACAAGAATAACCCGCTCAAGTTTACGCCTATTCATGTCGTCCTAGCCTTCGCCATTCCTGTCATCCTCCCGTTGACATTAGCGGGGACCTTTATCGCTCATATCGTCCTTCGCACTGGTCAGGTTTCGCGGCTCATGATCGCAACCGCGCGTGAATATATTGCGGATGCAGAGGCCGTACAATTGACTAAAAATCCAGCAGCATTTGCAGCAGCGCTCCTCAAAGTCGACCAAAACTACCGCGTTGAAGACATGCGCCGCGAAGATGACGCGATGATGATCGCAGGCGATAGTGACGGGGAGAATGCAACTCACCCAACAACGGCACAGCGTGTCGCAGCGCTGGCCCGGACAACCGGATCAATGGTCTTCAACGCGCCAGGTGCGGTGGGCGAGGACCAATGGGCCGCAGTGCCCGCGCTGCGTGAGGCAAGGTCTGCCGCACAGCTGCAGGCTTTGCCCAAGGCACATTTGCTGGCCCGGTTACGGACAGGGTCAAAGGTCGACATTTTCGGCCTCAGCATGATGGCCAAACTGATGCTGGCCACCACCGTTTGCGGCTTGATCTATATCCACTTTGACGAATTGGGTAACCCGAGTGCCATCGCCGCAAAGTTTGACGCGCGGCCATTGTCATTCATCATTGGCGCACCGCTTGGTTGCATGATCCCCAGTTCATCGGAGTCAGCAAAGGCAATCTGCGCCGCGAGCAAAGGGGTGGAGGTTTATCAGGATTTCGAAGGCCAGAAACACACACTCGCCGGATGGTTGGCCGATACCAGCAAAAGACGGAAAACGGAGGGATATACCAATCCTCAAATTTCTCTTACGAATATGGATGATGACGCTAAACTGGTCGAATATCACGGCATCAGTGGCCGCATGCATGGCTTTAAGGCCGTCATGCGTGGCAACATGATTGTATCAAACAACTCCACGTCGGGCCAGCAAGGAAGCGATGACACAGATACAATCGCAGAACTCGACAGGGTGGGATGTCATTCTCGCTACGATATGGGCACCGTAGATCCTAAAGGGGCTTATCATGTGGGTGAGACGTCAAGCAACGGCAACTCTATCGCACTTCTTCTCAAAACTCTGACTGCAACCGCCACAATTCAACCGAGCGAAAACCCAAAGAATATTGACAGAATAATCCGGCGCTATGTCGACGAGCGAATAGATCACGTCGGCCTTGGAGCATATAACGAATTTGGCTTGCCAGGCCTTAACGCGATGCAGAACGAGTTGATGACGGGGCCGCATCCAGCAATAGTCGACCGCCTGCGCAAAAGGATGAAAGACCCAACCTTCACTGCAAAGCTGTCCCCCCTTGATGCAGCAACCTACCGCGCTCTTATCCGCAACCCGCGCGATTTCATTCCCTGCGCCGCCTTGCGGCATATTCCGATCGGATAGATAACATGCCGGCGGCTAATGCCTAAATTCAAAAGCACGTCGCTCATTTTGAAGGCGATGCAGCGCCACTGCCTTCAGATAACTGGACTTGTAACGGTTTGGTTCCGGTCACTTGAGAGTTAAACACTTGTTCAAGGAGGCTGAGAATGGCGATCAAGCATAGTGAAGAGTTCAAGCGGGAGGCGGTATGGATTGCGCTGACGAGTGGGTTATCAAGGCGGCGTGTTGCGTCTGATTTGGTGCTTAGTTTATCGACGCTGGGCACCTGGGTATCGCTTAACCGAGGGGATGATTTGCCAGCAAGCCCGAGCGTTGATTTGCTTGCTGAGAATGAGCAACTGCGCCGCTAGAATCGCGTCCTCAGGAGGAGAGGGAGATTATAAAAAAGTATGTCCTGAGCCTGTCGAAGCGGCCACACAGTTCTTCGCGAGCCAAAAGTCGTGAGGTTCGCGTTTGTCAAAGAGCAGCGTCACGTTTGGAAGGTGGAGACGATCTGCCGTGTGATGCAGGCTACGGCGCGTGGATTTCGTGCCTGTGTGGTATGCACCACAGGCGCACGGCAGCGCGGTAACATGAAAGTCCTGGCGGACATTCGCGAGCGTGATATCCTGAGCTTGGGCAGTTATGGTCGTCCTCGCATGACAATGGAGTTGAAGGAAGCGGGCCTCAAGGTGAGTGAGCGCCGGATCGGCAGGTTGATGCGGATCAATGGCATAAAGCCGGCGCACACTTGCAAGCACAAGGTAACGACGAACAGCAACCACAGCCTTAGGATTGCGCCAAACGTCCTCGACGGGGACTTTGCTGCGGATGCACCCAACCAGAAATGGGCCGGGGACATCAAGCTGAGACCGCAATCTTCCAGTACATCAATGGGTTCTACAACCTACGGTGGCGTCACTCATATCTCGGCGGTATCAGTCCGCTGGCGTTCGAGCGGACGGTGGCATAAATAGATCAGTGAC
Organism: Sphingomonadales bacterium; assembly: GCA_031430995.1. Taxonomy (GTDB): domain Bacteria; phylum Pseudomonadota; class Alphaproteobacteria; order Sphingomonadales; family Sphingomonadaceae; genus Aquisediminimonas. The sequence continues at coordinate 43,477 of JANPCO010000059.1, read as the reverse complement.
CGGAACCACACCGTTACAAGTCCAAACGGATGCGCGATTGGACCAGCGTCATTCACTGGGTCATCGGCCTTGCGCTGCACACCGTCTTCGTTTGGCATTATCTGCGGCGTAACACAGCAAAGGCGACGGCACGCAGGAAAACCAAAGAAGCGGCGTAGATTAAGTCGCAGGTCTGAGGCGCGTCAGCCTGGGATTTACCCCCGATGCGCAAAAGCGATCAAAGCTTCAGCAACTGCTTGCCTTTGTTCAGCCCTGTGAACAGCCGCTTGAGCGTGGCAGGGGCGTTTTCGAAGCCGTGCTGCACGTCCTCTCGGTAATTCAGGCGACCGTCGGCGATCAAGCTGGCCATACGTTTGCGGATGGCAGGAAATTCGCTCATCCAGTCAATGACGATAAACCCTGCCATGCGCGCGCGCCGGAACACCAAGTTGAAATAATTTTCCGGGCCAGCGGGCAGGGTGCCCGTTTCGTACCGGCTAATGCCACCGCAGATCACCACACGTGCGGCAGTCGCAATTTCGCCGAGCATATCATTCAGGATTTTGCCGCCAACATTGTCAAAGATCACGTCGATGCCGCCCGGGGCCAATTCCTTCAGACGTGCGCGAACATCCTCTGACTTATAGTCGATGGCATGATCATATCCAGCTTCTTCCACCAGCCACGCACATTTTTCTGCGCCGCCAGCGATGCCGATGGTCTTGCAACCAGCAATTTTGGCGAGTTGACCGACGATTGATCCCGTTGCGCCTGCAGCCCCCGATACGACGACTGTATCACCTGCAATGGGTTCGCCGACTTTGAACAGTCCGCACCAGGCCGTCATGCCTGTGGTGCCAAGCACCGATAGCATGGCTGTTGGTGGCAGGCCCGGCGCAGTTGCGTTCAACCCTTCGCCACTGTGAACGACATGTTCGCTCCAGATGCTGGTGCCTGCAACGACAGTGCCCACCGGGAATTTGCCACCGTTGCTTTCCACCACTTCGAGGATGCCAGAGCCGCGCATGACGTCTCCGATATTCATCGGCGCAACATAGTCTGCGATATTTTCCATCCAGCCTTTTTGAGCCGGATCAAAGCCAAGATAGAGAGTTTTGAGCAGCATCTGGCCAGCATCCGGCGCAGGCAAATCCACTGTCACCAGCTTGAAATCGCCGTCTTCAATGCCGCGTCCGCGCGGGTGATCGTTCAATAGCCACTGTCGGGTCTGGGTCACGGTGCAAGCTCCTGTTGCGGGATCGCCTGAGTATAGAGAGCACTGTCGGCTGAATAATAATTACAATGAAATCCGCTGGGCACACGGAAGGGTATCTGCACGCTGGCAATTGGACCAGCAGCCAGATCTAGCGCGCGAAAGATGGCAAGTTCACTGGTGCCGCTGTTCGCTGGGTGGACAATCGTCATGGCATAGCCATCGGCTTCGTCGGTTGATCCAACGCGCGGTGCAAAGACAAGTTCACCGGCTGATGCGCCATTGCCAAAATGCCACACGTCTTCTTTGCCCGATACAGTGTCAAACCGCAGAACGGCGTCCATTCCCTCTACCCGCCCATCGCGGCTGTTCAGATTGATATTGGCAAAGCTGTGCCGCGTTTTGCGCGTCATGAAACGGTCATCAGGGCGGGGGAACTGAATGTCGCGGTCATTCAGCGTTTCTTCTTTCATCGCGCTGGTGTTGCCGTGCGGATCAATCGTCCAGCGGCGCAAGCTTTGTTGCGTATCGCCGTGAGTGCGTTTCGCCCCAGTTTCATCGGGGAAAAGTGCCGTGCCATTGGCGGCGGCGACATCTGCGATAATTTTCCCGCCTTCTTCCCAGACATTGAGTTCGTGAAACATGTGGCGCGGTTCATATTCGAACCAGCGCACATCCGCGGCTGAACCTTCACGCGGCATGATCGCAATTTTGGTGGGCCGGTCATTAACCCATGCCGTCATCGGCCCGCCGCCCATGAAGCGTTTCAAATCGGCATCGATGGGAATGACAGGAAAGACCACCCAATTTTCGGTCAGAAAAAACGTGTGCATCAGCGCCATGTGCGGGACTGGGATAATTTCAGTTTTCCGCACACTGCCGTCGGCGCGGATGATGTCATACCGCAATTCAGCAGCGCCCATCGGGCCATTGACCATACCGCCAATGTTGAACATTTCGCCAGTGTTGTGATCCACCTTGGGGTGGGCGGAAAATGTGGTGGTAATGACGCCGCCGTAATGTTCCTCGCCCTGCGTTTCTAGCGTGCGAGGATCAAGTTTGACGGCAGGCGCGCCTTCCATCAGCGCGAGCAATTGCCCACCGTGAAGGATGATATTGGTGTTACCGGTGTTGTAGCGTTTGCCCTGCGTCACGGGGTCTGCTGTCACCGGGTTGCCGAACATGCCGAATAGCCGCTTGCCTGCTGCGCGTTCCATCAAAAATTTCTCGGTTTTGACCCAGCGGTTGCGCATCGACACGCGCCCTTGGCCAATTTCGAAGACGTAAACCATCCCGTCACCGTCAAACCAATGATAGTCACCTTCGCGCGGCGGGTAGAGTGGTTCGGGGCCGTTGCGGTAGAATATGCCTGCCAGGTCCTCGGGAATTTCGCCAATGACGATCAGGTCAGGTGCGTCTGCCTCAAACCGAACAGGGGCATGGTGGCCGCTGAGATAGGGATGATCGAAAAAGGGGGCAGCCACACAATTTCCTTTGAATTGAAGCTCAACATTTCAGTCTTGTCCCTTCCCTGAGCTTGTCGAAGGGCCGCTCTTTACGCTGCTCAGCCAGCTGATAAAACGGCCCTTCGACACGCTCAGGGAAAGGACTATCGGGCTCCGGATATGTGCCCTCCCAAAAATATGCGCCTCTGCGTTCACAGAGGCGCACTCTTATTCATTCACTCTATCAGTTGGCTTAGAACTTAAACCCAACCTCTACTCCGTATGTCCTCGGCTGACGGGCGGTTCCGAATGTGAACAGCCCTGCAACAGGCAATGTCGCCGATAGGCCTTTGTGATTGGTCAAGTTACGACCGAACACATTCAGGCTGACTTCTGATCCCGAACCGAATGGAATGGTGTAACCGATTTGCGCGCTCAAATCTTCGCGGTCTTCAGTCTGGCAGCGCGGATCGTTTACGATTGCTCCCGGAACACGCGGGGTCGCTGGTGTGATGCAGGTTTGATATTTGCTTTGGAACCGAAGCATGGTTGAAATGTTCAGCGTGCCAGACCCCATTTCCTTGCTATAGTTGAGGCCAGCCGACCACGCGACTTTTGGTGCGCGACGGAGCGTGAGGCTTGAGACATCGTCCTTGACACCGTCAGGCGGGCTACCCGTCGTTAGCCCCACAACATCGTTGAAGAAATTGTCATATTTCGCATCGGTATAGGAGAATGAGGCGTTGAAGCTGAAATTGTCAGACAGTTGCGCAATCACTTCCAGTTCAGCGCCTTTGATGTTTGCCGAGGAGGCATTTTTCACGACAGTCTCCTGCGGGCTGGCAGACCCGGGAGGTGATGGCTGAACCACTTCTTCCTGCTTGTTGTTATATTTGGTGTAATAAAGCGCAATGTTGGTGCGCAACTTGCGATCTAGCCAGTCCGCTTTCAAACCAAGCTCAAAAGCATCGACTGTTTCGGGTTCATAGGGCCCAAGCGTTGTTGGCCCGGATGACCGACCGTTGAAGCCACCAGACCGAAACCCGCGCGAAAATGAGCCGTAAATCAGCTTATTGTCATCGATCTCATAGTTGAGATTGCCGCGGAAAGTGAACTTGCCAAAACTCTTCGAACCAGAGCAGTTGGTGGCTGGGCCATAAGCGGGCAAACCAGCTGGGAAGGGCGGTGAGGGCAGGAAGCCAGTGACTCCAACGCACTCGACACCAGTGTAATTTGGCTGCGACAATCGCACCAACGCACTGACGCGGCCATAATTGTTGAAAATGGTTTTCTTGTCGCGCGTGTATCGCCCGCCAAGGCCAAGCGTCAGATCATCAAACAGCTTGAACTGCGCATCCAGAAAGCCTGCGTAGGATGTAGATTTGTGATCGACAAATTGTTGTAGCAGTAAGGATTGTCCCTGACCCAGAACAACGCCGAACCTTGTGTTTTGCCTGATCTGGTAATTGCTGGTGTAATAGTAGGCACCAGCAACAACGTTGATGCTGTCAGACAGATCGCCAGCTAGACGCAGTTCCTGACTAAATTGTTCATAATTCTGGTCGCGCTTGGTATCAAAGAAATCGGTAGAGCTGGCGTCAAAATCCTGAGTTACGGATTCTTTATTTTTGCGGTACCCAGTCACGGATGAAAGAGTGATGTTGTCGCTTAAGTCAATATCGATGTTGGCACTGAGAGCGTCAGTATTGTTCCGAACGGGCGTCGCGATGGAAGAAAAAGTCGTGTAAAGTCCCTTGTCTTCCAAAATACTGCGATTGCACTCGACCGCTGGCGAAAATCCTGGCGCACCGGGCGCAAGGCAAATCACTTCCCCCGATTTCGACAACGGAGAAACAATGGTCTCACCCCGTTCGCGTGTATGCTCATAAGTCAGTTGGGCCGTGATCGCCGAACTTGGGGTGATGAGTGCCGTCACGCCTCCAGTCAAAACTTCGTAAGCGCCTTCGCGCTTGTTTTTGGTGACGTTGCGATAAAAGCCATCGGTTTTATCGTAAAACCCAAAGGCCTTCAGCGCAATGAAATCGCCGAGCTTGCCAGTGTTTATTACCAGACGTCCGCGTTTTGTATCGTAATTGGAATAGGCCGCTTGCGCCTTCAGCCCGAACTCGTCCGTAGGCTTAGTGCGCGTGACGCTGATGACGCCGCCAATGGTGTTGCGGCCAAACAGTGTGCCTTGCGGTCCGCGCAGCACCTCAAGGCGCTCCATATCAAACGAGTCGAGCAATTGACCCGTGTTGGTACCAATGAAGACGCCGTCTACAACAACGCCGACGGCAGGATCGAAGCTTTTTTCGATATCTTCAAATGAGATGCCGCGAATGGATATGGCTGCTGCGCTTGGGCCTGCGCCAACGCTATCGATGACCAGGCTTGGCACTCGGCCAGCAAGGTCGCGAATATCTTCGATTGTCGCAGAATCCAGGGCAGTTGCATCAAGCGCCGTCACGGCGATGGGCACGGACTGGACATTTTCCTCTCGCTTTTGTGCCGTGACAATGATGTCGCGGATTGCACCAGTCTGTTCCACAGCGGCGTCTTGCGCATAGGCCGGCATTGCAAGTGCAGTGGCCAGCGCAATGGCTGACGTAAAGCGGATCGACTGTCTCACTGTTGATGAAGTCATGGTGTTTCCTCCCTCTCCTAAAGCGCCCCTAAACCTCACTTGGGCTTGGGGTCACGGTTCCAACGCCGTAAAAGCTGCGCTACCCCGTGCATCTTCTCAACCGCCAAAAGTGACAGTCGCTGATACGAGGTAAAGGCTTAGGCTGTCTACAACGATCAAGGAATGTGCCACTATGACCATAGAGACTAAGCGCACTTTTTGCAGGTTTTGCCACGCCAACTGCGCAATGCTTGCTGATGTTGAGGATGGACGCGTCATATCCGTTCGCGGCGATGCGGAAGACCCCGTATTCGGCGGTTATACGTGCATTAAAGGACGTCAGCTGGTCGAGGCACATTATAGCCCCGAAAGGCTGCTTTCATCTCAAAAACGGGGCGACGATGGGGTTTTCCATTCAATTGCGATTGAAAAGGCGCTTGATGAGATAGCTGACAAGCTGAAATCCATCATTGCCAAACACGGCCCGCATTCTGTGGCGATCAATGCCGGGTCTTACGCTTTCCAGAATAGCGCAGGCGTGGCAACGGCAACTTCCTTTGCGCAGGGGCTGGGGACGCGCAACATGTATACCAGCGTCACTCTTGATCAGCCGGCCAAAGTCTACACGACCATGCGCTACGGTATGTGGGAAGGCGGACTGCACAGTTTTGATACAGCTGACATCTGTTTCATGATTGGCAATAATCCGCTGGTTTCTCATTATGCGCCGCCCGGCAGCTTACCGCCATTTTCACCGTCCCGCCGGTTGCGTGATGCCAAGGCGCGCGGGCTTAAGTTGATTGTGGCGGATCCGCGCGAAAGCGATGTTGCGCAGCTGGCAGACTTGTATTTGCCAGTGCTGCCCGGCGAAGACCCTGCAATGCTCGCTGGAATGATCCGCGTGATTATAGAAGAGGGTCTGTATGACCGTAATTTCGTCGGCGCGCATGTGGACGGTTTTGATGCGTTGAAGGACGCTGTTGCGGATTACACTCCCGATGTGGCAGGTCAGCAAGCTGGGCTTGACCCTGATCAGATTGTCGCAGCGGCAAGGCTTTTTGCTGGGGCATCGCGCGGTATTGCGTCTACCGGCACTGGGTCTGAAATGTCAGGCAAGGGAACGTTGACGGCTTATCTGGTGTGCGCTCTCAACATTATATGCGCGCGCTTTTGTCAGGAAGGCGAACTGTCATCGATCCCGCGTGTTTTTACCGCAGTTTCCCCGCGCCGGGCACAAGTGGCACCGCTGATCCCGTTATTTGGTGAAGGATTTCCCAAGTCACGGTTTCGCGGGCTGACACATCTTGGCACTGAAATGCCTTGTAATGTGCTGGCTGACGAAATTCTAACTCCAGGCGAAGGGCAGGTGAGGGCGCTGATCAATATCGGCGGCAATCCGGTCCTCGCCTTTCCCGATCAGGATAAGATCGCACGCGCGCTAGATGATCTGGATTTGCTGGTCAGCGTTGACGTCATCATGGCGCAGACTGCCAAGCGATCCCACTATGTGCTGGCCCCCAAAATGTGCTTGGAACGCGAAGATATCAGCAATTTGAGTGAGTGGTGGTATGAAACGCCTTATGCCCGCTACACGCCTGCCGTGGCCGATGCGCCGAATGATCAATTGCTGGATGAATATGAAATGCTTTGGGGGCTGGCCAAACGGCTCGGCTTTGCCCTTCCGTTGGCAGGCGGCTCGTGCCCGATGGACATCATGCCTGCCAAGGCTGACTATCTGGATATGATGACAGCGGGTTGCACAGTTGCGCCAAGCAAAGTGAAGGCCGATACGCCGGGCGGTGCAGCAATCATCTACAGCGACAAGCACCCGGTGGTGCTGCCCCCGGATCCTGAGACCGCCGCGCGCTTCAATCTAGCGGCTGGTGACATGCCAAATGAATTGAAGGCAGCGCTGGTCCCTGTGCCTGCGCCGGATGGTTTTGACTTCAAACTCGTCAGCCGCCGAACCAAGAGCCGGTTTAATTCCACTGGCGGGCATTTGACGGCGCTCAGGGCAAAGCGCACGACCAATCCAGCGCATATTCACCCCGACGACATGGCCAAAATCGGCGTCAGCGAAGGTCAGATGGTGGAAATCACTTCATCCGCCGGATCAATTGTTGGAGTGGTTGAGGCTTCGTCAGCCATTCGCCCGGGCATCATATCCATGGCTCACTCTTACGGTGACGTTGGTAGCGGGCCGGAAAATGTGCGGCAACTTGGGGTTTCCACTAATCGTTTGGTGAGTGAAACAACGGTCTATGACCCTATCACTGGACAGAGCCTGCAGAGCGCGATTCCAGTCCGGGTGACTTTGACGGTGTGAAGGGTAGATTGGCAAACACTCCTCTTCCCCTGAGCTTGTCGAAGGGCTGTTCTTCTTCTGCGCTAAGGTAAGTCAAAGGAAGTGCCGCCCTTCGACAGGCTCAGGGAAGGGCGAGTGGAACGCTTGAATGCAACTAAGAATTCGGAGATTATAATGCCAACCAATAAACGCTTCATCCTTAAACGCCGCCCAAACGGCGCGCCTGTGGCGGATGATTTTGAGATGCTAAGCGAAGCAACACCTGCACTGGCAGACGGGCAATTTCTGATCCGCAACCGCTTTGCCTCGCTTGATCCAGCGATGCGGGGGTGGATGGATGATGCGCCCAGTTACATGCCACCAATTCCGCTTGGCACATCCGTGCGCGCGTCGACTGTGGGTGAAGTGGTGGACAGCAAAGCAGAGGGCTTTCCAGTCGGCCAATGGGTCACGGGGCTGAACGCTATTGAAGAATATAGCGTTGGCGTTTCTGGTGGGTTCAGCCAGCCAGTCGATGTGACTATGGTGCCCGCGCCAACCAATTTCCTGTCTGTACTAGGCGCTGTCGGGATGACGGCCTATTTCGGATATACAGAGGTTTGCAAACCGCAAGCTGGTGATGTCGTGCTTGTTACTGGTGCCGCAGGGGCGGTCGGCTCGCTTGTCGGACAAATCGCAAAGATCAAAGGCGCGTCAAAAGTCATCGGCATTGCTGGCGGCCCTGAGAAATGTGCGCGGCTGGTGGAGCGATACGGCTTTGATGTCGCAATCGACTATCGCGGCAAATCAGTTGACCAGTTGAGCGCGGAGATTGCAGCGGCAGCGCCAGACGGCGTCAACATCATCTTTGAAAATGTCGGCGGAGACATTCTTGATGCGGGCCTGAACAATCTGGCGATGAATGCGCGGATTGGACTGTGCGGCCTCATCAGCGAGTATAATAATCCCGGCGAAAAGACGGGTGCGCGCAATGTGTGGCAGTTGATCGTGAGGCGCGCCTCGATCACGGGACTTCTCGTCGCAGATTATGTGCCGCGCTTTGGCGAAGGCATTGGGGTCATGGCAGGCTGGTTGCAGGCAGGCCAGATCGTGTTCGATGAACATGTTGATCACGGCATCGACAATGCACTGCCTGCATTTCTGCGCCTGTTCAGCGGAACGAACGATGGCAAAATGATTTTGGAAATATGAGAATGGATGCTCTCAAAATCGTCGAGGATTTCATTGGCTGCTGGAATAGCGGCGATATGAACGCGGTCTATGCCGCAATGGCTGATGACATCATCTGGGATAACATCCCGATGGGGCCTGTTCAGGGGATTGAAGGCTGTAAAGGCCTGATGGCCAATTTTCCGCCGATGGAAGGCGTGGAGTTTGAAACGCACCACATCAGCGCCAATGGAAATATCGTGATGACGGAGCGAACGGACAAATTCCTGATTGAAGGGCGCTGGCGCCCCATTCGGCTGATGGGAATTTTTGAAGTGAATGATGCCGGCAAGATACAGCATTGGCGGGATTATTTTGACATGGCAGAATTTCAGCGGGAATTTGCCTGATGGGTCGTGACGTGGCTGGCCGCCGCGCCGTCGTAACCGGCGCGGCGTCAGGGATCGGGGCCGCCGCAGTGCGCCGATTGCTGGATGATGGCTGTGCAGTGCTGGCAGTTGATATGATTGCTGACGGCCTTGCTGGCACGTATAACCACGTTGCTGACCTCGACGATCCGGCTCAGATTCCCGGGATTGCGGTAGAGGCGCAGGCTAGGCTTGGCGGCCTTGACATTCTCATCAACAACGCAGGCGTGTGCCCGGCCAGCCCGATTGACGATATGACGGAGGAGCAGTGGGCGCTTGCTCTGTCAGTTAATGTATCGGCGGTCATGCGGTTGACGCGCGCCTGTTTGCCGATGCTGCGGGCCTCCAGCGCGGGCCGCGTGATCAACACCGGGTCGATCTTGTCGCGGTTTGGGGACGCGGGGCTGGTTGCCTATACAACGTCAAAACATGCCGTGCTGGGCCTGACCCGCGCACTGGCGGCTGAACTTGGTCCTGGCGGCATTACCGTCAACTGCGTTCAACCAGGCGCAATTGTGACGGGTATGACGCAGCCCATGTTTGACGCCAGTCCGGAACCGCAGGCCTATTACACGGGGCGTTCAGTTCTTGGCAGGCTTGGTCAGCCTGAAGATATTGCCGACGTTATGTCCTTCCTCGCGTCCGATGATGCGCGTTTTATCACGGGCCAGGGCATATTGGTTGATGGCGGCGTCATGGTGCATTCCTAAGGGATGGTCTGGCCGTCGGTGGAACCGAACTAGCATTTTCGTGCGTCGCAACGCCTAGCGCATCATGGCATCATATAAAAAAGGCAGGAAGGCCCAATAATGACAGACGCAGCAGCACCAAGTTTCCTTGATCCAGCAGTGATGCAAAACCCGTTTCCCATGTATCAATGGGCCATCGCCAATGCGCCAGTCATGCAAGTGCCGCTTGGGCCAATCACAATGTATTTGGTGACCAGCTTTGACCTCGTTTCCGATGCCACGATGCGCGTGGAAGAATTTTCCAACGGCTTTACCGCTGCCCTTTCTGGCGCGATGTCAATGGACCCCGAAGTCACAGCTATCCTTGACGAGGGTTGGCCGCAAATGGACACGCTCTTGACCGCCGATCCGCCTACTCACACGCGGTTTCGCAAGCTCGTCAACTTGGCTTTTTCGATGCCTAAAGTCAACGCGATGGAAGGCTCGATCCGTGCGAAAGTCAACGCGCTGATCGACACGTTCATCGACAAAGGTGAATGCGAATTTGTCTCGGAATTCTCGGTATCACTTCCGGTGCAGGTGATTTGCGAGCAGTTGGGTTTTGACTTGTCTGAACAAGCGAATGTCAAACGCTGGTCAGATGCCTTTGCTGATCGGCTTGGCCATATGATTAGCAAAGAGCGCGAACTGGAATGCGCGCGCGAAGTCGTTGAGTTTCAGCACGCCGTGAAGGTGAAAATTGACGAACGGCGCGCTGCGGCCACGGGCGACTTGTTGTCTGATCTGGTCCACGCACGGATTGAGGGGGAAACGCCTCTGAATGATGCCGAAATCCTTTCGATTGCTCAGCAGCTGATGGTCGCAGGCAATGAAACGACGACGCATTCGCTGGCTGGTGGTATTGTGCAACTGGCGCAAAATCCCGGCGAAGTGGAAAAGTTGCGGGCTGATCCCAAGCTGATTGGCAATCTGGTGGAGGAAATTCTGCGCACAGAAACGCCAACGGCAGGCATGTGGCGCGTGGCGACGCGTGATACTGAACTGGGCGGAGTTGCCATACCGAAAGGCGCGATGCTGATGCTGCGCTATGCCGCTGCGAACCGTGATCCGGCGCGCTTCCCTGATCCGGATGCCTTTGACGTATCGCGCAGCAACGCGCGCAGCCATTTGGCCTTTGGTCGCGGCATTCATATGTGCGTTGGCAACATGCTTAGCCGCAAGGAAATGGCCGTTGCGTATGAAGAAATTTTGCGGCGGATGGACCATATTCGCATCAAGGATGGTGCTGTGCTGGAAGTGTCCCCCAATATCCTTTTGCGGGGATTGCTGACTGCGCCCATCACCTTTGAGAAGCGTGCATGAATTTTGATCTCGACGACAATCAGATCCTGTTCAAGGATACTGTCGACAGGTTCTGCGCGCCGGTGGACGTAAAGACGCGCACTAAAATGCGGCGGATGGCGGCGGGTTTTGATCGTGCGCGCTGGGCTGAGTTAGCAGAGCTTGGCATGATTGGCTTGGCAGCAAGCGAAGCTGACGGCGGCCTTGGCGGATCGGCATTGGACTGTGCAGTCGTCGCGCAAGCACTGGGCCACGGGCTGGCGGTAGAGCCTTGGCTGGAATGTGCTTTCTTGCCTGCAAAATTGCTCGCCGGAACCGGCCATATAGCAGGCGTGGTGGATGGCAGCAGCATCGCGACACTCGCTTTTGCAGAAGCAGCTGGGCGCTACACGCTTGATGCGCGCGCAGTCACGGTGCGCGGCGGTAAAATGTCCGGGGAAAAACGGTTTGTGCTTTCAGCAGCAGCGGCGGACATGCTGATCGTGTCGGCCAATGTGGACGGGAATACGCATTTGTTTGCAGTGCCGCGCGGCGCGACGGGTGTGGACGTTCGGCTATACCCCGTAACGGATGGCAGCTTGGCCGGGGTCATCACGTTTCGCGACGTCGCGGTAGACGCACCCTTTGCGGGCATGGACCGGTTGCTGGCGGCTATTGACGAGACGCGGCTGATTGCAGCTGCTGAAATGGTCGGCGCCGCGCAGCGCTTGTTTGCTGACACGCTGGATTATGTGAAGGCACGCGAACAATTTGGGAAACCACTGGGCAGTTTTCAGGTCATCCAGCACCGGATGGTAGATGTTTATTCCAAGTGCGAATCCATTCAGTCCGCACTTTACCGTGCGCTTTTGCAACCGGGTTCGAATGTGCAAGGGGCAAAGGCCTTCATTGCGGAAGAGGCGATCTGGGTCGCTCAGCAAGCCGTCCAATTGCACGGCGGCATGGGGGTGACCGATGACCTTGGGATCGGCCACGCGTTGAAGCGCATATTGCTCCTGTCAAAACTCTTTGGCGACACAGCCTCTGGCTATGCCCAACTGGCAAAGGCGGCTTGATATGACAGCGCTCACTCCCATTGCTGCGGGCCTCTGGACAGATGAGGCGCTGCCGCGTTTGATCGGCGGGCGTGACAAACAGTCTGGCCGCATTGTTTTTCCGATGCCGGAAGGCGATTCTGCTGCCAATTATCAAGCAATTTCCCTGTCGCGCACGGGCACGCTCTGGTCTTGGACTGTGCAGGGTTTCGAACCCAAGTCGCCTTACGCAGGCTCGCAGCCATTTGCGCCTTACGGTGTCGGCTATGTCGAATTGCCCGGCGAAGTGATCGTTGAAACGCGCCTGACGCGGGCTGATAACTTGCGCATTGGCATGGCTGTTGAGCTGGCGATTGAGGATTTTGGCCAAGGGCGATCAACCTATGCGTTTCGCCCAGTGGAGGACATATGACTGACGTTTGCATCATCGGCGCAGGCATCCATCCGTTCGGGCGCACAGAAGGGCGTTCGGGTCGTGATCAGGGGGTGTTTGCTGTGCGGCAGGCGCTGGCTGACGCTGGTCTCGACTGGACGGACATTCAGTTTGGCTATGGCGGGTCTAGTGCCGCTGGGGCAGCTGATATCATCGTCAATGATCTGGGCCTGACAGGCATTCCCATCATCAATGTTGCCAACGGCTGCGCAACGGGCGGGTCTGCTTTGGCATCGGCCTATTCCGCCATTGCCAGCGGCGAATATAATGTGGGCATGGCGATTGGGTTTGATAAGCATGATCGCGGGGCGTTCAACGCCAAGCCCGCTGAGTGGGGCCTGCCCGATTGGTACGGCGAAACAGGGCTGATGCTGACCACCCAGTTTTTTGCGTTGAAGCTGCAACGTTACATGGCTCTGCACGGGATCAGCCGGACGACATTGGGCCGTGTGGCTGAAAAAGCATTTGAGAATGGCGCGCGCTGTGATCACGCATGGCGGCGATCCCCCGTCGATCTGGATACGATCCTGAATGCGCCCATGGTGAATGATCCGCTGACCAAATATATGTTCTGTTCGCCTGCCGAAGGCGGTGTGGCGCTGATCCTCGCAAGTGAGAAAAAGGCGCGCGAATTGGGTATCAAGCCCGTCCGCTTGAAAACCGCTGTGATGCGCACGCGCCCGCCAGGATCGTTTGAGGTCTTTGCGCCGTCACTGGATATAGAGCGCGGACCATCCCCTACAGTGCTCGCGTCAAAGGCTGCATTTGAAAAGGCCGGGATCGGACCCGGTGATATCGACGTGGCCCAGTTGCAGGATACAGAATCCGGTGCGGAAATCATGCATATGGCTGAAAATGGCTTTTGCGCTGACGGCGATCAGGAACAATGGTTTGCTGAAGGGCGGACAAAACTGGACGGCGCGCTGCCAGTCAACACAGACGGCGGCTGCCTTGCTTGCGGAGAACCGATTGGTGCGTCCGGGCTGCGCCAGGTTTATGAAAATGTCATTCAGCTGCGCGGTACAGGCGGTGCGCGTCAGGCTCCCAATGCGCCGAAAACAGCTTACTCCCATGTGTACGGTGCGCCGGGTGTTTCCGCTGTGACCATCATGGAGCGATGAGCATGAACCGGATTGATGCCCATTTCGTCGCCGCTGGCAAATATCATGATATTGATTTTGCTCGGCTGGAAGTTCTCAAGCTGCTGGGGGAGCATCAGAATATCCGCACCACAGTCGCGATGGATTTCAGCAATGTTGAACGGATTGCCGCTTGCAAATTCCTGATCACTTACACATGCGATGTTTTGCCGACGCCGGAAGAAACAGTCGCCATCAAGGCGTTTCTTGAAAGTGGCGGGCGGTGGCTGGCGCTGCACGGCACCAATTCGGTTCTGCGCTTTACGGAAGGCGGGGTTGATACGCCCAACGAGCGGCCAGACGTGATGGAAATCCTTGGCACCCAGTTCAAGGCGCATCCGCCGATTGGATCATTTAGAGTTGAAGTGGCGGACAAGACCCACGCCGTGACGCGCGGCCTCGACGATTTTGACATTATTGACGAACTTTACATTTCAAACACAACCGCACCAATCAAAGTGCTGATGCAAACACGCTTTACTGGCGAAGCCACGGGCTTTGTTGATGCCGAATATGACAATGTCGTTGTGCCGATTGTTTACTTGCGTGATTACGGGAAAGGCGGCGTGCTGTATAATACTCTGGGCCACTGCCGCAGCCATTTTGACGTGATTGATCTGATGCCGTTTTGGGATCATCCCGAACGCTGCGGCTGGAATTATCCCGTATATTACGAGACTTTGCGCCGCAGTATCCGCTGGGCGATGGGAGAATTGAGCTGATGGATATGCATTTTTCCGCCGAGGATCTGGCGTTCCGCGATGAAGTGCGCGCGTTCCTGGATGACAAGCTGAGCCCGCGCCTGCGCGAAGGGGCGGCCAACACCCCAAGCGTGTTTGTTGAGCCCGATATCACGCGTGAATGGCAGGCCATTTTGAATAAGCAAGGCTGGCTCGCAACGCTTTGGCCGCAAGAATATGGCGGGCCAGGGTGGAGCGCGACCCAGAAATACATGTTTGAAAAAGAATGCGCCATTGCAGGCGCGCCGTCGCTTCCTGTGCTTGGCCTTAAATTGGTCGGCCCCGTGATCTGCAAATTCGGCACCCCGGCGCAAAAGGCACATTTCCTGCCGCGCATCTTATCTGGCGAAGATTATTGGTGTCAGGGATATTCAGAGCCGGGGGCAGGGTCTGATCTGGCATCACTCAAGACGAAAGCAGAGCGGGTCGGGGGCAAATATATTGTCAACGGCTCCAAAATTTGGACCACCCACGCGCACCATGCAAATTGGATTTTCGCACTTGTCCGCACTAATGCTGAAGCCAAGAAGCAGGAAGGCATCAGCTTCCTGCTGATCCCCATGGATCAACCAGGGATTAGCGTCGCGCCGATTGTCACGATGGCGAATGACCATGAAGTCAATTCCACCTTCTTTGACAATGCCGAAAGCGATGCCGGGAACCTTGTGGGTGAGGAAGGGCAGGGCTGGACAATTGCCAAATATCTGCTCGAAAATGAACGCGGCGGATCCTGCACCGCGCCGTCACTGCTCGCTGAGCTCGACCGGCTGGAAAGCTGCGCCAAGGATCAGCCATCGGGCGTGAACGGCCCAATGTCGCATGATGTGCTGCTGATGCAGCGGCTGGTGCGGTTGCGGCTGGAAACGCAGGCCTTTGAAGTCACCGAATTGCGAATATTGGCCGAACTTGCCAAGGGGCGTCCCGCTGGCCCGCAGACATCACTGATCAAGCTGGTGAGTGCCAATCTGCGCCAGTCGATCAATGAACTCACCGTCGATCTGTTCGGCTATGACGGCCTGCAACTGCCAACCACCCGCCCGCTTTATGGCAATGAAGCGCCGGAACCCGTGGGCAGCCGCGAAGCTCAACTGGCGATGCCAACTTATCTGAATGGCCGTGCCTGGACGATCTTTGGCGGGTCTGATGAAGTGCAAAAAACGATCATCGCTAAACAAGTGCTTGGTCTTTGACCCCCGCTTGAAATTGAGAAAGATACCCCATGGATAGCAGCAAAATCATGTTCCGCCCCGACCTGATGGACGGTGAACGTATTCTCGTAACGGGCGGCGGCACGGGGCTGGGAAAGGAAATGGCCGATGCTTTCCTCTCGCTTGGGGCGACGGTTTACATCTGCGGGCGGCGTGGGCCCGTGCTGGACGCTACGGCGGATGAATTGCGTGAAAAGCACGGCGGCAAGATCACGGGCATCCCGTGCGACATTCGCAGTCCGGATTCGATCAAGACAATGGTTGATGCGATTTGGGCGGATGGCGGGGCCGTAACAGGCGTCGTCAACAATGCGGCCGGCAATTTCATCAGCCGCACCGAAGACCTCTCAATCAACGGCTTTAACGCCATTTCTGATATCGTGTTTCGCGGAACATTCTATGTCACGCTCGACATTGGTAAGCGTTTGATTGCGGAAAAGAAAAAGGCCAGCTTTCTGGCGATTTTGACCACATGGGTGTGGAATGGGTCAGCCTTCACGGTTCCATCAGCGATGTCGAAAGCAGGTGTGAACGTCATGACACAAAGCCTTGCGACGGAATGGGGTCGCTACGGGCTGCGCTTTAACGCCATAGCCCCGGGTGCGTTTCCAACCAAAGGCATGTCGGAACGGCTTTCCCCCGGTGGTGGCAACTTGACGGGGCGAGATTCGTCTGGCGGAAATCCCATGGGGCGCGTCGGCGACATGCATGAGCTTTGCAATCTGGCTGTGTTCCTGATGGGGGCAGGGGCCGAATATGTGAATGGCCAAACGATCGCCATCGACGGCGCAGGCTATCAGGCCGGTGGCGGGAATTTCTATCCTGCCTTGTCTCAACTGGGTGACGAAGAATGGGGTGCTATTTCCGCCATGATCCGCGGAACGAATGATAAGGATAAGGCCGCGCGCACGGCGGGGTGACGCTGGAGTGCTCACGATGTCATTGCGAGTGATGCGGAGGCATCGCAAGCGGACCTAGACGGGGCCAAATTCACCGTGAAAGTAGGACGCGGTCTAAATCGAGCCGAGAGCGCGTTTCAGACGCGTTCGGCACCCCGAGTGCCAGAGGAACTGGATCAGGCCTCCACGGGGTGCCCACGGGCGAATTGGAGCCTATATGGTTCGTGACGCGTAATCCCGTTTGTCGGCGTCAGAGGAACAAAGCGCAGTCCGCGCACTAGAGCATGATGACATTAGGTTGATTCAACCCCGTTCGTGGTGAGGGGAGACAAAGCGCAGCGAAGGCTCGTCTCGAACCACTAGGCCCTTCGAGACGAGTCTTCGCTGCGCTCTGTCTCTCCTCAGGACGAACGGATCAGTGTAAAGTCATCACACACTACGCCCCGCACCCTAACGCATCGCGATTTTCGTGGCCTTGGCCTTCATTTCCAGCGCCTTATCCTCATTCGCACGGTGAATGACATAGTGGCGAACGGACTCCATCTGGGGAACCGTGAGCACATTGGCAAAGCTGGCCATCCCGCCTGATTTCAACGCGCCGTCGTGAACAATCGTCGCCCAGCTCTTGGCATCACCCAAGGCGCCTGAACGGCGGAGATCGGGCAGCACGGAGCTGCCGACTGCCGCATCGCCGTGGCAAACGCCGCAATATCGGCCGTAGTGCTGCCCACCCGCCAGAACGACCGCTGGTGTTGCCTTGTTCATTGGCGGATCAAGCGGCGACGCGGCAAGCGTTGGCATCGGCGGCAATTTTCCGTTTGCGCCTAGCTTGAACACCAGCAGCCGCGAGATGTTACGCACAGGGCCTGATACATCGTTAAGCACGCCCGCCGTAATCGGGAAGGCTCCGCCCCAGCCAGCAAGAACGGCAACATATTGCTCGCCCTTTACGCTGTAGGTCGCAGCAGAGGCAACGACGCCCGTTTGCGCCGGGAAAGTCCACAGCTTTGTGCCATTTTTCGTATCATAAGCCGCAAATTCACCTGCCGCATTGCCCTGAAACACAAGGCCGCCCGCAGTGGCCAACATTCCGCCGTTCCACGGGCCTTTATATTGCACCCTCCAGCGCTCCTTTTGCGCCACAGGGTCCCACGCGATCAGTGCGCCTTTGGTTGCAGCGGCTGCTCCAGCGCGGATGACGGGATCTGCTGGCATGGATGCAGCGGCCAGATCAAACCCGACATTGAACCCTTGTTTTGCCCTTTTCCAGTTGGCCTCGGGAATGAACGGAAAGGCCGTTTCCTGGGCCGGAATGAACACAAGGCCAGTTTTCTGGTCAAAGGCCATGGGATGCCAATTGTGTGCCCCAAGCGGGCCTGGTGTTACAACAAATGGCTTGCCGGTTTTATCAATTCGCGCGGCGGGGTTTTCAATCGGCCGCCCAGTTTTCATATCAACGCCAGTTGCCCAGTTCACAGGCACAAAATTCTTTGCCGAAATCAATTTGCCAGTCGCACGGTCCAGCACATAGAAAAAGCCGTTTTTCGGCGCTTGCATCAATACTTTGCGCGGTTTGCCATCGATGGTGAGATCAGCGAGCATGATATGCTGCGTCGCCGTATAGTCCCATGTTTCGCCAGGTGTCGTCTGGTAATGCCATACATATTCGCCCGTCTTGGGCCGGATTGCGACGACTGACGAAATGTAGAGATTGTCGCCGCCGCCCGGTGACCGGTAAGCCTGGTTCCAGGGGCTGCCATTGCCCACGCCGATATACAGCAGATCAAGATCCGGGTCGTAGGCCATGGCATCCCATGCTGTGCCGCCGCCGCCTTGGGCCCAATACTCCCCTTTCCACGTGGCTTCGGCAGCTTTCAGATAAGGTTCCTTGTTCGCGCCGGGCTTGTCGGGGACAGTGTAAAATCGCCATACTTGCTTGCCCGTGGCGGTATCATAGGCCGAAACATAGCCGCGCGCGCCCATTTCAGCGCCGCCGTTGCCAATGATGACTTTGCCGTCAATGATACGCGGCGCACCAGTGATTGTGGCTTGGCCGGATTGATCAAGCGTGACGACTGACCATTCGACTTTGCCGGTGTCGCGGTTGAGGGCGATCAGGCGACCATCAAGCGTGCCGAAAAACAGCCTGTCACCCCAAGCTGCAAGGCCGCGGTTTACAGTGTCGCAGCAGGCCTTGACGCCAGTTTCGCCAGGCACTTCGGGATCATAATTCCACAGCTCTTTGCCAGTCACCGCATCATAGGCTTTCACCTTTGACCAGGCCGTGGTGATGTAGATTTTACCGTCAATGATCAGCGGCGTCGCCTCTTGCCCGCGTGCCGTATCAAGGTCAGCTGACCAGCTAAGGCCCAAGTCTTTGACCGTGGAGGCATTGATCAGTTCAAGCGGGCTATAGCGCTGCTCATCATAAGTACGCCCGTAACTCATCCAGTTTTCAGTATCGCTGGCGGCAGAAAGCAGGCGCTTGGCGTCAATACCGCCGGCACTGCCAGTCTTTTGGCATCCGACGACGGTCAGTGCGATCAAGGCAAATGCAGAGACCGTGAGTCCCGTAGTGCGGTTTAGTTTCATCGCGTCCCTCCACATGACTTTGCCATTGCAGGCAAAGTCTTTATCTTGAAGGCATGTTAGGCTGCGAATTGTAAAAGTGCATCAGTAATTTTATTAGGCCAAGACCCCGGCCTTTATGCTGTGTTCGGGGGTGATCAGTAGTCACCCCGCGCCAGCTGTCGCGCCTCCAGCAAGTCCCAAAGACCGCGGTGTTGAGCAAGGATTTGTTGCGCGCCAAAGGAAATTGCCCTTTCCATCGCTGCGGATGTCGCAACACCACTCGCAAGATCAAGTGTTGCATCTTGAGTGGGAAGTATCCCCATTGGAGCATCCACCGAAAAACGTTTGCCAGCACTTTCAAGCACTTGGCGAACGGACTGCCAGTCAAGTACAAGCGCCATCGCAGCGCCTAGCGCGCAACCCACCCGGTCTGATTGGGCGAGCATTTCAAGTGCGTGACGCTGGCCGTTTACAGCTGCTTCGCTTTCCGATTGGCCCGGTGTGCTGGGCAATGGTCCCGCTGCAACCACCAGCCGCGTCAGGAAGGTGCGT
The DNA here is from genome assembly GCA_031430995.1 of Sphingomonadales bacterium. Classification (GTDB taxonomy): domain Bacteria; phylum Pseudomonadota; class Alphaproteobacteria; order Sphingomonadales; family Sphingomonadaceae; genus Aquisediminimonas. Next base: position 23,729 of record JANPCO010000059.1, on the reverse strand, counting down.
TCGCGGGTAAAACCGTCAACAGCGCCAATCAGCCATGACCGCGCTGCATCATGCGCTGTGTGATTCGCGGCGTGATCGGCCACACCGGGATGCCGACCGTGCAGTATGCAAAGATAATGAACGGCATCAGCCATGTTCCGCGCGGCGAATTTGCCAGCAAGCAAATCATGCGACGTGACATAGCGGTGGACGGCGCTGCCTTCAGTAGCAACCAGGCCAGCGACAAGGGAATGGCCGGTTTGCGGGGGCGAATGGCTCATAGCGTTTACGTTCATTGGTCTTCCTTTGGTGACGGCGCGCACCCTAAGCCGTTGTTATCGAACGCTTGAGTATAGGAAGGGCGTAAATTTGAGGTTTATGCCGCGTTAGGCATTTGGTGACGCGGCGTTAAAAAACCGGCAAGGAGTCAAGCAGCAGTAGGGGGCAAATATGGGCAAGGTGAAAAACTGGTTGCGCAAACGCGGCACGCAAACGTTGCCTGGCCTCTTTGCAGTGCTGATCATTGCAGCGTTGCAGACCTTCCCCATTCCCGTCCTGTCGCCTGCGCTCAATCGCATCGGGTTACTGGTTTTTGACAGTTATCAACGAATTAGCCCGCGTCCTTATGAAGACGCCGCAGTGCGCATTGTTGATATTGATGATGAAACCATCCGTCGATACGGCCAGTGGCCGTGGCCGCGGACAGATATTGCGCGCCTCACACGGGCACTCGGTGACGCTGGGGCTGCAGCCATTGCTTTTGACATTGTCTTTTCCGAAAGCGACCGCACATCGCCGCAACAGCTTTCAAAACGCTATGCTGCGTCTGATCCGGAAGTGGCGCGTAGGCTTGCACTTTTGCCAGATAATGATGAGCAATTGGCCAAAGTGCTGCGGGCGACCCCTTCGCTCACCGGATATTTTCTGACCAACGACCGCCAAGGCACCCAAGCCACGGCCAAGGCGGGGCTGGCTGTCTCAGGCTCTGCGCCCTCATCAGTGCCGCACTACCGCAATGCCGTGATGCCGTTGCCTGGGCTGGAAACAGCAGCAGCTGGCAGCGGGTTTCTCAGCCTTTCGCCGGATGAAGACTCGATCATCCGCCGCGCGCCGTTGATTGCGGAGCAAGGCAGTGTATTGCTGCCTTCGCTTTCGCTCGATGCGATGCGGGTCGCGCGGCAAGCAAATTCTGTCATCGTCAAAACCAGCGACGGCAGCGGAGAAGGTGGCGCGGTTGGCGATGTCGTTGCGCTCCGTGTGGCTGATTTTGAAGTGCCGACCACGCGAGCTGGTGAACTTTGGATGCATTATACCAGGCCTGTGCCGCAACGCATTGTTCCAGCGTGGAAAATTCTATCTGGTGCGCTGACGACGGAGGATAAGGAACGGCTGTTCGGCGGGCATATCGTGTTCGTCGGGGCTGGGGCCATTGGTCTGCGAGATTTGCGGGCCACGCCGCTGAATGACGCTGAACTTGGCGTTATGGTCCATGCTCAAGCTGCTGAGCAGATGATCCTCCAGCATTTTCTGTATCGCCCAGACTGGGTGGTTGGTCTGGAACGGGCGCTGCTGCTTGTGCTGGGGATTGGCCTTGTATTTCTGTTGCCTCGCCTCGGCGCTGCTTACGGCGCGCTGGTTGGCGGGGCAGCCGTGATGGTGATTGGCGGCGGCAGCTGGATTGCGTTCAGTCACTACCGATTTCTGCTGGACCCGACATGGCCCATCCTTGGGCTGATTACGGCTTATGTGCTGGGCACGATCCTTGTTTATTACAAAGAGGAACGGCAGCGCGCCTATATTCACAACGCGTTTGACCGGTACCTTGCGCCTGAATTGGTCCGGCGAATTGCCGAAGATCCAGGTCAGCTGGAACTGGGCGGGGAAGAACGTGAAATGACGGTCTTGTTTTGTGACATACGCAGCTTTTCGAGCATTTCGGAAAAGCTTTTACCCAATGAAATCATCCGCTTCCTGATCGCTTTTCTGACGCCGATGACGGATTTGCTGCTTGCCCATAAAGCAACAATTGACAAATATATCGGTGACGCGATCCTAGCCTTTTGGAATGCGCCGCTTGATGATCCCAACCAGCATGAAAATGCAGCGCGCGGGGCACTGGCCATGGTTGAGCGGCTGAGAGTCCTCAACGTCGAAATGCCGCAGCAAGAGGCTGAACCTTGGCCAGGGCAGGTGAAAATTGGTATTGGCCTGAATACTGGCCCGTGCTGCGTCGGTAATATGGGGTCAGAGCAACGCCTGTCTTATTCGCTGATTGGCGATACGGTAAATTTGGCATCGCGGATTGAAGGATTGACCAAATATTACGGCGTCCAGATTGCCATTGGCTCAGGCCTGCACGCCCACATTCCGCACTTTGCGAGCCTTGTGCTGGATCAAGTGCGCGTCGTCGGGCGGGATATGCCTGAAACGGTGCGCGTGCTGCTGGGCGATGATGTGATGGCTCAGGACGCAAGCTTTGCCGCCTACGCGCAGTCGCATGAAGCGATGCTGGCAGCTTACCGCGCGCAAGACTGGCCCGGTGCAGCGGCGCTGATTGATCAACTGGATGATCGCGCAGAGCGATACGGCCTTGGCCCTCTCTACGCACTATACCGAGACCGGATCGTGATATTTGCGGCCAATCCACCCCCTGCCAACTGGGACGGTATATTCACGGCAACGGAAAAATAAAAAGGCTGGCGCACCCGACACGATTCGAACGTGTGGCCTCTGCCTTCGGAGGGCAGCGCTCTATCCAGCTGAGCTACGGGTGCTATGGCTTTTTGTGTAGCAAGGGCAGGCCAACCTTGCCAGCCTTAATTCAAGCCACGGCAAATCACGGCCTCGGAGGCCAGGGCAGGAACGATGATGTCTTTGCGATATAGTCCGCATAGCCAGGCCGGGTTTTGGCAAGGCTGCGTTCAAGCAGGGGGACGCCACTCCATTTGACGAGCAGGAATGTCAGCAGCAGCGGCCCGGGGACGGACCATAGCCCAAGCGACGTTTCTGCCGCGACGAGATAAATGCCCCACCAGATGCAGCAATCGCCAAAATAATTGGGATGGCGCGTATATCGCCACAGGCCAGTGTTCAGTACTTTCCCTTTGTTATCGGGGTTGGCTTTGAACGCTTTCAATTGCGCGTCGCCGATGCTTTCAAAGGCTATGCCTGTCAGCGCGACGATGACGCCAATCCAGGTGAGCGGGCCAACAGGCGCTTGGTCAGTCGACATCTGCCCTAGTTGCGCAGGCAAGCAGACAATGAATAAAAGCGGGGCTTGCAGCAAAAAGACTTGCAGCAACGAGGCTTTGCCAAAGGTCCATCCCTTCTTGTCCATCAGGCTGCCAATCATTCGCTTGTACCGCGGATCAATGCCGTCACGTCTCCAGCGCGTGAACAGGTGGATCGACAGGCGCAGGCCCCAAATGCTGGTCAGCCCCAGGATGATCGCTTTGCGCACCGGGTTGCCATCGTTGGTTTGAAACCACGTCAGGCCCGCCATGATGACCATGCCAAACGCCCAGAACGCGTCAATAAAGCTTGCGTCCTTGATTTGCACTGAAATCAGCCAAAGCAGCATGATAATCGCGAACAGAACGCCAAAGTTGAGCGCAAGGATATTCGTCATGCGTTTGCTCCCCCGAACATCATCTTACCGGACGCGCGGCCCGCCAAAAGGCAGTGGTGGTGGTGGCCTGCGGTCACGGCGTGGCATTTGAGCCTGAAATGCTTGTCCGCAGTGGCCGACGCAGTAGGGAAAGCCGGGGTTCACGGGCAGACCGCAAAAGTGGAAATCAGGCTCACCGGGGTGGCCGATCGGCCATTTGCAGACTTTTTCACTCAGGTCGAGCAAGCTGGTTTTGCCGGAAATTTCAGCACTCGGCTTTGCTGGAACCAGCCGACGCGGAGGTGCTGGCGTTGACGGCGGGGCTTGTTCGCCGGGGGACTGACGCACGAAACCGCCGGGGCCAATTGAGCGAAATCCAGCGCCACCAGCGGCTTGGGGCCGTGGCGGCATGGGGATAGGCGCGTTGACAGGGCCGGTTGGGCGCGGTGGCGGCGGCGCAGCAGCGACAGGCACAGGCGTTGGGCGTGATTTGGGCAGCGCAATCTTGCGCGGCTCGGCGGGCTTGGGCGCAGGTGCTGCATCGTTGGCCTTTACAGGCGATGGGCGTGATTGCAGGTCAAGCCGGTGGGCCTTTCCGATCACAGCATTGCGGCTAACGCCCCCTAAGTCTTCGGCAATTTGGCTTGCCGTCATGCCTTTGGTCCAAAGCTCCCGCAGGCGCTCAATCCGTTCATCCGTCCAGGACATTCCTGTTCCTTGTTTAAGTGCCACGTTTAAGTGTCACGCTTCAATGCAGCTTGCTGTTCCGCCCGCGCGTCGATAGGCGAAGACGGCATGAACAGCGAGTCCCAAAATCATTTCGCCAATCCCCCCGGCGTGCCCGTTATAAAGTCGGTCAATTGGGGCGGACTGCAAGCTCTCTATGTGAAGGAGGTGAGGCGCTTTTTCAAGGTGCACACCCAAACCATTTGGGCTCCAGCCCTCACAACCCTGCTTTATTTGATTATTTTCACCGTTTCCATCGGCGCGAGCGGCAAAATGATGCTGGGCGTGCCGTTCGTTGATTTTCTGGCGCCCGGCCTCATCGCGATGGGAATGATCCAAAATGCGTTTGCGAATTCCAGCTTCTCGCTGCTGGTGGGTAAGATCCAGGGAACAATCATTGATTACCTCATGCCGCCGCTGTCCAGCATGGAAGTGCTGGTGGCGCTAACAGGGGCCGCCGTCACACGCGCGTTTCTGGTCGGTGGGGCGATCTGGCTGGCGATGCTAGTATGGCCAGGCATTCACATCATGCCACAGCATTTGTGGGCTGTGCTTGTATTCGGTTTCCTTGGTTCAACGATGCTGGCGCTGATCGGGGTGCTGACGTCTATCTGGGCAGAAAAATTCGATCATGCTGCGGCTATTGGCAATTTCGTTGTTGCTCCTTTGGCGCTTTTGTCTGGCACATTTTATTCAGTCGATAAACTCGCGCCGGTGTTTGCAGCGATCAGCCACGCAAACCCGTTTCATTACGCCATTTCAGGGTTCAGGTACGGCTTCATTGGTGCAGCGGACATTCCGGTGGGCTTTGGTGCGGCATTTCTTCTCGTCTTGGACGTCGCGTTGGGGCTGACTTGCTATTTACTGCTGCGAAGTGGGTGGAAGCTGAAAAATTGACACGCGCCGCTCGGCATTTAGGCGCTTGAGCGCGGTGGGCGAGAAAGTTGAATTCTTGACAAACGGTCTATCGAAATTTGGGTTGAGATGATCGTCAAGGCCTGCCAACATATCGATAACAGATTGTTGTTGGCACCCCGGCTGATTCATTCAAGCCTTTTGGTCAACGCTCAGCTAAAATCATTCATCCGGCGCTAAGTCGGCCTTTGTGAGATTGAGATTGATATGAGATTTATTGCGATGTTGCGTGTTTTCGCTTTGATGATGTTCATTTTCATACCTGCCATTGCAACACTATTGTTTGCGGCATTTGTGCTGAAAAGCAGCTGGTGGTTTCAGGTGCTGGGCTTGCCTGCGTTACTGCTCAATGGATTGTTTGTGTGGTTGAAACCAGTTCGTGCGCAAATCGGATTGAAGGTGAAGTCAATCGCCGCAGTTACGCGCTAGTCGCGTTGAAGCGTCAGCGCGATTGCCCTTAATTCATCTTCGCGCAACCGTCACTGGGGGTTGTCCCGCCAAATTCAAGGCGATATATGAAGAGTGCGCAGAGGCGGCCTTTCGCGGGTCGCCTTTTTCCGTTTTGCGCTTCAAATGAAAGGCAAGTCTCATGACGATCACTCCCCTGATGCCCGTTTATCCGCGGTGTGGCTTTCGCCCGGTGAAGGGTGAGGGGTGCTATTTGATCAGTGAGGATGGGCGCCGCGCACTCGATTTCGCCAGCGGTATTGCCGTCAATCTGCTCGGCCATAGCCATGAACATCTGGTCGGCGCCATTCAAAAGCAAGCAGCGACTTTGATGCACGTGTCCAACTTGTACGGCTCTCCGCAGGGGGAAAAGGTTGCGCAGCGGCTGGTTGATCATAGCTTTGCCGATACTGCCTTTTTTACCAATTCCGGCGCAGAGGCCGTGGAGTGCGCGATCAAAGCCGCGCGGCGATATCATCATGTGCAGGGCAATCCGCACAAGAACACCATCATCACGTTTCACAATGCGTTTCATGGGCGCACGTTAGGCACGATCAGCGCGACAAATCAGGATAAGATGCGTGACGGGTTTGAGCCTCTGTTGCCAGGTTTCAAATATGCGCCGTTTGACGATCTTGAAGCGGCGCTGGCGCTGGTTGATGATCATACCGCGGGCTTCATGGTGGAGCCTGTGCAAGGCGAAGGCGGCATTCGCCCAGCTAGCCAAGAGTTTATGAAGGGGCTGCGCGCTATCTGTGATGAGCGGGATTTGATGCTGATCCTGGATGAAGTGCAATGCGGCGTTGCGCGCACCGGCACGCTCTACGCACACGAACAATATGGCATCGTGCCTGATCTGGTGGCGACGGCAAAGGGTATTGGTGGCGGCTTCCCGCTCGGCGCGTGCCTAGCGACGGAAAAGGCAGCGGCTGGTATGGTCGCAGGCACGCATGGGTCCACCTACGGCGGCAATCCGCTGGCGATGGCAGCGTGTGACGCTGTGCTGGATGTGATCCTTGAGCCTGGGTTCATGGAACAAGTGAAGGCGACGGGAGACCGTCTGCGGTCCAGCCTAGAACAGTTGATCCCCAATCATGACGGCCTGTTTGAAAGCGTGCGGGGCATGGGGTTGATGCTGGGGCTTAAAATGAAAGTCGATAGCCGCGCTTTCGTGGCGCATCTGCGCGATCATCACGGTTTGTTGACGGTGGCTGCAGGCGACAATGTCGTTCGCATATTGCCACCGCTGATCATTGACGAAACACATATTGCGGAATGTATTGAAAAACTCTCCGCCGGCGCGCGGGCTTACCAAATTCCGCAGGCGGCGTGATCCGGCACTTCCTCAACTTGTCTGACGCTGGCGCGGACGGGTTGCACGCGATCCTAAATGAAGCCCTCACGCGCAAAGCCGCGCGCGTTGGCTTGCCCAAAGGAAAGGCAGACGCAGATGCGCCACTTGATGGCCATATGCTTGCGATGGTGTTTGAGAAAAACTCAACGCGCACCCGGGCTTCGTTTGAAACAGGCATGGTGCAGTTGGGCGGGCGGGCCATGTTTATGGCGGCAGGGCAAATGCAGTTGGGACGCGGTGAGACTGTAGCGGATACCGCACGCGTGCTTAGCCGAATGGCCGACGCAATTCTCATTCGCACCGATGATCACGCCAAAGTGACTGAAATGGCGGCGTATTCAAGCGTCCCAGTGATCAACGGCCTGACGGATGCGTCGCATCCCTGCCAGATTGTGGCGGACCTGATGACGGTTGTCGAACGCGGCAAGTCTGTTGAAGGCCTGGAAGTCGCTTGGCTGGGCGATGGCAACAACGTGCTGTCGTCCGTGATTGAAGCGGCAGGATTGCTGGGTTTCAACGTGCGCGCAGGCTGTCCGCAGGGATATGGCCCAGACGCTGCGTTTGTTGCCGATGCGCGTGCGCTGGGCGCGCGGATTGATTTGTTTGAAGATGCAAAGGCTGCAACCGACGGGGCGGATGTCGTGATCACTGACACTTGGGTATCAATGGGGCAAGACCATGTTCACAACAAGCTTGCTGCAATGGCGCCCTATCAAGTCAATGATGCGCTGATGGCGCACGCGAAAAGCAATGCGCTTTTTCTCCACTGCCTGCCCGCGCACCGCGGCGAAGAAGCCACTGATAATGTGCTTGATGGGCCGCAATCGGCGATTTGGGATGAAGCGGAAAACCGCATTCACGCGCAGAAAGCCATCCTGATGTGGGTCAACGGCTTAATATGACGAGTGATGTAGATATGGCGAAAGATGTGGCCAAAGACTGTGACAGAGTGCTGGGATTCGTCGTGTCGGACCGCCATGCGCGCGGTCGCGTGGTGCGGATGGGGCCAACGTTGCAGGCTGTACTATCCAGCCATGCCTATCCGCCGGTGATTGAACGATTGGTGGCGGAATCGCTTTTGCTGGCGGCTGTGCTCGGATCGTTGCTCAAAGGAGACAGCGGGCAACTAACGATGCAGGCACAGACGAACGGCGGCCCGGTGAGCTTGCTTGTTTGTGACTATCTTGACGGCGCAGTGCGCGGCTACGCTCAGTTTGATGCTGAACGAGTGGCTTTATTGGCCGATAGATCGACGCTCACTGATCTGTTCGGCAAAGGTTATCTGGCAATTACATTCGATCAGGCGCTGACGAAGGAGCGGTATCAAGGGATCGTGCCGCTGGACGGCGATGGGCTGTCGGATGCAGTTCAGCATTATTTTCTGCAATCGGAACAAATTCCCAGCTTCATCCGCGTTGGCTTTTCACCCGATGGCAGCATCGGTGGCGCGCTGATGGTGCAGCATTTGCCGGAAGGGGAGGATGGGCGAGAACGGCTGCATGTGCGGCTTGATCACCCGGAATGGGATCATGTCCGCATATTGGCTCAAACGATTAAAGACTCCGAACTGTGCGATCCCGATCTGCCGTTGGAAACGATTGTGTGGCGCTTGTTTAATGAAGAACAGGAAGTCCGTGTGTTAGGCGGCGCATCCCTCACCAAAGGGTGCCGCTGTAATGCAGACCGGATCAAATCAGTTGTTGGTCAGTTCCCAGTTGATGAACGCATTGAAATGGCTGGAGAAAGCGGCGTTATTTCAGTTGATTGTGCTTTTTGCAGCAAGATATTCCCGATGCCGCTGGCAGAATTTGTCGATTAACTGCATTTCTTCATCGCCCCAGCCATTTTTGCGCCGTAATGATTTTGTCCAATAAAATTATCGGAGTCGGCACTAGCTGAACCCGGAGGTCGCCAGAGCAACAGGGGCAAGGGTGATATGCGGACGAACAGGGCAGCACAGGCAAGCTTTATCTTGGGCTGTGTCACACTATCTGCATTTGGGGCTGGAAAAACTAGGGGCGAAACGCCGCCCGGCCAACCACTCACCGCCCTGTCGGCAATTGAGGGCGGCGAATGGGTTCTGAAATCTAAGGAAACGGGCGACACCAAGTCCCTTTGCCTTGGCGATTCGAAAGTGTTGCTGCAACTGCGCCACGGCACCGCATCATGCAGCCGGTTCGTTATTGCAAATGATCCAAAATCATCGACGGTCCACTATACCTGCCCGGGCCAAGGCCATGGCCGGACCACCATTCGCGTGGAAACATCGCGCCTGATCCAGATCGAATCGCAGGGCATTGCCAACAACTCGCCGTTTCAAATCCTGTATGAGGGCCGCAGAATTGGCACATGTGCGCCTGTAACGCCGACCAGTTTTCGCCGTTAAGGCTTTGTTTACCTTATTTCTGCATACCAGCGGCTGTGCCAAGCTTATCTGAGTGAAGCACGCTTTCCTCCCTTTGGGTCAAATTGACCTATCACTGGGCCGCTCTTCGGGGCGGCCTTTTTTTGGTGCTTGTCGCGCGCCCGCGCTGGCTTTAGCGGGCATGGGATGATCTTGCCGCCAGCCCCTTCACCCCAGTCCGCCATTGTCGCCCTTGTATCAGGGGGGCTCGATTCGCTGGTTGTTGCCGGGTTGGTCAAAGAAGCGGGATACCGGCTGTTCGCATTGACGATTGATTACAACCAACGCCACCGGATCGAACTGGAGGCTGCGGCGCGCGTGTCGGCGGCGCTGGGGGCGGAGCGGCATGTGGTGCTGCCCGTTGATTTGACGCGCTTTGGCGGCTCTGCTCTGACTGACGATAGCATATCTGTTCCAAAGGGTGGCGTGGAGCCCGGTATTCCCGTCACTTATGTTCCTGCGCGCAACACGATATTCCTCTCGCTCTCTCTGGGCTGGGCAGAGGCCGTAGGTGCACGTGATCTGGCGATTGGCGTCAACGCACTGGATTATTCGGGCTATCCTGATTGCCGCCCTGATTTCATTGCCGCGTTTGAAACGATGGCGAAGGCCGCCACAAAAGCAGGCACTGACGGTGAGCGCTTTCGCATCCACACGCCGCTCATGACAATGACCAAAGGCGATATCGTGCGTGAAGGGCTGCGGCTGGGGCTTGATCTTGGGCTCAGTTGGTCCTGCTATGACCCGACGGCTCAGGCGCGCCCCTGCGGCGTGTGCGATTCGTGCCGCTTGCGTGCTAAAGGCTTTGCCGAGGCCGGGGCGATTGACCCAGCCGTCTTATGAAAGTCGGCGCATGACATACGCTGTCAAAGAGATTTTCCTGACGCTGCAAGGTGAAGGGATGCAGGCCGGACTGCGCGCTGTGTTCCTGCGTTTTGCCGGGTGTAATTTGTGGTCCGGGCGAGAGGAAGACCGCGCAACCGCAGTGTGCCAGTTCTGCGATACGGATTTTGTCGGCACGGACGGGCAGGGTGGCGGCAAGTTTAAGACGGCGGAATTGCTGGCGGACGCTGTGGCGACCTGCTGGGGGAATGGCTGCGACAATCGGCTGATCGTGATTACAGGCGGAGAGCCGTTGTTGCAGCTTGATACACCCCTGATCAACGCGCTGCACGGTGACGGCTTTCGTATTGCTGTGGAAAGCAATGGCACAATCGCAGCGCCTGCGGGGATCGACTGGCTGTGTATCAGCCCCAAGGCGGGCAGCGAAACCGTGCAGCGGTCCGGCCATGAGTTAAAGCTGGTCTGGCCTCAGGAAGGCAGCGATTGGGCTGCCATGCAGAGCTGGAATTTCGCTCACCACCTAGTGCAGCCGATGGATGGGGCAGATGTTGAGGCTAGCCGACGTGCTTGCGTAGAGTTTGTGATCGCCAATCCCAAGTGGCGGTTATCGCTACAAACCCACAAATGGCTGGGGATTGACTGAGGCCAGCGCACCATTGCTCCTGCAAAGGCAGGAGCCCAGCGCCGGTAAAAATGCCGTTTCGCGACTTCATTCTTTTTATTCTGGGCTTCTGCCTTCGCAGGAGCACTTGTTTGGTGAGTTAAACCAGCGGACCCATCCCGCACTTGCTGACATATTTATCCTTTTTCCAGCAGCGGGAATCCAGATTGGGGAAAAGTGGATAGACTGAAAAACGTGCCCGCCCAAATTGCTGTTCGCCCGCTTTGCTCTTCACTCCGTTATACAGTTCGCGAAGTCGTTCCTGCGCGAGCGTTGCTAATTGTCCGCGCGGGGCGGAAAGCGCCAGCTTGCTAATCCGGGCCGCGGCAAGGCAGAAATTGAGTTGGCCGCCGACAGCGGAAAAACTCGAATATGTCCGCGTGCCATAGGTGTCGAGAGAGTTCTGGCCGCCTTTCACGGTCTTGTTCATCCGTTTGAAATAACCGGACAACGCATTGAATGACGATTGCAGTTCGTCGCGGTGATTGGTGAGCATCGCGTTGTAATTTTCCAAAACCTGCAAAGTGGGCTCAAACCCGCATTGCAGTGCCGCAACATTCAGGCCTGAACGCATGTTCCAGACAAGAGCTGCCTTTTGCTCGCTTAAGTTCGCGCCGGGCATTGCCACACCGTATCCAGCCTCTGGCAAAAGAAGGGGAGGCCCGGAAAGATCGGGTGATTTGTAATAAAGCTGCGCCTGAGCTGAGAAGGGAAGGGCCAGCGCAACAAACGCAACAGCGAACAAGATACGCATTCAGACAACTTCCTCTTCAAACAACGTGAAGCGTATCTAACTCACGCCGCGCCAATAGAAAAGGGCCGCTCAGTCTCCCGAACGGCCCCATTCATTCGCGTTGCCGCGAAAATCGCTTACTTGGTGGCGTTGCCAGCTGCGTTTGTAGCAACATTGGCCACGGCATTTGCAGCTGCTTCCGTTGCATTTGCAGCAACATTGGCATCAGCTGCCATGTTGGCAGTGGCACCAGCTGCTGTGTCTGTGTTGGTCATTGCGTCGTTGGTGGTGCCTTCCATGGCATCAGCTGCATTGACTTCAGGCGCTGCGACATTGTCAGCAGACGCTGTTTCGGTCTTGCCGCACGCTGCAACAAGAAGGGCGGCACTGGCAACCAGTGAAAGTGTGATCAGTTTGCGCATTTTAAGCTCCTAACAGGGGTTCACAACTTGGCCGGCGATTGCTCTTAATACCCAAGTCATAGTGGACATTACCCTGCGATTTCGGGCGTCTCAAGCAGAATCGGCATTGCACGGCAAGCGCGATAGAAATGCACTGAAACTGCACATCAGGGCACCGTCGAGTTCCGCCATCGTCGCAGATACGCCCAGATCAGCCAGACTTGTGACCGCAAATTCAGGAAGGCCGCACGGAACGATGCCGCCGAAATCCGCTAAATTCGGCGCTACATTGATCGAAAAGCCGTGCAGCGTCACCCATTTTTTGACGCGTACGCCAATGGCCCCGATCTTTGCCTCCTGTCCGCGCGCTTCGGTCCATATCCCCACACGCCCTTCTGCGCGCCAGCATTTAACGCCAAGCAAGCCCAGCGCATCAATCACCCAGCCTTCGAGGGAATGGACGAAAAGGCGCACATCGCGCCCGCGCAACCCCAAGTTGATCATGACATAGCCGACCCGCTGGCCAGGGCCGTGATAAGTGTAGCGCCCGCCGCGTCCGGCATTGAAGACGGGAAAACGGTTGTCGATCAATTCCGCCGGATTGGCGCTTGTCCCAGCGGTATAGAGTGGCGGATGTTCAAGGAACCAGACCTGTTCGGCTGCATTACCAGCCGCAATGGCGAGCGCGCGTTCTTCCATATCTGACAGGGTCTGCACATAAGGGCTCGTCCCCGGTAAAGTGACAAAGTCGACGTTCATTGCAAAGCTCTGCCACTGCATGGGCCACAATCCAAGTGGTAAGCATGACTAAGGCACGCTAGGGGCGCGACTGAAATTATTGACTGGAAACTTGATGTCGCTTTCGCTTGCTTCTTTGTGGACTGACACTCGCAGCTTTATCCGCCGGGAACAGACATTGCTGGTTCCACTGGCGCTGGCGACTTTTGGTTTGGGGCAGGCCGGGTCGATCCTTGTGTTTGGCATGGCCAATCAATCTGGCTGGACCAGTTCACTGATGGTAGCGATGATCATTGCGATATTGTGGACCCAAGTTGGCTATCTATCGATGTCAGCACTTGTTCTCAGGCCCGGGTCAAGTGTGGCAGAGGCTTTATCAAAGGGGTTAGCGCGCTTGCCAGCGCTGGTCATTATTGCCGTCACAGTTGCAGTTCTCATATCCTTTATTACGATCCCGTTCTCCATCGCAGCACAATTGAACGGAGTTGATCTGACACAGCCAAGCGCTGCCGCTTCGCTTGTCGTTGCGTTGCCAATCGCGTTCATCATGTTGTTCATGTTTGCAAAGCTCTATCTGGTGTTTGCCGCTCTGGTGGACCGCAATGAAGGCGCGATGCGTGCGGCAATGCGCGCTTATGCGCTAAGCCGCGGGAGAACGTTGATGCTGCTGAGTGTTGCGCTGTTTTTTGTGCTGACATTTCAGCTGGTGCAATTCTTCGGCGCGTTGATTGCATCAGCGGTGTTCGTATCGATCTTTACGGCCTTGGGGTCACCCATGGGCGGCGCAGTCGCAGTGGCGCTGATTGCAGGGTTTGCCGCTGCATTTCCTATGGTTGTCTCGTCCGTGTTTTCAACTTTGCTTTACCAGCGGCTGAGCGAGCAGGGGGATGTGAGCAGCGACGTCGAGGGGCAGTAGGCCAGTAACGCGCGGATCCGGGAATGTTTCCACAGCGCGTGCAAACGGCGTAAAACCGTTGCGCCTGTAAAAACCAAGCGCTGACGGGTGATCCAGCGTGCACGTGTGCAGCCATACCCGTTCCACCTCTGGCCGCCACGCCTGCGCCAGGCAATGCGCCATCAGCCAGCGTCCATGCCCTTTGCCCGCAAGTTCGGGAACGATGCCGAAATAGCCAATTTCTGCTTCTCCGCTCACGCGAAAATCGAGTTCAAGCATGCCAACTTCAACGCCCAAGCGGTCGACCACAGCCCAGATCGCAATATCCGGGTGGTGAATGATGGCTTCGACTTCGCCGTCTTCCATGACCAATCGTGAAAACCAGAGCCAAGGCTCCCCCACGCGCCGGAACAAAGTGCGATAGGAAGCGAGCGATGGCTTCGCCCAGCGAACCAGCTGCAGTTGAGACTCAGGCAGTTGACGTGCGCGCGGCCTTTCAAGCATCTCTAACGACGTGACAATTGTTGCCAGCTGATCCCAAGCTACAGGCATCAATCCCATGTTGCGACCGGAGGGAGGCTCATCAGGATTGCATCGATATTTCCGCCAGTTTTAAGGCCGAACAATGTGCCACGATCATGGACAAGGTTGAATTCCGCATAACGGCCGCGCCACGCAAGCTGTTGGGCTTTGTCAGCATCTGTGAAGCTTTGGCCCATGCGTCTGCGCACTATCACAGGGTAAATGTTCAGGAACGCTTTGCCGACATCTTGGGTGAGAGCGAAAGTGTCTTCGAAATTCCCGTCCATATGGTCATAGAAAATCCCGCCGACACCCCGGTGAACGTTGCGGTGGGGGATCCAGAAATAATCATCTGCCCATTTTTTGAACCGGGGATAGTCAGCAATGGCGTGGGGATCACAAGCCGCCTTCATCGCGGCGTGAAATTCGTCTGTATCTGTTGCATAGGGCAAGGGGGGGTTCAAATCCGCGCCGCCACCAAACCAGCGTTTCTGCGTGACAAGAAAGCGGCAATTCATGTGCACTGCTGGTACGTGCGGATTGGCCATATGAGCGACAAGGCTGATGCCCGTTGCGAAGAAATCTGGGTGATCCTCCGCTCCGTGGATATTTTTGGCAAATTCAGGCGAAAAAGTGCCACCAACGGTGGAGACGTTTACGCCGACTTTTTCAAAGACCTTGCCTTTCATCAATCCTTGCACACCGCCGCCGCTGTCTCCACTTTCGTCATCGTCCCGGTTCCACGGCGTGTAGGCGAATGTGGCGCTGCTGCCTGCTTCGCGCTCAATCGCTTCAAATTCAGTGCAGATTTGCGATCGCAAGCTTTCAAACCAAGCTCTTGCCGCGGCTTGCTCTGCGTCAAGGGTCATCATGCGGGCAATCCTCCGGTTTGGCGCAACGCTTCGGTCAGTGCGATGCCCGTTGCCACTGCAATGTTCAAGGACCGCATGGCCGGAATGAGGGGAATACGCACCTGCGCATCGCAAACCGCGCGCACAGCATCCGGAACGCCTGCACTTTCCTGACCCATCAGCAGCACGTCACTGGCCCTAAAGTCAAAGTCAGGCAGCCGCGCTGTTGCTTTTGAGGACAGAAGGATAAGCCGCCCTGAAACTTGTGACTTGAATAAATCCCAATCGACATGGCGTGTGATTTCAACATGATCCGCATAATCCATGCCAGCGCGCTTCAATTTTTTGTCGGAAAAAACAAAACCACAAGGTTCAATGATATCAACACCTACGGCAAAACAGGCCGCGAGGCGCAGCACAGCACCTACGTTTCCCGGGATATCAGGTTGAAAAAGCGCAATCCGCATTGCGCTGTATTAGCGATTGCGTGGACTGCACTCAACACCACTGATTTCGCTGGTTGCATTGGTGGGCAGCATTGCTATTAGCGCCACAACTTGCCTGATGATGGGTAAGCGGGTCTGGTCTTAATTGCGTATTCCGTTGCTAGGAGTATAGCCGTAACGACACCAAAACCGTAATTGAACAGGTTCAGAAATGGCTACCGTCGAACAAACCCAAACAAATGACATGAGCGGTGCGACCCCAGTGCGTCGTCGTGACTTCATCAATATCGCAGCCGTGAGCTTTGCAGGTGTTGGCGCGGGAGCAATTGTGTTGCCTCTCATCACCCAAATGAACCCATCCGCAGACGTTCTGGCGCTGGCTTCGATCGAAGTCGACGTTGCAGCGATTGCGCCTGGTCAGGCAATCAAAACAGAATTTCGCAAACAACCGCTTTTCATCCGGCATTTGACACCGAAGGAAATTGAGGAAGCAAATGCTGTGCCCGTGGACTCGCTCCGCGATCCGCAAACACTGGCACAGCGCACTCAGCCCGGCAAAGAAGCTTATCTGATAACAATGGGTGTGTGCACTCACCTCGGGTGTGTGCCGCTTGGTGCGTCCGCTGGCGAAGTGAAAGGCGAATTTGGCGGATATTTCTGCCCTTGCCATGGTTCACATTATGATACGGCGGCCCGCGTCCGCAAAGGCCCGGCACCATATAATCTGATGGTGCCAGAATATGCATTTCAATCTGACACTCTTGTGAAAATCGGCTGAGGATAACGTCATGAGCTTCCCCTGGGCAAAAAATTACCAACCAACCCATCCGTTGATGCAATATATGGATGAGAAGCTGCCTTTGCCGCGCCTCATCTATAACGCTGTTGGTGCTGGTTATCCGGTTCCGCGCAACCTCAATTTCTTTTGGAACTTCGGTGTGCTTGCTGGAATGGCTCTGATGATCCAGATCATCACGGGCATCGTTTTGGGCATGCACTATGCTGCAAATGGCTTGGTGGCGTTTAATTCAGTCGAACATATCATGCGTGACGTTAATAGCGGGTGGCTCATCCGATATGTTCACATGAACGGCGCATCAATGTTCTTCATTGTTGTGTATTTTCACATTTTCCGCGGTCTGTTTTACGGATCATACAAGCCGCCCAGGGAAGTGATCTGGCTGCTCGGCCTAGTGATTTTCCTGCTGATTATGGCCACTGCGTTCATGGGTTATGTGTTGCCGTGGGGCCAAATGAGCTTCTGGGGCGCCAAAGTGATTACGGGGTTGTTTGGTGCCATCCCGCTGATTGGGGAACCTATTCAGACCTGGCTGATCGGTGGATTTGCGCCTGATAACGCGACACTCAACCGATTTTTCTCACTTCACTTTGTGTTGCCGTTTGTTACCCTTGGCGTCGTCATCCTCCACGTTTGGGCCCTTCATATCCCAGGGTCATCAAACCCAACCGGGGTGAGCGTTAAAACAGAACAAGACACCGTCCCTTTTCACCCCTACTACACCGCGAAAGACGGATTTGGCGTCGGCCTTTTCATGCTGCTGTTTGCGGGATTGGTGTTCTTTGCGCCAAACCTGCTTGGCCACCCCGATAACTACATCCCTGCCAATCCGCTCTCGACGCCTGCGCACATTGTCCCTGAATGGTATTTCTGGCCATTCTACGCGATCCTGCGTGCGTTCACCTTTGACTTCTTCTTCATCCCTGCGAAGTTGTTGGGCGTGATCGCGATGTTTGCGTCGATCTTGTTGCTGCTATTCTTGCCGTGGATTGATACCTCACCAGTTCGATCGGGTCATTATCGTCCTATGTTCCGCAAGTTCTTTTGGTTCGGCTTGATCCCGTGCATTATCGTGCTGGGCTATTGTGGGGGTGCACCTGCAGAACCATTGTATGTGCTTCTCAGCCAGATTGGGGCGGCTTATTATTTCGCGCATTTCTTGATCATCTTGCCGATCATTTCGCGGATCGAAACAACATTGCCGTTGCCAACATCTATCACAGAATCGGTGCTAAATAAGTATAAGGCTCCTGCGTTCGCTCCGCTCGGTTCCGGCCCAATCTTGCAGCCTGCAGAGTAAGGATAACTTCCAATGGTTCGCCCAATTGCGTTTTTAGTTGGCCTATTTTTTGCCGGGGTCATGATGTATTCCGCTCTGCGCAGTGGAGTGGATATGGTTTCCGATACCTCACTGCCGACAGCTGAAAAGGTTTTTCACCTTCATCCCAAAGAAGTTGATTTCGCCCACAACGGCCCACTCGGTAAATTTGACCGGGCGCAGTTGCAACGCGGGTTTCAGGTGTACAAAGAAGTTTGTTCGTCATGCCATAGTTTGAAGCTTGTGTCTTTCCGTGACCTTGCGGCGATCGGGTACAGCGAAGGGCAGATCAAAAGCATAGCCGCGGACTACACAATTGAAACGCCGTCGATTAACCCGGAAACGGGTGAGCCCGCTACGCGTAAATCCATAGCGGCAGATAAGATCCCTTGGAACTTTGCCAATGAGACTGCGGCGCGCGCTGCTAACAACAATGCCTTGCCGCCAGATCTGTCATTGATCACAAAGGCACGCCACGAAGGCCCGGAATATGTTTATTCCCTGTTGACTGGTTATCAGGAAGAACAGCCCGCAAAGCTGCTGAAGGATTATCCGGACTCAAAAACTGGCGACGGGTTGCACTATAATCCCTACTTTGCGAACCTGAACATCGCGATGACGCCGCCATTGGTGGCTGATGAACAAGTGACATATGGACCGGGCGCGCCAAAAGCGACGGTTGACCAGATGGCCAAGGATGTGTCTGCTTTTCTCACATGGACAGCTGAGCCGAAGTTAGAAAACCGCAAGCAAGTTGGTTTGGCTGTATTCCTCTTCCTCCTCGCGTTTACGTGGATCGCCTGGATGAGTTATCAAAACATTTGGGCTGACAAGAAAAAAGTCTGAGCCAGCAAACGTGCTGACATAAAAAAGGCCGGGAGAAATTCCGGCCTTTTTTGTTGTCCATGACGGAGGATCTTAGTCTTCCTGAGCCAGGGTCACTCGCAGACCGTCAAGATTATCACCAAACGGAATCTGGCATGATAAGCGTGAAGTTGCATCGCGGTGGCTTGAACTATCCAGCAAATCATTTTCATCTTCGCCAAGCGCGGCAATCTTGTCTGCAAATGCGGGATCAATGTGCACATGGCATGTTGCGCAAGAACAGCAGCCCCCACACAGCGCCAGCAGCTCATCAAACCCGGCATCCCGGATTATTTCCATCACGGAAAGGCCAGACTGACCTTCAATTTCCTTCTCAGTGCCGTCACGTGTCACAACAATCATTTTTGCCATGTGCAAATTCCCCTGTAGGTTGCCTTTTCGATTGATCGCGTCGCTAAAGCGCAAACTTAAAATACGCAAGGGAGCACTAGGGTGGGACTATCACAAGCGGCATTAGATCAAGCCGTAAAAGCGGCAGCTTCAATCGAACCGCACTTTGCTGCGGCGCTGGAACGGATAGGCCTGCCTGAAACGCGGTCCCGGCCAGCCGGTTATGAAACGATCCTGCGCACGATCGTCGGCCAGCAAGTCAGTGTGAAGGCAGCGGCATCAATCTGGCGCAAGCTAGAGGATGGGATTGGCGACTTGTCTGATCCTGCTGTTATCCTTGCGTCTGGCGAAGGCGCGCTGCGGGCCTGCGGGCTGTCGCGTCAGAAACAATCCTATGCCCACAGCCTGGCGGCCCTTGTCGCATCAGGCGAACTCGACTTGGACAACCTGCCGATAGATGACGAAGACGCGATTGCGCTGTTGACCCGGGCAAAAGGTATTGGGCGCTGGTCTGCAGAAATCTATTTACTATTTGCAGAAGGGCGGCCTGATATCTGGCCAGCGGGGGATTTAGCAGTTCAGATCGCAATTGGCCGGATGCTGGGACTAGAAGCGCGTCCATCCGAAAAAGTAACACGCGATTTGGCTGAGGCGTGGAGGCCCCACCGGGGTGCCGTCGCCATTTTTGCGTGGCATGAATATAATATTCAGGCGATTTAGAGGCGTATTCCCTCAGATACCTCCGCCCGGCTGCAGCACGGGGGCTGGAGCAAGGTCTGGGGCTGGGGAAGGGTCTGGCAATGTCATTACTGGCGCAGGCGCTTCGACGGGGGGCGCTGCAAAGGCTTTGGCTTCCAGTGCGTCAACTGCTTGCATCGCGGCAGCATAACGTTTGGCTTTGACCATCCAGGGGCCAGCAAGTGCGCGATTGGGCAATGCGCCCACCGCCTCCAATGCTGCCTCGACTTTGCCCGCCTTTAACGCGGCATCAGCCCGTCCGACAAGCGCAGCGGGGTCATCTGACTTCGTTTTTCCATCCCGCACCGTGACAAGGTTGGATAGGCTATTGCTGATCCGCGCCCACCACTTGTCGCCTGAGCCCGATAATGAAGGGGCAAGGCCTGAAAATTCCGTTGTCAGTGCGGCCAGAGTCACGGGATCGCGCGTGGCTGATGTGATAGCGGTGACAAGATAAGGCGCATCAGAACCAAACTGCTTTTGCAACTCGCTTTCCAATCCGCCGATGCTGCGGCCGGTTTCGATGGTGCGGCGTGCGACCATGGCTAGCATGATCCGGCTCAATTGCGGGCTAGTTCCGGGCCCAGCTGACTTGCCTGTCGCTTCTGTCTGCGCCAGTCTTGCTTCAACGGCTGCTATCCGCGCTGCCATGTCAGGCATTGGGGCGGTCACGGCTGGTGGATTAGCGGGGGAACTGGTTTGGGCAGATGGCGCAATTTGTGCCGCATCAACCGCAATCGGTTCAGGCTCACGATGCGACGCCAATCGCACCCCGAAATCGGTGCTGGTGAGGATCCACCCAGTTGCCGCTACGCCGCCAACAAAGAACAGTACTGGCACGATAAGGGACCGTCCGATTGATCGGCGTTGCTGTGGGGCCGTAGGTAAAGCTTCTGTCATTCAATCAACCCCGTGATCCTGTGCTTAGTGCAAGCGCCGCATCGATCATCGCGTCATCGCGCGGAAAAGCGGCAAGCGCAACTGCTTCCCACCCTGAACCAGCCAAATTCGCCACTGCTTGACTGATCGCAACCAGCGAAATCCGTGAGCGGTCAATGTCTTGCTGGCCTGTCAGTGCGGCGAAATGCATTATGGCTCGCTGTGAATGCAGCAGGACGATCGGTGCCTCGTCAAGCGCATCCCAAATCGGTGTCGCGGGCTCGACTGCACGGCTGCGATAGGTGATTGCCTGGGTAATCTCATGTCCGTTTGGTGCCGTGGGCGTTGTATCTTCGCCGTGAGGATGAAACATTTTTTGAGGCTCAAGGGACGCCAGAAAAGCGTCGACTCCGTTGGTGCCTTCTTTTGCTACGATCAATCCAGCGCTGCGCGCCGCCTTAGCTGTCGCGGCGCCGACTGCGTAAACAGGCAGCCTGCAATAGGCATCCAATCCGCGTACTGCATTTGCACTGGTCAGCAGCAATGCGTTAAAATCAGATGCAGGTGGCCCAGTCCAATCCACGGCTTCGATCGCAAAAAGCGGATAACCAAACGCGTTCAGCCCTTTCGCCTTTGCCCGCGCGACACTTTGGCTATTGCCGGGCTCGGGCCGCAGGATCATCACGCGTCGGCTCAAACGTCGGCTCACACGCCGGCTCACGCGTCGAACAATGCCCGCAGGGCAGGGCTGGCATTGCCTAGCAGTTCATGGGCCAGGCCCTCCGCATCAGACGGATTTGCAATCCATTCTTCGCCGCGCACGCATTCGCGGCCGTCCGGGCTGATCAATTCGGCGCGAACCTGAATGGAGCTTCCTGCCATTACGGCCAAAGCTGCAACTGGCGAATGGCAGCCCGCGCCCAGGGCCGCGAGGAAAGCGCGTTCTGCCAGCACACACGTCATCGTCGCACTGTCGTTGATGCGCGCGAGCACCGCCTGAACGGCCTCGTCACCGGCCCGCGTTTCAATGCCGACTGCGCCTTGTGCAGGGGCAGGGAGCATTTCTGTGATTTCGATACTCGCGCCAATATCTGTCATGCCGAGCCGGTTGAGGCCCGCTGCGGCCAGCAACGTCGCGTCCGCTTCGCCTGACTCCAACTTGGCCAGTCGCGTCGCAACATTGCCCCGGAACAAGACAATTTCCACATCTGGTCGCGCGCGCATTAGCTGGGCGGACCGGCGGGGAGAATTGGTGCCAATACGCGCGCGCAGAGGAAGTGCTTCAATTGATGATGCCCCGATCAATCGGTCACGTACATCCGCACGTGGCAGCATGGCGGCAATTGAAAGAGCCAGGGGGCGGATTGTTTCAACGTCTTTCATCGAGTGCACGGCAAAATCGATTTTGCTTTCAATTAACGCTCGGTCCAACTCTTTGGTCCAAAGCGCTTTGCCACCGATGTCGGCCAGGGACCGGTCAAGAATTTTATCCCCGCTTGCTGTCATAGGGGTAATGACAACGGCTGAGGCATCCCATCCGTGCGCACTACAAAGCGCTTCGCGCACCAGATGGGCCTGTGCCATGGCGAGGGGGGAAGCGCGCGTGCCAAGACGCAGTGGGGTAAGGAGCGGTGCAACAAGTGAACTCATGCGCCTTGCCCTAACCGCCCGCACGATTAGAGGGAAGGGTTATGAGCCTAATCCTTGGTATCGAATCAAGTTGTGACGAAACAGCAGCAGCAGTGGTGACCAGTGACAGGGTTGTGCTGTCTCATCGTTTGGCAGGGCAGGAGGCGGAACACCGCCCTTTTGGCGGCGTAGTGCCAGAAATCGCGGCCAGGGCTCATGTCGAAGTTCTGACGCCGCTGGTGGAAGCTGCGCTGGCTGATGCCGGAAAGTCGCTGGCCGATATTGACGCAATTGCAGTAACGGCTGGTCCAGGGCTTATTGGCGGCGTAATGGTCGGTCTCGTCACAGCAAAGGCGCTCTCCCACGCCAGCGGCAAGCCCTTGATCGCAGTTAATCATTTAGAAGGCCACGCGCTTTCGCCCCGATTGGCGGAGGATTCGCTGGAATTTCCGTATCTCTTGCTGCTGGTATCCGGGGGCCACTGCCAATTGCTTGTTGTCAGTGGTGTCGGCCATTACCAGCGCCTAGGCACCACAATTGACGACGCCGCTGGGGAGGCATTTGACAAGACAGCCAAGCTGCTTGGGCTAGGATTCCCTGGCGGACCTGCCGTGGAAGCGGCAGCGCGCCTCGGCAATCCAAAGGCTGTGCCGTTGCCTCGTCCCCTGAAAGGAACTGCGGACCCGCATTTTTCTTTTGCGGGCCTCAAAAGCGCTGTGCTGCGTGCGAAGGATACGGGCGTCTACAGTGCTGAGGACATTGCAGCCTCATTCCAGGCAGCAGTTGTCGATTGCTTGCTTGACAGAACGCGACTGGCACTTGTCCTTGCTCCTGACGTTACAGCGCTGGTGGTTGCAGGCGGCGTTGCTGCCAATGGTGCTGTTCGGACCGGTTTGGAGGCACTTGCCACTGAGATGGGTCTGCCCTTCATCGCGCCGCCATTGTGGCTGTGCACTGACAATGCGGCGATGATCGGCTGGGCCGGGGCTGAGCGGTTTGCGGCAGGGCTGATCGACGGGCTGGACGTGCAGGCCCGAGCCCGGTGGCCGCTTGATCCGCTAGCTGAGGCCGTACGCGGGGCAGGGGTGAAGGCATGACGATTGGCGTCATCGGCGGCGGGGCGTGGGGTACAGCATTGGCGCAAGTCGTCGCCAGTGGCGGCGAGGATGTTTTGCTGTGGGCGCGCGAGGCTGAAGTGGTCGCTTCCATCAATGGTGCGCATGAGAATGCTCTTTTCCTGCCAGGTTTGAAGCTTAGCGAACGGATCGTTGCGACGAGCGATATTCATGAGGCGTCGGTTTGCTCGATACTGCTGATTGTTGCCCCTGCTCAGCATTTGCGTGCCGTATTGGCGGATGTTCCGGCAAATGGTCAGCATGTGATCCTGTGCACAAAGGGGATCGAACAAGGCACTGGCGCATTCATGCATGATATTGCCAAAGAACGCGCGCTGGGGGGCGCAGTGGCTGTGCTGTCGGGGCCGACATTTGCCCATGAAGTGGCTGCCGGCCTGCCGACGGCAATCACATTAGCGTGTCATGATGAGGCAGTGGGTGAGACGCTGGCGAGGGCGATCGCGCAACCGACGTTTCGTCCGTATCTATCCACTGATGTCGTTGGCGCTGAAAT
>JANPCO010000058.1:0-2464 GCA_031430995.1 Sphingomonadales bacterium | reverse complement strand
CACTTGGGATGCCTCAGCTCTATATGAACTGACAGATGACGTGAACGTGTTCGCCCGCGTTGCCAAGGGTTACCGCGCGCCGTCGATCCAGGGGCGGCTTGCCTTTGGCCGCACCAATTCTATCGCCAATTCTGAAAAGACCATGTCTTACGAAGTGGGCGTCAAAGCACAGCTGAACAATGCCTTGCGGTTCAATCTGACAGGCTATCTGGTTCGCACAAAGGATCTGCAATTGTCAGCGGTCGGCGGCCTCAACAATGTCACTACGCTCATCAATGCCAAAAAGGTCAAAGGGTCCGGGTTCGAGGCAGAATTGGAAGCACGCCCCATTGATGCTCTGACGCTCACCATTGGCGTTTCCTACAACAACGCCAAGATCTCCGATGCCGCTGCCTTCTCCAATGGCTGCGGCACCGTGAACAATGTGCCAGTGTGCACAGTGACAGACCCGCTCATCCGCACGATCCCATCCGGTATCCCATTCGTCGATGATACACGGGTGTATTCCATCAACGGCAACCAACTGCCACAAGCCCCCAAGTTCACCGCGAACTGGACGGCGCGTTACGGGGTTCCTGTTGGCAACGGCGAAGTCTATGCCTTTACCGATTGGGCCTACCGGTCAAAAATCAACTTTTTCTTGTATGAATCCGTCGAATTTAACGATCGTAAGCTGCTCGAAGGGGGCCTGCGCCTCGGCTATAAGACTGACAAATTCGACGTCGCAGCTTTCGCACGTAACATCACCAACGATGCGTCCGCCGTATCCGGCATCGATTTCAACAACTTGACCGCCATGGTCAATGAGCCCCGCATCTGGGGCTTTGAAGTTGGCGTGAAGTTCTAATCCACTTTTCACGCAATGCAAAACCGCCCGTCGGAGCAATCCGGCGGGCCATTTTTATGCCAAGCCAAATCCGCCAAGTGCGCGCACGAATGCCATCTAGTCACTGGTCAGGTTGAACAGCTCGGCGTTTCAGGATCAACTCTTCAATAGCGTAGAAGGATGACGTGCCGCGCGGCGCATCCTCTGGCACAGCCGTAGTGAAAAAGGCGGTGCCTTTGCCAGCTTTGCGGTCGACCCAGAGCCCGGATTTCAGGCCATAGGCTTCACCGGCATGGCCAATTCTTTCACGCCCATCGCCAAAGCCGTCATCTTTACACCCCAGACCACCATTGCCGATGGTCTGCACGGCGAGACCGTAGCTACAGAAAAAGCCCTCCTCCGCGATGCCATTTTCGCCCACGCCGTTGCCGCCATCAAAACGCCACTGCGGCTTGACCAATTCGGCAAAGGAGGACGCCTTCAGAAAGCCCTTGCCCCCGCGAAGCATCATTTGACCTGTCCTCGCCAAATCGCGGGCGGAAATGCGCAAGCCGCCTTGGGGTGAAAATATCGCACCGTTCCATCCAGGGGTGTAGCGCGTTAAATCACAGGCACTGTCCTTGCCGGGCACGCCAGGGCACAGCGGCAACTTGCCCTTCAAATCATCGCGTGCCACTTCGCCAGTTGCCCGGTATAGAGTCACGGCTTTTGCGGCTTGCGCTTCAGTGCAGGGCGACCAGTTGAAACAGGCGGAAAGCTTCAACGGCTTCATCACGGTGCGGTCGATCAGCCGGTCAAACCGCTCCCCCGTCGCTGCCTCCATCACGCTAGCGACAATGGGGAAATTGAGGTTTGTGTAATGAAACCAGCCACTGCCTGGCGCGTGTTTGCTGTCCCATGCTGCGGGGTCAGCCAATTTAGAGCGGACAGTTTGATCAACTGGAATCAAATAGTCCGCCCCGTCCGTCACGCTGGATTGATGGGAGAGCAGCAGCCGCAGCGTTATCGGCGCGCCCGGAAATGAGGGGTTGCGCAGCGTCCACCCCAGATAGTCAGATACATCACGGTCAAGGTTCAGCACACCCCGATCGACCAGCCGCATCACGCCCAGCGCGACATAAAGCTTGCTGACAGAGGCTATCCGCACGGGATCGCCAATGGTCACTGCGCGGTTGCTGTCTTTGTTGGCAACACCTTCCACAATGACTGGCGTGATGCGGCGCGCATCAAAATCCACGCGAACAGTTGCGGGTGGCGCGGCAAAAGCTGCGGACGCGGTGAGAGCCGCAAGGACGTGCGTAAGGGCGTGGGCAAGTATTCGCATTCCCAAATGATGGCGCAGGAACCGTTCGACTGCAATGGCCAGCGCCGTGATCCGCCAAATGCCCTCCCCCTCACATCCGTGACCATGGCTGGCTTCTGAGCCAGGGGAGATAGCCAGGCTGCCCGGGCTTGGGTGTGCTGGTGTAGAGCGAGTGGAAGGGGATGGTGCAAGGTTTGGAAGGCTCGGCATCGGGAGCCTCATCCGCGATCTCAGCCTCCACCTTAAGCTCGGCCTCAGCCTCATCCCCACCGTCATTGCGAGCGGAGCGCGGCAATCCAGACTGTGAGGCGTTGGCCTCTGGATTGCCGCGTCGC
>JANPCO010000057.1:0-4155 GCA_031430995.1 Sphingomonadales bacterium | reverse complement strand
CAGGCCGAAATTGATGCCGATGCGGGCACGCTGCGTCTGTTGGAAAGCGCCGTCATTTAACTTTCCAAAAATGCCGCTATCGAAGGGGCCATGACAAAACGAATCCTTAGCCTGCACGGCATTCACAATTTCCGCGACTATGGCAACTACCGCGCGCGTGATGGCGCTAAGCTGGTTTCTGGCACGCTATTTCGGTCTGGCCAGCATGTTGACGCGACGCCGGGTGATCTGGATGCTGTCGCAGGGCTTGGCCTTCAGACGATCATCGATCTGCGCGGCGATAGTGAACGCGTGACTTACCCCTGCACGCGGCACAACGAATTTGCAGCTGAGGTTCTGTTCGCCCCCGGTGAAACGAGCGAAGGTGGCCAGGCCCCGCATATTGCAGCGGCGCGCAACGTGCAGACTGCGGCGGACGCGCACCGGGCCATGGTCAATCTGTATGAAGCGATGCCATTCCGGCCCAAACTGGTCGAAGTTTTCCGCCTTTATTTCGCGGCATTGGCACAGCGCGAAGGCGCGTCGCTGATCCACTGCCTTGCGGGCAAAGACCGGACCGGTATTGCAGTGGGCGTGTTCCACCACCTGATGGGGGTGCACGGCGATGATATCATGGCGGATTTCATCTTGACCAACACCGCTGGAGACCCGGACCGCCGCATCGCTGCTGGCGCTGCCACTGTGCGCCGCAATTTCGGGGCAGGAATGGAAGACGCAGCCGTTCGCACGCTGATGTCAGTGCATCCAGAGTTTCTGGAAACGGCCTTTGCTGTGATCAAGCGCGATCATGGCAGTGTGGAAGCCTATGCCGACGCGGTTCTAGGTGTTGGGCCTGATCACGTGCGCGCGATGGAAGCGCGCTTGTTCGTCTAAACCCCAGCGTTGATGGCGTCGAAAATCTTTGCCCCGCCAATGAACACAGCCCCAGTGCAGGCTGCAAATAACAAATAGCCGCCATATCCCGGATATTGGCGAAGATAGATTTCCCCCCGCTCAATGGCGCCCAGTGAAAGGGCATAAATAACCAAGCAGGCTTCAAACCGTGTCTTGATAATGAATAATCTTTTGATTCGCGTTCCCATGCCAAAGGTTAAGCAATTGCCATGCCAAGCGCAATTTACCGTCGATCCGCGTTAACAAAAATCCTTTCGTGTAAGTTAATTCGACAGTCGTGATGAAGCGCACGTCGTTTATCGAATAGGGATTGTAACTCCGCCACTGTGTCGCAAGTTGCGTGAGGCAAAACCAGTTTCAAGCGACTACTGTATTGCGTTCCTAAAACAGCTATGGCACGGGGCAGCTATGAGTTTACATGACTTTTCATCGATGCGTGCGGCCATGGTATCAAGCCAGTTGCGCACGAATGCCGTCACCAATCTGGGCGTGCTCAGGGCCATGGAAACTGTCGCGCGGCATGATTTTGTGCCTGCTGACCGCGCGGCCCTTGCTTATGTTGATGTGTCAGTGCCCCTTGGGCGTGGCCGCAGTTTGAACCCGCCGCTCGCTACAGGGCGTCTGCTGTGTGAGGTTGATCCTAAGGCAAAGCAGACTGTGCTGCTGATCGGCGGCGCGACTGGATATGCCACCGCGCTGCTGGTCGAGCTTGGCGTTCATGTCGTTGCCGTTGAGGAGGATGCTGAACTTTCGCGTGCCCTTGCGGCGCGATTTGGAGGGCGCGCTGGCATCACAATCGTCGCTGGCCCCTTGAACGAAGGCCATGCAATTGCTGCTCCCTATGACAGCATCATTATTGACGGCGCAGTGGAGCGCGTGCCTCAGGCGCTCTGGGATCAAGTGACTGCCGGGGGCAGACTTGTTGCTGGCATTATTGACCGCGGCGTCACGCGGCTATGTTTTGGTCGCAAATCAGGCGCGTCTGGCGTTATGACGCCATTTCTGGATGTGGAGGCGGCGCATCTGCCCGGCTTTGCCCCTGTGGCCAGTTTTCAGTTTTGAACGGAATGATCATGACCCCACTTCACCGCGGCCTTTTGGCTTTGTTCCTGACTTCAGCACTGGTGGCGCCAGCGGCGGCGGAAACGCTGCAAGAGGCGCTGGTGAAGGCCTATGCGACCAACCCGACGCTGGCTGGCGCACGGGCAGGGCAGCGGGCCAATGACGAAAATGTGCCCATTGCCCGCGCACGGGGTTTGCCCAATGCGGATTTGAGCGGCGCGTTTAACGAAAATATCAAATCAGCCTCAAACAACTTTTCATCGCCGACGCGGTCCGTTTCTGGGCAGATTGGCGTCACTGTCCCGCTTTATCTCGGCGGGGCGGTTCGCAACTCAGTGAAATCGGCTGACGCGCGGATTAAGGCGGGGCAGGATAATCTGCGCGGCGTGGAATCCGATATGTTTACCTCCGTGGTGGCCGCTTATGTTGATGTGCTGCGCGATGAAGCCATTGTTGGCCTGAACCGCAATCAGGTCAAAGTCCTCCAAACCAACTTGGAAGCAACCAAAGATCGTTTTGAAGTCGGGGACTTGACCCGCACTGATGTGGCCCAGTCTGAAGCGCGATTAGCGACGTCGCAAAGCCAGTTGGAAGGCGCAGAGGCGCAGCTTATCTCCAGCCGGGAACGCTATGTGCAAGTCGTCGGTTCAGAACCTGTGGCACTGGCCCAGCCGCCTGTCCTGCCAAATTTGCCCACGACAGTAGACGGGGCCGTCACAACCGCACTGGGTGACAATCCTAATCTGGCAGCTGTGAAGAAATCAGCAGAGGCCGCGCGGTTTGACATTGCGGCGGCCCGCGCGTTGCGGCTGCCCAAGGTTCAGGCAGTTGGCAACGGTGGATATACCAATTTTCTCAATACGTTAGGCGCAAGCTTTCCCGGGCAAAATGTGACGCAAAGCCAGACGACAGTGACGGCAGGAATTCAGGCCAGCATTCCGCTGTTTCAGGGCGGTGCACCTTCGGCCCAAGTGCGCCAGGCGCAGGCACGGTCTAGCCAATCGCTGGAACAGATTATCGAAGTTGAACGCGGCGTCGTGGCGCAAACGCGGTCTGCCTATGCCAGCTGGCGCGCGTCAAACGCTGTAATTGTGTCTTCGGAAAAGGCAGTTTCGGCCAATGCGCTTTCGCTCGAAGGAGTGAAGGCGGAAAACAGCGTTGGCAACCGCTCTATCCTCGATATCCTGAACGCGGAACAGGAATTGCTCAATAGCCGGGTGCAATTGGTCTCGGCGCAACGCAATGCCTATGTCGCTGGATTTGCGCTGTTGTCTGCGATGGGCCAAGCCGAAGCGCGCGATCTGGGGCTGGACGGCGGCACGCTTTATGATCCGCAAATGAATTATGACCGCGTCCGCCGCAAAATCTGGGATTGGGATGATGATGCCAAGCCTGCGGCCACATCAACGCGAACAGTTGACACGCCTGCCCAAAACCCCTCAATACGCCCGTAACGGGGGCTTCAGGATAACAGGCATGGGTGACATCAGCAACGAACCTTCGATGGAGGACATATTAGCCTCCATCAAGAAGATCATTGCCGACGATAGTGAGCGGAAGATATCGCCGCCGCGCGTCCGCACCAGCCCTTTGCATACTGTGCCTATGCATGACGTGGTGGATTTGGCCGAACGAACGGCCAAACTGACTCCACTGGTTGAAGAACCATCCGTATCTGAGAGTGAAGTTGTACCGGAAATGGTTGACGATGACGTGTTGGAACTGAACGAAAGGGCACCCGATACTATGGTAGATGATGTGACCGATATCGTTTCCCCTGCCGCAGCAGAGGCCAGCCGGTCTGCTCTCTCATCACTATCCCGCCTTATCGTCAAACCGGCGGTTGAAGGCGGCGACACGCTTGAGGGGCTGGTGCGCGAAATGCTGAAACCCATGCTCAAAGACTGGCTCGATGCCAATTTGCCCGAAGTGGTCGAACGCGTGGTGGCACAAGAAGTCGCGCGGATCAGCGGGCGCTCGCTGTAACTTCGTCATTGCGAGCGAAGCGCGGCAATCCAGACAGTTTCCCGCTGACCCTGGATTGCCGCGCTTCGCTCGCAATGACGGCCGAGCATAAACTTCCCACGCCCACAAATAATCAACATTGCGGCTTGGCCTCGGGCGGACCGCTCGTTTAAGGCCCCCCGATGACTGAACTTCCTAAGACATTTGACCCCGCCGCCATTGAAGCCAAATGGT
>JANPCO010000056.1:0-54219 GCA_031430995.1 Sphingomonadales bacterium | reverse complement strand
AAGTAGCGTTTCGGACGGCGTGAGTAGCGGCGCTTTACGGGAAAATGTCAAATGTCTCCTGTGCTCTTCCAGCTTAAAGTGAAACCGAAATGGGGAACAATGCCGCACTTACCGAGTTGCACTTGTCTAACCCTAGGAGACTATCTGTGCACAAAACCCACAACACCCTTCCCGAAGAAATTCGCATCCAATCCGTTGAGCTGCTCAATCAACATCTGGCCGCAGCCATTGATCTGCACGCGCAAATGAAACAGGCGCATTGGAACGTGCGCGGGCCGGGCTTCATTGCCATCCACGAACTGTTCGACAAAGTCTCTGCAGAAGTTGAAGACTTTTCTGATCTGATCGCTGAACGTGCAGGCGGCCTAGGCGGCACTGCGAACGGAACCATTCAGACAGCGACCAAACATAGCTATCTGAACCCGTATCCGCTGGGTATTGCTGATGAGCTGCAGCATCTCTTCGCCGTTTCCAATGTGCTGGCGGCTTTTGGCGGATCGATTATCGAAGCGATTGAAAAATCAACGGAGATCGAAGACCCGACGACAGCTGATCTTTTTACCGAAATCTCTCGCGGGGTGGATCAACAGCTTTGGTTTGTAGAATCCCACCTTGCGCCTAAGCAGGAGCATCCTGAAAAGAAAAAGAAAAAGTAATGGCCGCCTTACGCATCCTGATTGCCGAAGATGAAGCGGTGATCGCGATGCTGTTAGGTGAAGTGCTTACGGCCTTGGGCCATCACATTTGCGCAAGTGTGGCGACAGCTGACGAAGCTGTTGCCGCCGCGCTTAAACATCAACCTGATCTGATGATCATTGACGCTGGGTTGCAGAACAGTAGCGGCGTTGACGCTGTGGCCGCCATTTTCGAGGCTGGGCCAGTGCATTGCATTTTCATAACTGGCGATAAAGCGGCAGTGCTTTCGCAGCGGCCAGACGCGCTGGTTATCCTGAAACCCTTTGACGAAGACACTCTTATTAGTGCGATCGACACGGCCATGAGCTTGCCATAAAGAAGGCTGGACGCGCCGATATCGGTGCGCCCAGCCTGATCTTTTGCTTGTTAACCAGCCGATTTCTGGCTTGGTTTCGTTTGTTTCTTCGTCTGATCCTGATGCAGCATTG
This sequence comes from Sphingomonadales bacterium, assembly GCA_031430995.1. GTDB lineage: Bacteria > Pseudomonadota > Alphaproteobacteria > Sphingomonadales > Sphingomonadaceae > Aquisediminimonas. The sequence goes on along the minus strand of JANPCO010000056.1, from coordinate 53,095 downwards.
CAGTGCCCAATGCTGTGGCGGCGGCACCCACTGCGGCACCTATAACTGCAGCGCCTGCAATCTTTTCATTGGGTGTGATGGCATTGATTTTGCTGGTTACGGCCTTTTTCACGGCCTTGATCTGTTTCTTGGCTGCTTTTGAATCTAACATAACAATATCCTTTTTGTCAGAACGGCATCATTTGCCTTTTGCTGCATCTTCCACAGCATCAGCGCGACGATCAATCTCATCACCGACCTTGTTCATTTTGGTGCGAACTTCGTCCGCCTTGTTTTCGATATTTGCTGACGCGTTAGCCGCCGCAGCATCAATCCGGTTATCGAGCACATCCGCCTTATTCTCGATACTATCAGCTACATTTTCGCCTTGGCTGCGGACGGCATCAGCTGTATTTTCCATCGCGTCTGCAGTATTTTCAGCAGCCTTTTCAGTGGCTGTGTCGCAGCCAGCGGTCACCAGCCCAAAGGCCAATAGGCTTGATGTAATCAACGCGCGTTTCATCAATTTTATCATATGATTTTCTCCTTAAAAATACGCAGTTCAGCGCACGGACCCGCGGCGGATCAAGTTGACAACGGCAAGGAGCACAACGGCACCCAGAAACGACACGAACAATGATTTGAAATCCATCGCGCCAGTTGTAATCGGGGCGCCGCCGAAGAACGGCGTGATCAAATAGCCCGCAAGAATAGCGCCAACGATCCCGACGACAACATTAAGCACAACGCCCTGCTGTCCGTCGGTTCGCATCACCAGGCTGGCCAGCCAGCCAAGAATGCCGCCGACGATAAGGGTAATGATGAGAGTCACAATCTATCTCCTGTTGTTAAGCTGTATGGACAACAAACGGTGCCGCATTTGGTTCCGGTTCTGGAAAGCCATCTTCGTTCATGGCGGAGGCTGCAGCGGCTAGGTTCGCGTTAGCGAATTCCCAATTCACAAGATGGCCAAGAAACGCCTTCACAAAGTCAGGCCGCCTGTTTTGATAATCGAGATAATAAGCATGTTCCCACAAGTCACAGCATATCAGCGCTGTGCGGCCGTGAACTGGGGGAAGATCCGCATCGTGCGTCGTCACAATCGCAACCACGCCGTCCGTCGCCACCAGCCAGACCCAGCCTGATCCGAAATGCGCCGTCGCCGCTTCGCCAAAGGCTTTGGCAAATGCTTCCGCGTCCCCAATATCCTTTTCGATCAGCACTTTCAGATCACCTGAAGCCGCGCCGCCGCCGTCTGGTGCCATAGATTTCCAGAAAAAATCGTGATTCCACGCTTGTGCTGCATTATTGAATATCGTCTGGCGTGCTGCCAAGCCGTGGGACTGCTGAATGACCTGTTCTAGCGGCAAATCCGCCATTGGATCGCCTTCCAAAAGCTCATTCAGCTTATCCACGTAAGATTTGTGATGCTTGCCGTGATGCAGTTTCAGTGTTTGCGCTGAAATATGGGGCGCAAGCCCATCCTCTGCATAGGGCAGTTTGGGGAGAGTGAACATTTTGAAAACTCCTATGCAGAGGGGGATGCTGGTCCGCGTCAGAACTTGTCGCCGGCCGCGCCTTTGACGTCGCCGATGACAGACTGCGCCTTGCCTTTGACTTGTTGTGCTTTGCCTTTGGCGACCATTGCCGGGCTGTCTGTTGACTTGCCCACGGCGACTTTGGCTTTGCCCATCGCTTCGTTTGCCGCACCTTTTGCTTTGTCGATAAATTCGCCCATTAAAAATCTCCTGATGAACCGCAGGCCGTCCGTGCGGTGTTATTGAAAACCAGCCACGTGCATTTTGGTTCCCCTGTCAGTAAGCGAAGTTATGGAAAGGATAACCATGACTGCGGGCGATAGCGTTTGCACGCTTTGCCCTGCTACGGGCGGATGTCTGGCAAGCTGGCATGTCGCAGGCCAACCGGTGCTGCGCACTGCTGACTCTACATCTGACATTTTGGATATGGCCAGCTTTCCGCTTGTCCCTTATTCAAACCGCATCGGCGGAGGCAGTTTTGAGTGGCAGGGCATTCCCATCACATTGGCCAAGAATTTTGCACCCGAGCCGCACGCAATCCACGGCCTAGGCTGGATGCGCACGTGGGCAGTGGAGCGACAGTTGCCGGACAGCGTCACGCTTGTTCTGCGTCACAAAGGTGATGAACACTGGCCTTGGCCCTTTGATGCGTGGCAAAGGATTAGCGTTGGAGAGCAGCACTTGCTGCTAGAATTGCGCGCAACGAACCGGGCCGCGACGGCAGTTCCTTTGGCCTTTGGGCATCATCCCTATTTTGACCAAGCCGGGGCCGAACTTTGCTTCGACGCGGAAAAGATATGGATGGCGGGCCATGATAATTTGCCTACTTTTTCTCAACAAGTAAGTGGCGCATTCGACTTTCGCACGGCGGCGCGCGTTGCGGGCCGTTCGATCGATCATTGCTACAGCGGGCTATCGGGCAGCGCGCAAATCATATGGTTAGACCGGCCACTGGCGCTTGAAATCATGTCACCTTTGCCCGCCGCTGTTGTCTATGTGCCACTTGGCGGAGATGCCTTTTGTTTTGAGCCTGTGCCCCATGTCAACAATGCGTTGAATATGCCCGGAGCCGACCCTGGTATGCCGATCGTTGCACCGGGCAGCAGTTTTGAAACATCAGTTATGTTCCGTGCCGTGCCTAAGTGATCAATTGTCCCAAGACGCTAAGCGGCCAATGAAGTGTCGCGGCTAATCTGAGCTAATTTACCCGTTGCGCGCGCGTGGCGACCGTAAACAAGCTCAAACAGCGGCGTGGCCATCATCGTCGTTGCAATGGCCATCAGCACCATCATCGAAAATAACGTTGGGCCAATGATGCCTTTTTGCAGGCCAATGTTGATGATGATCAATTCCATCAGCCCGCGCGCATTCATCAGCGCACCGATGCCAAGGGCGGTGCGGTTATCCTCACCCGCCACCCGCGCCGCCAGATAACAGGCACCGAATTTAGCCACGACTGATGCCACCAATATGCCAAACGCAATCAGCAGCAGCGCGGCACTGTTCACCATATCCATCCGGGTATTCAGACCCGAATAGGTAAAGAACATCGGCAGCAGCAGCACAACGGCCAGCGGCTCAACTTTGGTCTTCAGTTCTGAGGCAAACAAACCGCGCGGCATCACCACGCCGAGTATGAAGCCGCCAAAGATGGCATGAATGCCAACAGCGTCCATAATGAATGCTGACAGGCAAAACAGGGCCAGCGTCATGCCAAGCACTGTCATGCTCATGTGCCCCTCACCTTCGACCCGGCGACCAAGCGGCGCGAGCAACCGCCGCCCGAACAAAAGAATGAACGCCGCGTAAAATATCCCGCCCCCAATAGCGAGGATGGCAACGCCGGGCCCTGCCCCAAATGTCGCCAGCACAACGGCCAGCACACACCAGGACACCGCATCATCAAACGCGCCAGCCGTGAGTGTTAATGTGCCCAGCGACGTGCCCGCCAGCCCACGTTCATTGATGATCCGCGCGAGCATGGGAAAGGCGGTCAGCGCAATACACGCCCCCATGAACAGCGTCGCGCTCGATTGTGATATGCCTGCTGAAAATAGGCCTGGCACAGCCAGCAACGTGGGCGTGATCGCCGCTGCGATTAGGAACGGCGCAATGATCCCGGCCAGTGAAACCCCGACGGCGCTTTTGGCTTTGGACGCGAAATGATCAAGCCTCAGCGTTGTGCCAACCAGAAACATATACAGCCCCACTCCCAGTTGAGCCCCGGCATAAAGCACCATTTTGGTTGGGGCGGGAAACACAGCAGCTTGGATTGCTGGAAAGAACAGCCCAAACAGCGACGGCCCAAGGATCACCCCTGCGATCATTTCCCCCACCACTTGAGGCTGACCCAGAAATTTCTGGGCAAATGATCCGACGACACGGCACGTGATGATGATGATTGCCAACTGCAGAAAAAAGTGAACGCTGAAATCACCAGGTGTAAAGCTCCTGGCAATAGCCGCTACTGCTGGCCCGTGCGGGTCAAGCACGCCCCTGATCGCATCGATGGCGCTGGTTAGCAGTGCCGTATCTATGAACATCCAAAATCGCCTTGATATTTCATTCGCTGTCCTCAGATGGGCCGTCCGTGGTCCTCAATGTGCGAACATATCGCCACTGCCATGCTGCGCGTGATCATGCAGCCAGGCCGCAAATAAAAGCAACGCCATTCAGGCGACGAGCATCGTCCTTGACATCATCTCTGCTGAATGCAATTGACACTCACTCGCAATAACTAGCCTATTTGTGGCTAAACGATCCAAGGGCCACGTCCATGCGTCATTTGAAAGCTGTGTTCGCAAGCACAATCGCGATCCTTTCCACCCCGTCCCTTGCACAACAACCCCAAGCAGATGTCAGCGACACTGATATCGTCGTAACCGGAGAGCGGATTGACCGGTCTCTGCTTGATACGGCATCAACGGTCACAGTTCTCGACACGCGTGCCGTGGAAAACCGGTCACAGCAATCGCTGTTTGAATCGCTGGCGGGGATACCCAATCTGACCATCACCGAAGGCGAAGGGTTGCCTGCGATCCGTGGGCAGCAGAGCAATTCGCTCGGCAACTCAGCCGCTGGCGCGCTGCAAACTGGCAGTGAACAGCGCGCGTTGCTGGTTATCGACGATTTTTCACGCGTTTCGACATTCACGAACACAGCATTCAACAGCCTGTTCGATGTTGATCAAGTCGAGGTGTATCGAGGCCCGCAATCAACGCTGCGGGGGCGCAACGCCATTGCCGGGGCGTTCGTCGTCACCACTCGTGAACCGGATTTCACGTTCGGCGGTCGCGCACTGGCCGAATATAATCATGACGATATTGCGGGCAGCGGATACCGGATTGCGGGCGCGATTTCGCTACCAATTGTGAACGACGTGCTGGCGGTCCGGGTTTCAGGAGAGCGCAATGTTGATCGTGATCCCGTGAGCGCGCTTTTGCCTGGCGAATATACTGGCACAGATTCGTTCCGTGATGCACGACGAATCGAGGGAAATCGCGCAAATCTGAAAGTCCGGTTCGAACCGCAGGTCGGAACTCGGATCGATCTGATCGGCAACTACGCACAAGCGACAGTTCCGCTGACGCGGAGCACGGCGGCTGGCCCTGACCAGGGCGCTGCGTTCCGTGACCGTGTCTTTGCCTTTGCCGGCGATTGGCGCGTGCTTGATACTGAAGCTTATTTTGTCGGCGGCAAATTCAGCCAGCGCATCGGACCCGGCAATCTGCGCATCCTTGCCGGCTATGGCAACGAAACCATCGTCACGAACAAAGCGCGCAATTCATCTTTCGTCGATTTCAACCCGTCTGATGATGACATCCTAACAGCTGAAGCCCTGTATAGTTTCGAGGCAGGGCATCTGGAGGGGTTGGCAGGCGTTTCCTATGCGCGTCGGACGACCAGCACCAATGCCGTCGCATTCGGGACTGTGAATCTGTTGATCGATCAGGTGTCGAACACATATGCTGCCTATGCGGACCTTCGCTACACGGTCAGTGACGCGGTTGAGTTGAACCTTGGTGGTCGCGTCCTCACCACATCGCAACGGCGCAACTTCACTTTTGGCGCGCCGATCATCGTGAATGAGCGCGTTTCAGACACAGTAGCGCTGCCACAGATCGGCCTGCTCTACGCAATGTCGCCCGACCAGCGAATATCACTGTCGCTGCGCAAAGGGTATCAGGACGGCGGCCGCGGACCGAACCTGACATTAGGAACGACATACCGGTTTGACCCGGAAACTGTATGGGCCGCCGAAGCATCCTATCGCCTCCAATCGCGCGGCGGCAAGTACAGCCTAACCACAACTGGCTTCTACAACTGGTATCGCAATCAGCAGTTTTTTGTTGATCTTGATACCACGCCGGTCAGCGCCGAAGTTCGCAATCAGCCGCGTTCACGCTCTTTCGGACTTGAAGTCGAAGGCCGGGCAAAGCTGGATGACCGCTTGACCGTCAGTGCCGGCATCGGATTGCTTGATACCAAGGTTCTGGAAGCCGCAGGTCTTGATGTCGCGGTGGGCAACCGCTTTGGATTTGCGCCGCCCGTTACGATCAATCTGGGCTTTGATTGGCAAGCTGTCGACCGGATATTGATTGATGGCCGGGTTTCGTTTTCAGGCGGCTATTTCGGTGATGTGGTCAACGACGCGGGTTTTACCGGCGGTCAATATGCAATCGCAGATTTCGGCATTGCTTATGATTTCGGCCCTGTCACCGCACGCGCGTTTGTTCAAAATGCGTTCGATGAACTGGCCTTTCTGAGCCGCACGGGTGACGATAATGCCAGAGTCACTCGCCCGCGCACCTTTGGGCTGACGCTGAGCGGTGATTTCTGATGCGCTTTGTTCCATCATCGCTATGTGGCCGCTGCAAAAGAGGACAGCCATGAAGCTCGCGTTGATCAAGGCCCACCGCTGGCTTGGGCTGATCGCAGGCCTGTACATCCTGCTGTTGGCAGCGTCGGGCATCGGCATGGTTTTTACGACCAGCTTTTATGCGTGGGAACTGGGCGAACGAAACGTCGCGGTGCCGGTGCAAAACAAGCCTTATGCGCCACCGCACATTTGGCTTGAAAAGGCCGAAGCCCGCTACGGGGCGCTGACAGGCTTTGAAGGCTATTTCGGGCCGCGCGCCACACCGATGCGGATTTCGGCACCGACGTTGATATACGAGCCAGCCGGGCGCGGCCATGTCCACGGCGTGATCACAGTCAATCCCTATACTGGCGAGCCGCTGGCCAAGTTTATTGCCGAAGATACCTGGTCGATGCTACCGCTCAAACTGCATATGAGCCTGTTTCTTCCAGAGACAATCTGGCCCTGGGTGCTCGTCACATTGTCGCTGACCCTGATCACTTTTGGCCTGAGCGGGCTGTATATCTGGTGGCCGGGGCGTTTGCGGTGGCGCGCTGCAGCGCAGGTGGTCAAGCCGGACAGTCCGCTCACTCTGCGCCGCCTTCACGGCGCGATTGGATTCTGGACATCGCCGCTGATCATCCTGGCCGGTGTCACTGGGCTCATGCTGACGCGGTTTGATGTGGCCGAAGTCATCACTGCGCCACTGGGGGCATCAGCGGAATATGATCCTGTAGCCAACCCCGCGGGGCCGTGCACGAAGCCGGCCACCGTCACTGCTGGTGATGCTCTTGCGCTAGCACGGCTGCGCTATCCGGCGCACGAACTGGCGTCGCTCACCGTGCCAAGCCTACAGGCGCAGGTCTACACGGTCTGGTTGCGCCCTGCAGCGTCGACAGTTCCAGCGCGCGGTGACACTGAAGTCGTGATTGATGCACGCTGTGGCACGGTGCTGTTCGCGCGCGGAGAGAATGAAATGCGCGGCGGAGATACTGTGCTCACTTACCTTATCGAAATGCACAATGGACGATTGTTCGGCCTTGCGGGTGAGGCCCTTATTGTCCTCCAGGGGCTGGCGCTTGCTGTGTTGCCGGTCGCGGGCATCACGCTCTGGGTTTGGCGAACGAAACGCAGGCGTAAGAATGTGGCTGACAAAATGCTGTCCGTCGTTGGACAGTAGAAAACACGTCACAAAACGCGTCACAGTCAACTCACGGCGCTGCGGCGACAGTCTGGGCTTGCTCTCCAAGCCCGGCAATGCCGAGGCGAATTCGGTCCCCCGCCACAAGATAGCGTGGTGGCTTCATACCCAGCCCAACCCCCGGGGGCGTGCCAGTCGAAATAATGTCGCCGGGCCGCAACGTCATGAACTGGCTGACATAGCTGACAAGACAGGCGACCCCGAAAATCATCGTTCGCGTGTTACCCCGCTGGCGCGCTTCGCCGTTAACATCAAGCCACAGATCAAGTGCCTGAGGATCGGGCACTTCGTCGCCCGTCACCAGCCACGGACCGATTGGCCCAAAGGTGTCGCAGCTTTTGCCTTTCACCCACTGACCGGTGCCCTCAAGCTGAAAAGCGCGTTCTGACAGATCATTAACAACACAGTAGCCCGCTACATGATTAAGCGCGTCGGCCTCTCTAACATGACGAGCTTGCGTTCCGATGACGACACCCAGTTCGACTTCCCAGTCAGTTTTTATTGAGCCGCGCGGGATCCAAACGTCATCACACGGCCCCGAAATCGCTGAAGTGGCCTTCATGAACAATACTGGCTCGGTGGGCGGCGTCGCCCCGGTTTCGGCGGCGTGGTCGGCATAGTTCAGCCCAATACACATGAAGGTGCGCGTGCCTGCAACGCAGGGGCCAAGCCGCGTTCCGATTGGAACGACTGGAAGCCGGGAGAGATCAAGCGCACGCAATTGCGCAAGGGCTTCGGGCGAAAGCGCATTGCAATCAATATCCGCGATCAGGCCTGACAAGTCGCGAACCACGCCTTCTCCATCGCAACAGCCGGGCCGTTCTTCACCCATCGCCCCGTGCCTTAACAGTTTCATTCGTGCCTCCTAATTTGTCCAGCCGCCATCGATGACGTGAATGGCCCCTGTGGTGAAGGCCGCTTCGTCAGACGCCAGATATAGCGCGAGCGCCGCGACTTCGCGCGCCGTTCCAAGGCGACCGACAGGTTGTCTGGCGATGAAGGCAGCGCGCGCAGTGTCGGCGTCGCCAGTTGCTGCCATCCGTTCGCCAAGTGATGGCGTGTCAATTGTGCCGGGGCATATTGCGTTGGCTCGAATGCCTTGCGCAACGAAATCCGCCGCGACTGCCTTGGTCAAGCCAATGACGCCAGCCTTAGTGGTGCCGTAGGCGAAACGATTAGGCACACCGCGCACGCTTGAGGCCACTGACGCGATCGTCACGATTGACCCTCGACCAAGCGCCAGCATCCCTGGCAGAACGGCGCGAACCACTTCATACATTGCTGTCAGGTTCAGGCTGACTGCCCTGTCCCACGTTGCACGGTCGCAATCGAGGATCGATCCTGCGGGCACATATCCCGCTGCGCTGATCAATATGTCGCATTGGGGCAGCTGTCTGGCTGTGTGCAGCACAGCTTCAGCGTCGGTCACGTCAAGCACCGCAGTTGATATCTCTGGCGCTTCGTCAGCGAGGCTGGCGAGTGCGCGCACGTCGATGTCTATCGCTATAACTTTCGCGCCTTCGGCCGCAAACGCAAGCGCGCAGGCACGCCCGATTCCAGCCCCTGCGGCGGTTATCAAGGCTGTTCGTCCAGCTAACCGGTCAGTCATTCCCTATACTCCTGCGGCTATAGAGGCGGCTGGCGTTGCCCCCAAAGATCGCGTCGCGCGCGTCGTCATACTGCGTCTCGACGGCGGTAGTCACCAGTCGCAACCAATCCGCATAGTCACCTCTGGTGCTTAGCATTGGCCAATCGCTCCCCCATAGACAGCGGGCGGGTCCAAACGCCTCAAGCAGCGCTACAGTAGCGGCGGCGGGCCGCTTCAAGTCGCCAATCTCAGTTTCCGTCATCAAACCCGAAAGTTTGACCGATACGTTCGAATGCTGCGCCAGTTGCGCGATTGCGGCGTACCATTTATCCATTTCAGGACGATTCAGCGGTGGCTTGCCGCCGTGATCAAGCACAATCTTGAGGTCGTGATGGCGTGCGGCCAATTCGGTAACAAGATCAATTTGGTCAGCGCGGACCAGCGCGTCGAAAACCAGCCCGCACCTGACCATCACCGTAAACAGAGCATCGGCACTCGCTCCGATAGTCAAGGCGGCGTTGCGGTCATCCTGCAGCATCGGTCGCAGGCCGACGAGCAATTCGTTGATCGCTAGCCGGTTTAGCGCGGCAGTATCTCCCTGCGCAAAATCAACCCAGCCAACCACCCCTAATACGGCAGGCGACTTGGTCGCGAGGTCGAGCAGATATTCCGTCTCGGCAACGGTTGGTGCGGCCTGCACCAGAATGACCTTCGAAATGCCGCAACTTGTCGCAAGCATTAGGACTTCGCCGATCGAGACATCGCGGTAAAGCAGACCGGCGTCTGGCGTGAGCCAATCATAGTCGCCGCGCGCCAAGGCCCAACTGTGAACGTGCGCATCAATCCTCACGCGTCCGCCTCAAGTACGGACCAGACATCGTCGGATATTGTCAGATGAGCGTCAGCAATCGCCGCCGCTACCTCCGCTGGGGATCGCAGGCCGATGATCGTCAGCGTAACAGCGGGATGACGGGCCGCAAACTGGATCGCAGCGGCAGTCAGCGGCAGTCCGTAGCGCGCACTAATCGCCATCAGCCTGTCGCGGTGCTGCCGAAGATCGTTACTGGCAGGACGATAGTCAAACGTCTCACCGCCTGCCAGCATCCCTGAATTAAACACCCCCGCCACCCAGATTTCGACCCCGCGGCCTCGGGCCAGATCAAGCAGAGCTGCGCCTGATCGGTCAAGGAGCGTGTAGCGCCCGGCAAGCAGGATCACGTCGAGATCGACGCAATCGAGCACCGCCGCTGCCACTTGCCATTCGTTGACGCCAAGGCCAATCCGCCTGACGCGGCCTTCACGCTGCAGCCTACGCATTGCGGGCAGCGCTTCGTTAATCGCTTGCGCAAAGACGGCAGGTGCAGCTGCGCCGTGGGTCGCCGCGCCGATGTCGTGCAGCAGCAGCGTATCGACGCGATCGACACCTAGACGATCACAGCTTGCGGCAAAACTTTGCTCGATACCGTACGCTGAATAATCGAACCGAACGTCGAAAGACGCTGCATCTATAAAAGCATCGTCGGCTGGTTCGCCAGTGCCGGGTGTAAGAAGGCGGCCGACCTTTGTCGACAGCGTCGTCTTAGCGTCCGATTGTAACGCCAGCCACTCGCCGATCCGGGTTTCGCCGAGCCCGTGGCCGTAGAGCGGGGCAGTATCGATATGCGTCATTCCGGCAATTTGTGCGGCATCAAGCGCCGACATCGCTGCCGCTCTGTCAACGGGCGCGTAAAGACCCGCAATCGGGGCGCCGCCAAAGCCGAGCTTCATAAAAAATCACCCACGCCGTTCATTGAACGTATGAAACACTGTTTCGTTGGTAATTTCAAGTGTTGCCTCAGCCGTGTTGAAGGCGCGCGCTAATCATGGCTGCCGTATCCACCACAGCGCTCAGTGCTTCATCAATCGAACACCGCGCCGATCGCCCCGAAACGAACGGCACAACCAGGCTGGCCGCTGCCCCTGCCGTCTCTCCGTCAAACACAGGCGCACCCAAGTCGGTCACTGCGTCAACGAACGCGCTTGGCCCCACATGATACCCCTTGGCGACAACACGATCAGCATCGGCAAAAAAGATATCAAGCTCACGTGCCGATGGTTGAGAGGATATAATCGACCCCCGCACCCGCTCACGCATTTCGTCTGGCAGTAGCGCGAACAGGATACGACCCGACGTCGACGCCATAATCGGTCTGCGATATCCAAGCCGGACAGCGAACCCTAGCAAACCAGGGCTCTCAACTCGCCCAACCACAACCATTTCGTCGCCGCTGCGCACGGCTAAATGGCAGGATTGAAACAGGCGCTCGGCCAACGCATGCATCGCGGGCATTGCTGCGTCATGCAAATTGCGGCGCGGCGGCGCGCGCATCGCCACCTCGAACAGGCGGTTGTCAAGTTCGAACCGCTCATCATTGCCGCGGCGCAGGTAGCCGTGTCGCTCCAGAACGACAAGCATCCGGTAAATCTCACTACGCGAACGGCCAAGCAGCGCCGCAATGTCAATCGTCGCCAGTGGAACTGATCGCGCCGCCAACAGCTCAAGGATTTCAAGCCCCTTTTCAAGAGCCGGTGCCTGATAGGGCGATCGTTCGTTTTGCGCGCTGCTTGTCTCTTCGGGCTGCTCCATGGGGCTAACTTAACCACTTGCCAAGCAGTGGCAAGTTAGATTATCTGTGATTTAACAAATCATATAACAACTCGGGAGAGCTAGTGCGAATCACCGCACTCACCATTGAAGACTTGCGGTTCCCGACGTCGACGACGCTGGCGGGGTCGGATGCAATGAACCCTGCACCCGACTACTCGGCAGCTTATGTCGTCTTGCACACATCATCTGGCATGGAGGGCCACGGCTTCACATTCACGATCGGTCGCGGCAATGAATTGTGCGTCGCGGCCATTGAGGCACTGCGACCATTAGTGGTGGGCCGTTCGGTCGACGAGATTACCGGTGCAATGGGCACGTTTTGGCGCACACTTGCCGGTGATAGCCAGCTGCGCTGGACTGGACCTGAAAAAGGGGTTGTCCATCTCGCGCTCGCCGCTGTCCTGAATGCAATGTGGGACTTGTGGGCAAAGATAGAGCGCAAGCCCGTGTGGCAACTTGTCGCTGACATGACCCCTGCTGACATTGTTTCCCTGATTGATTTCCGGCACATCACGGATGCGCTGACACCAGAAGAAGCCCACGGCCTGCTCGAATGCATGGCCGCTGACCGGAACGATCGCGTGAAAGAGCTTCAGGCTCACGGCTACCCCGCTTACACCACCTCGGCGGGCTGGATTGGTTATAGCGATGATCAAATTCGCGCGCTGTGCCGTGCCGGCATGGCTGACGGTTGGGACGCTTTCAAGATCAAGGTGGGCGGATCGCCCGAAGATGACCACCGCCGTTGCGCCCTTGTTCGCGCCGAAATTGGCCCCGAACGGCGGCTGATGGTCGACGCCAATCAAGTCTGGGAAGTCGATGAAGCCATTGCGCGTGTGGCCGGGTTAGCGCAGTTCGACCCATACTGGGTTGAGGAGCCAGTGAGCCCTGATGATGTGCTTGGCCACGCCCGTGTCGCCGCTGCGATACGGCCGATCCGCGTCGCAACTGGCGAGCAAGCGTCAAACCGGATCATTTTCAAGCAACTGTTGCAGGCCGACGCAGTCGGTGTCGTCCAGCTCGACAACTGCCGCCTTGGCAGCCTCAACGAAGTGCTGGCGGTGTTGCTGCTAGCTGCCAAGTTTGGCAAGCCCATTTGCCCGCATGCAGGTGGCGTGGGCCTGTGCGAATATGCGCAGCACGTCTCGGCCATCGATTTCATTTGCATCAGCGGCTCGCTCGACGGGCGCATGACTGAATATGCGGGCCATCTGCATGAACATTTTGCTGATCCCGTCCACATTGAGCGAGGGCGTTACAAGTTGCCGACAAAGCCCGGGTTCAGCGCAGAAATTCTTGCTGACTCGCGACGGCGCTACCGCTTTGGCACCGCCGATCCGCAACCACAACAGCCTGCCGTCGTGAGCGCTAGCTGAACCAAGGAGAATGTCATGAAACAGTGGACAGTAACAACAACAAGCGCAGCAGTGCTTGCCCTCGCAATGATCTCCGGTCAGCCAGCCTTTGCCCAAGCCGCACCTGCGCCCAATGACGACGTTGCGGCCACTGACATCATCGTGACAGCCCAAAAGCGTCCTGAACGACTGCAGGAAACGCCGCTTGCAATCACAGCGTTTACACAGGGGCAGCTCGACGCAAATGTCAGCCGCACACTCGTCGAAACGGTGAAGCTGGCTCCAGGTGTCAGCTTTACGTCAGGCAACACGGCACGCGCAGAAGGGGTGCGAATTCGCGGCGTCGGCACGGCATCATTCAGTGAAGGCGTAACCGGATCAGTTGCCACTGTCGTCGACGGCGTCGTGCTTGGTCGCCAGGCTCAGGGTTTGTTTGAATTAAACGACATCGAACAGATTGAAGTGCTGCGCGGGCCGCAAGGCACGCTCTACGGTGCAAGTGCGACAGCAGGCGTCATCAACATCGTAACGCAGCGCCCCAGCGACGATCCAACCATGGCCGCCGATATTCAGTACGGAAACTTCAACGACATTCGCGCCCGCGCGACAGTCAGCGGTCCGATCGCGGGTGAGACTGTCAAGGCGCGCTTGTCTGCCTATTACAGCAAGCGTGACGGTGAAATCATTAACCTCACGAACGGGCAGGACTTAAATAACCGAAACGAATACGGCTTTCGCGGCAAAATTGAGATCCAAGCTACACCACAGCTCAACCTGCTGTTCAGCGGCGACTATGCGCAAAGCCAGACGCGTTGCTGTTCTTTGACATTCCGAACGGCCGTTGTGCCGGCTTTAATCGCGCCAGTCGTTGCTTCCCCGTCCAACCGACAGGTTTCGCTTGACGCGCCTGCAACAGCCCAGCGCAATCGTGGTTGGGGGCTTTCGGTGCAGGCGGACTATGACTTCGATAGCGCACGCCTGACCTCAATCACTGCCTACCGCGACTGGCGCTTTTCCGACGGCGGCGATTCAGATTTTACGGCTGCAAACATCATCCCCTTTGCTGGCACCAACAATCAGGCCCGCCAGTTTAGTCAGGAATTGCGGATCGCGAGCACTGGCGAAAGGAAACTTAACTATATCGCAGGGCTGTTCTTTTTCGATCAGAAACTTGACGCGGACTCGCAGTTTGATGTGCGGCTGGCGCCACTGTTCATTGGCGGCCCAACTGGAAATGCCATCGGCACCATCCGCGAAACCGCCGTGCGCACCGTCCGGCAAAAACAATATGCTGCCTTCGCGCAGGTCGACTATAAAATCACTGAACAACTCAAACTGATCGGTGGCCTGCGCGCGACGAAGTTTGACCTTGGGCTGAATTTCGCACGGACAAACACCAACCCAGTTCTGGGCACGATCACTGGTGCCCCGTTTAACGGGCTGCTGATCCTTGGACTGCCGACTGCATTTGCGACCACCAACAACGATAGCAATCTGTCGGGCAAGGTTGGGCTGCAGTTCCAGCCGACGCGCGACCTTGGCCTCTATGCAACTTACACGCACGGCTACAAAGGACCGGCAGTCCGCGCTGATTCGGGTGACCCAATTGCCGGGGCAACCGTGGCAACCACTGCGCGGATCGCGCCCGAGACAGTCGATGCGTTCGAAGCCGGGCTGCGCTCTCAATTCCTCGACCGCAAGCTCACCGTCAACCTCACTGGTTTTTACAGCAAGTTTAAGAATTTCCAGGCCAACACTGTCAATCCGGCCAACCCTGTTCAGCAGTCATTGGTAAATGCTGGTAACGTCTCAACGCGCGGTTTCGAAATGGAAGTTGCGATTGCTCCCGCACGCGGCCTGACGCTCGGCGGATCGCTGGCCTACGTCGATGCGCGCTACGGAAACATTCTTGTCTCATGCAGTTCTTTCCGCACAGTTGCCGGCTGCACCCAGACTGGAGCCGCATTCCTGCTCAATTTGAATGGACAACAGTTCCAGAACGCACCTCGCTGGACCGCTGGACTCAATGCCAGTTATGAAACTGCCATCAGCGGCGAACTGCGCGCCTTTATTCGTGGTGACATGCAATACCGCTCTAGCGTGTTTTTTGCTTTCAATCACGATCCGCTGAGCGTCCAGCCAAGCTATACGCTGTTTAACGGCAACGTAGGAGTGAAGACAGCCGATGATCATGTGTCGCTCACTTTTTACATGAAGAATATTGGCGAAAAAGACTATGCGCTGACGATTGCGCGCAGTGCGCTGACGCCAGGCTCACTGCAATTACTCGGCCTGCAACGAAGCTACGGGGCCGTGCTGGGGTTCAAATTCTGATGATAGCAAGGACAATCAGGCAGCGATGAGCAAACCTATACCGGGCGAAAACATTCCGGGCGACGACAAGCTGTCGACCGGCACAATCGCGCTTTATGCTTTGCCCAACATCCCGCATTCGCTTGCGCTGCTTCCTGTCGTCAACTTCGTTCCCGCTTTCTATTCGGACGAACTGGCCTTGCCGCTGGGCCTCGTTGGATTGATGCTGTTCCTAACGCGCACCACTGACATCTTCACCGATCCGCTGATCGGCGCGTGGAGTGACCGAACGCGGACGCGCATTGGCCGGCGCAAGCCGTTTATCCTCGCTGGGCTTCCGATCCTGTGTCTCGCGGTTTGGTTCGTTTTCGTGCCTGCTGCGGGCGCAAACTTGACATCGCTGTTTATCGGCCTGTTTTTTATCTACCTGGGTTTCACGATCATCGATCTGCCTTACAATGCGTGGGGGGCCGAATTATCGAGCGATTATGATGAGCGTTCGCGGGTCAGCGCGTGGCGCGGGGCGTTCGGGTCAGTTGGCACGCTGGCAGCGCTCAGCATTCCACTTGCGCTTCAAGCGATGGGCCGATCCGGCGCGGGAGAGGCTCTGTTCTGGATGGCTGTCTTTTTCGTTGTCACGCAGCCGCTGGCCTTCCTAATCACCGTTGTGCGCCTGCCTGAGCGAGCGGCTCATGACCTTGGCGAGGCGCCGGTGCCATTTTTTGAAGGCCTGCGACTGGTGATGCGAAATGCGCCTTTCGTCCGCCTGCTTATCGCGACTTCGTTCATCATTGTGGCGATGGCGATCGGGGCGACGCTAAACCTCCTCATGTTCAAACATGTAATCGGCGCGCCCGAAGCTTTCCCGACGGCCATCTTCTTGCAAAACATCGCCGCGTTGTTCGGCATTCCGATTTGGATGGCGATTTCAGCCCGACACGGCAAGCATGTGGCGATGGCGCTTGCTGCTGTGTGGATTGCTGCATGCCTCGCTGTCTCATTCATATGGACGCGCGGCGACGTCATCGGCTTTTCATCAACAATGGTGGCGCTTGGCCTTGGGCTTGGCGGGCTGCTTTTTCTCGCGCCGGCGCTCACCGCTGATGTCACTGACAAAGATTTGCTTGAAACGGGGCGCGAACGGACAGCGACCTTTTACGCGGTGCTTGGGATGGGAACGAAGGCGGCAATCGCAGTTGGTGTGCTGATCGGCACAGCAGTGCCGTCGTTGGTCGGTTTCCAACCGTCAGATTCACTTCATTCGGCAACGAGCCTGCTTGGCGTGCGCGCGGTTTATGCCTTTGCTGGCCTTCCACTGATGCTGATCGCGGTCTGGCTGCTGTGGCGTTATCCGCTGACGCGCGCGCTTCAGGTTGAACTGCGCGCTGCCATCGCGTCGAAACGGTCGACGGCTGCATGAGTGACGCGCTCAAACACGCCGCAATTGCCTATGACGCGCCTGCAACCTCCAGCGATGAGGGACTGCCCCTAGCCAACGGCCTTATGGGGGCCCTGGTTTGGGGTGACGGACAGCCGGTCAACATTTCACTCGACCGCACCGACCTGTGGGATTTGCGGCCAGTGCCTGAATATGCGGGCCCCGACTATCGATGGGATAACGTTGCCGCGATGCACCGTGCGGGCGAGCATGAGACATTGTCGACGCTGCTTGAGGCCCCCTACCAGCGCCCAGCGCCAACAAAAATCCCGGCAGGGCGTATCGAGTTGGTGCTGGAAGGTGCGTATAAAACTGCAGAACTTGACCTTGAGACGGCGACTGCGCAGGTCGTCATTGGCGGGGTCAGCGTCACCGTGCGCGTTGATGCCATCCGTCGCGCAGGCGTGATCGAAACCGTAGGCGCACCGTTTGAGGCAAAGCTGGTCGCGCCGGCATTTGGTTCCCCGCCTGCCGGTGCACCTGCCCCTGTCATGTTCGATGCGAGTGTGGGCCATGTTTGGGATCTGGATTATCCGCCGCCCGATTGGCATCATGAACACGGCGTTCAGGCCTTTGTCCAGACAGGGTGGGATGGCTTTGCCTTCGCGATTGCCTTGATCCATCACGGCACGCGCGCTGCCTGGTCAATCGCAACGACGGGAGATGCGACCGACCCGCTGACCCACGCAATTGAGACGGCGCGGGCGGCATTGTTCGATCAAGACGGTGCGGCAAACCACGCTGACTGGTGGACCACTTATTGGTCTCGCACAGAAGTCGCACTGCCGGACCCGGTGCTTGCTGGTGCCTATCACCGCGATCTTTACAAATTTGGTGCCGCCGTTCGGTCAGATGCCCCGCCAGTGGCCTTACAAGGCCCGTGGACCGTCGACAATGGACGGTTGCCCCCATGGAAAGGCGATTACCACCACGACCTGAATACTCAACTGAGCTACTGGCCAAGTTACGCGGGCAATCGACTTGACGGCGGTTTGGGTTTCCTTAATTGGCTGTGGGACACGCGGGACGCGTGCCGCGACTGGACGCAGACCTTTTACGGTGTCGACGGATTGAACGTGCCGATGACAGCTGACCTTGCCAACCGTCAGATAGGAGGCTGGCGGCAATATACTCATTCAGTCGCAACGTCGGCATGGCTTGCACATCATTTCTGGCTGCACTGGCGCTTCAGCGGCGACACTGATTTCCTCGCCGATCGCGCTTACCCTTGGGTGCGTGAAGTTGCTATATTCCTCGATGCGATAAGCGCTGAACTAGACGCGAACGGGCACCGAAGAGTGGCGCTGAGCAGCTCGCCTGAAATAAACGATAACCGCCCCGAAGCCTGGTTCGACACGCTCACCAATTATGACAATTCCTGCTTTCGCCAGGCGCTGGACGCCGCATCAAAAATGGCCGAGGCACTTGGGCTGCCAATGGACGCGGAACGCTGGACGCGCATTGCCAAAGACTTGCCGCCGCTTGCCCATGATGAAAGCCACGGATTGCTGATTGCACCTGACCATGCCTTACCAGCAACACACCGACATTTTTCCCACCTGCTTGCCATTCATCCGTTCGGACTGATTGACCCGCGGCGAAGCAAAGCCGAGCGTGACATTGTGACGGCGTCAATCGCTGACGTTCGCGCCAAGGGCACAGGCTTTTGGATGGGCTACAGCTTTCCCTGCTGGGCTGCGTTGCTTGCTCGCGCGGGTGAAGGCGATGCCGCGCGAGATGCGCTGCTGGCTTATGCCGATGGGTTTCTGCTGAAAAATAGTTTCCATGCCAACGGCGACTTTGCAAACAAGGGATATTCGCAAGCCATTTTTCGCGCCTTCACACTTGAGGGCAATTTTGCGGCTTTGGCGGCAGTGCACGAAATGCTGTTGCAAAGCCACAATGGCCCGATCCACTTGTTCCCGGCAATCCCAGCCGATTGGCGGGACGTTCACTTCACTCAGTTGCTTGCCGAGGGAGCCATTACAGTATCAGCTCGGGTTGCTGACGGCAAACTGCACAGCGGATGCTTTACGGCAAAATCCGCCAGGACTGTAAAAGTTCAATTCAGGTCGAACGTCACGCCCGTTACCATTGCATTAAAAGCCGCTGAGCCCCTGTGGTTGAATACATTAGAACTGGACATGCTCAATGGTGAGGATTGACATAGGCCAGGAACGCACAGTTGGAAGCGCGCGACCCGTTGCCAAACAAGACCCTTGCACAGGTAGCCCCCAGCCATGAGTGCCTTGCCAACAAAAGGCAGGAACCAGTTGAGTGGCCATCTGAGCGTCGCTAAACTGTGTGTAGCGATGCGCGCCATCCAGCCGACCAGAAGTAACAGAAAGACCAAGATCAGATGACCAGCTTTGCCCCCCAAACCGGTATGACCCCTGCCGCAATCGCAACAACGGTTGACGCTGTTCTTGCTGAAGCGACTTTGTCCGAAAAGATCGGCATGATGTCAGGCAAAGGCTTTTTCAAGCAATATGCCGAAGACGGAGGCCTGTGGGGCGCACGACCTTACCGCGCAGGCGGCGGGATTGAGCGGCTAAGTGTGCCCGCACTCTGGTTTACTGATGGCCCACGCGGCGTGGCCCGTGGCAATTCAACTTGCTTTCCCTGCTCAATGGCGCGCGGAGCGAGTTTCGATCCCGATCTTGAGCACCGCATTGGGCAGATAGTCAGCGTTGAAGCACGCGCGCAGGGCTGCAATTTGTCAGGTGCGGTCTGCTTCAACTTGCTTCGCCACCCCGCCTGGGGCCGCGCGCAAGAAACCTACGGCGAGGATCAGTTCCACCTCGGCGTCATGGGCGCCGCGTTTGGCACTGGCATCCAGACCCATAATGTGATTGCAACGGTCAAGCATTTTGCACTGAACTCAATGGAGAATGCCCGCTTCACTGTCGACGTGCAGATTGACGAGCGCACGCTGCACGAAGTTTATCTGCCGCACTTCCGCTTCGCGCTGGATGCTGGCGTCGCAAGCGTGATGAGCGCCTATAATAAGATGAACGGTGAATATTGCGGCCAGCACCGCGAGTTGCTTACGGACATCTTGCGCGGCGAATGGGGGTTTGAAGGCTTCGTCCATTCAGACTGGGTGATGGGCGTCTACAAACCTTATGGTGCATCGGCCGGGCTCGATATTGAGAATCCCGAGCCGCTGGTGTTCGGCCAGAAGCTTGAAAAAGCAGTTGAGGACGGTCACGTAGAACCGCAAGTGATTGACACCGCCTGCCGCCGGATCCTGACGACGCTTTACCGCTTTGCGGCGGCGGAAGACCCGCTGCCTGAATATCCGATCGCACTCGTGGCATCGCCCGATCATATCGCAGTGGCGCTTGAGGCAGCAGAGAAATCGGCCGTGCTGTTGACCAACAACGCCGTGCTTCCGCTTGATGACGGCGCGATCAAGACGCTAGCCGTCCTAGGGAAACTCGCCACACTTCAAAACACAGGCGACAATGGATCGAGCCGAGTGCGCCCGCCTTATGTGGTCACAGCGCTTGAAGGCTTGACACGGCGGCTTGGCAGCGATGCGATCGTGACCGGCGATGAGGATGATGTTGATGCTGCGAAGGCAGCGGCGTCAGCGGCGGATGCAATCATTGTCGTCGTCGGCAATACTGCAGAAGATGAAGGCGAATATATCCCTGGCGATATCGCGCTTGGGCAGGCCGATACGGCCAGTATTCCAGACGAGGTTAAAGCAGCGCGTGTTGAGCGGCCTGACCGCCCAATTGCCATCGGTGGTGATCGTGACAGCCTGGCGCTCCGCCCAGACCAGATCGCCTTGATAGAAGCCGCAGCTTCCACTGGCAAGCCAGTGGTGGTTGTGATTGTGTCTGGATCGGCAATCACCGTCGAAGGCTGGCATGACAAGGTCGGCGCGATCATTCAGACGTTCTATGCTGGGATGGAGGGCGGCACCGCTCTGGCCAATCTGCTGTTCGGAGACGTTTCGCCATCAGGCAAGCTGCCCTTCACAGTTGCGCGGGACGAGAGCGATTATCCATTCTTCGACAAAACAGCGACTGAAATCGAATATGGCTATTATCACGGCTATGCGCTGATGGATAAAAAGGCACTCAGCCCGCGCTTCCTATTCGGTCACGGCCTGTCGTATGCGGACTTTACGTACCGTGCGCTAAAAGTGCGCGTGGCAACGGACTCGGTTGAGATCAGCGTTGCGGTCCGCAATGATAGCGGCATTGCCGCTGATGAGGTTGTCCAATGCTATATCGGCTTTCCTGGTGTCGTGGCTGATCGGCCAGTCAAACTGCTCAAGGCGTTTCAGCGCGTTTCGGTTGCGGCAGGCGCGACTGAAATCGTCAACATGATCGTGCCACTCGGCCAGCTTGCTTGGCGCAATCCAGCAACGCACGGCTGGGAGATTGAAACTGGCCCCCATAAACTTTGGGTGGGCGGCAATTCGACTGACCTGATCGAATCCAGCTTCGCCCTCTGAATGGCGGTGCGCTGATGTGGCTTGGAATCGATATCGGGACTTCAGGGGTTAAGGCAGTCCTGATTGACGATACAGGGGCATCGGCGGGGCAGGTTCTGGCTCCCACGAAATCGGTCCAATATGAAGTGGGCGGGAAAGTGAATGTCAGCGGCTTCGATGCTGTCTTGTCTTACTTTCAGATCAGTCAACCCACCGCCTTCGCCATTCCAGCACCTGGCGGCAGGCAGATTTTTGGATTGTTCGGAGAACAACGCAACCGCGGATTTTAATACACTGTTGCGGGTGAAGTGACGTCTGGCCTGCGCCTTATTGGGGGCCTGTCACTCATTGATGCCAAACTCCGCAAAACCGCAGGCGCCGCAAACAACGGAAAGAAAGCCGCCGGCGTTCCTGGATTTACCGCAAATACAAATGTCGAATGGGATGTGCCGTTTGCTGCTGGCCTTACGTTGACGGGCCGCGCCGTTCACACAGGCAGCCAACCAGTCAACACCTCGAACACGCTGAAAATTGAGAGCTGGACCCGCTTCGACATCGGGGCGCGCTATGTTTTCCTTGCCGCTGACAAGCCCGTAACGCTTCGCTTCACAGTCGATAATATCGCAAACAATCGCTACTGGGCGTCAGCATTTGACGTCTTCAACGCGGCCTTGCTGCAAGGGGCACCCCGAACGTTCAAAACATCGTTGTCGGTGGATTTCTGATTGAAATAAGGACACCAAAGCAGGATTCATTCCATGCCGTTGGCCCTACGTTATGGCTTTCTAGCCCTATCTGCTTTGGAGGCGAATGACCGCCAACAGTTCGAATGCCGCGTTTATTTGATTATGCTGTTGCAACTCATTCGCAAGTGCGGCATGAATGTCGCAGTTGAGTAAAAAGGGAAATCATGACGATTCGAAACTTAGCCCTTTGGGCCACCCTCAGCGTCATAGCGCTTCCCTCTGTTGCCCATGCTGACGAAAGCCTGTGGATTTATACCAAGGGAGCGGAAACACTGCCCAAGGGCGAGACTGAGGTCAAAACAGCATTGATTTCAAGGCGCGGCAAGGCGCAATCGGACTATGTGTTCAACGAAGTTAAATTGGAGGTGGAGCATGGCTTCACCGACCGGCTGACAGGCTACGCCGAACTGGTGATCTACGATCACAATTATTCAACGACCAACCCGGACTTGCAGCCGCTGTTCGATACGCAAGGTGGTGCAGGCGGGCGCTTTAAGAAGACCCAATTTGGTGGCATTGACCTTGGCGTCAAATATAACATCCTGAGCCCCTATAAAGATCCGATTGGCTTCGCCGTGAGCGTCGAATGGGACCACCGGTTCAAATACCGGATCGACGGCTCTAAGATCAACCAGGATGAAGTCGATCTCACCCTGCATTTTCAGAAAAACCTGTTCAACGATCAGTTGATTTTGGCGTTCTCACCGAAAATTGAATGGGAGCATCGCCTGTCACCCGGCATTATCGAAAAGGAAATTGCGCTCGATCTTTCCGCAGGTGCCTCATACCGGATAGCACCAAATCTATACGTCGGCGGTGAGTTTCGGCATCAGTCGGACTATCTCAGCCCCTATGATACTGTGGCGAAGGAGTATGACCCCAATCTTAGCCCCTCGAAATTTCCGTTTAAATTTGGCAGCCAGTATCAGAATGGCAATTATCTCGGTCCGACAGTGCATTATGCCAATAAGAAATGGTGGGCGACTGCAGGCGTGCTGTGGCAGATTTCTGGGGGCGGCAAGTTCGCGATCAACCAGAACGGCCGCAATGTTGATGAGCATGAAAAAGTCCATGCTGGCTTAATCTTTGGTTTGGAGCTCTAGACCGTGGATCGCAGAAATTTTCTGAAGGCAGTGCCCGCCGCTGGTTTGATGTTCGCGGGTGGCGCGGCCCATGCCACCGTTTATTTTACCGGCGATGCTGTGAAACGGGCGTTGTTCCCCGGCGCAACGCGTTTCATTGATCGGTCGATCACATTGAACAAGGCACAGATCGCGAGCATTACCAAGGCAGCTGCCACTCGCGTCAACGCCGCAACCATCACCGTATTTGACGCTTACGGAGCGGGTGGCAAAATTGGGACTTTGTTTATCGACAAGGTCTACGGCAAGCACGAATTTATCACTTATGCACTGGCGCTTGACGCAAGCGGCGCAGTGCACGGCGTCGAAGTTATGGATTACCGCGAGTCATACGGAGACCAAATACGACTGCCCAAATGGCGGGCGCAGTTTTCAGGCAGACGTAGCGGCCAGCCGCTGCAAATTGACAAACAGATTAAGAATATCTCCGGCGCGACGCTTTCGTGCGTTCACATTACAGAAGGCGTTCGCCGGTTGCTTGCGACCCATGCACTGGCGCTCAACGTCTAAAGGTGTCGGCGTCCGATGCTCTTGTCCGCCGCGCGCGTCCTTTGCTTGGAACCATCGTGGAAATTGGCGTGTCAGACGGCGACGAAGCGGCGATTAAGTTTGGCTTTGCCGAAATCGCCCGCATCCACCGGCTGATGTCATTCCACGAAGCCACCAGCGATCTTGGAAAGTTACACAGGGCAGATACCGGCGAAATTGTCACCATAGACCATGATACAGTTGCGGTGTTACGCATTGCTGCCAAGTTGCGTGAGGCCACGAATGGTCTGTTCAACATTGCCATTGGCCGCCAGCTTATCCGCACCCATTTTCTTCCGCGCATGGATGCCGGGCATTTGGGTCGTTTTAGCGGCGATGCGGATGACATCGAAATTGTCGATGATTGCCACGTAAGGCTCCACCGTCGCGCTCTGATTGACTTGGGAGGGATTGCCAAAGGCTATGCTGTTGATCGCGCAGTCGAAGCCTTAAAATCCGCTAGCGTAAAGGCCGGCATCGTAAATGCGGGCGGCGACCTTCGCATCTTTGGCGACGCGGCAATGCCAATTGCAGTGCGAATGACACGTGGTGGATACGGCACTGCTTTCGAAGTTGAAAACTGTGCCGTTGCCAGTTCGGAAAACACGCGCGCGCGGCGGATGATGCACGGCCAAGTCACGACGCCGCATATCGGGCGCAACAATCAACCAATCCCAATCGATCATACCGTCACGGTGATCGCCAATACCTGCGTCATTGCTGACGCGATGACTAAGGTAGCGATGGTTGATCCGGCCCTTGCTGACCGGTTGCTGGCCGACCACGGCGGCTATATCATCCGAGCTGAACTCAGCGAAGCTGCCTGATGCCCAACACCCGCTCCGCCAAGCTCGCCCGCTGGCAAATCTGGCTGCTGACGGTAAGCGGCACAATCCTGTGGCTCACCGGTGCGGGCTGGCTGTTGCTGCATTATTACGGGCAGGTGCAAGGCGAATTTGGTGTCGAGACCAACCCGCTTGAACCCTGGTTCCTGCGCATTCACGGCCTTGTGCTGATACCCGCACTGCTAGGCTTTGGCGGCCTGATGGTTGTCCACATCCCCAAAGGCTGGAAGGACAAAAGTCAGCGTGTCGCCGGCGTTGCGCTGACGGCGGTGATGGGCGTGCTAATTCTTTCAGGGTATTTGCTTTATTATCTTGGGATCGAATGGCTGCGTGATTGGACGAGCATCATCCATTGGGGCATCGGCCTTACCCTGCCCGCCCTGTTCGTCTGGCATTATCTTGGACGCAATTCTGTCAAACTGAAAGCGCGCGCAAAATCAACGCCGCTCTAGCTTCGGGCCGGGCTTCAGAAAACTCTGCTCGCGACAATCGAAGTGCCGCATCTTCGCCGTGCTCAATCGCAATCTCCCCCGTGCGCTTTGCAGAGGCAAGGTGCCACTCGCCATTTCACTCACCGACCTTGAAAGACTGCCGCGCGGCGCTCGACAAATGACAGGATGCCCTCGGCGGCGTCGGCGCTGTTCATGACCTTGTCTTTGATCCCGGGGATAGCATCGATGGCCGCTCGCTCGCCTGCCTCGATGAATTTGCGGCCTGCGGTCTTGGTCACACGAATGCCAAGCGGGGCGTTGGCCGCGATGATGCGGGCAAGTTCCATTGCGCGGTCCACTTGCTGGCCGGGAGCCACGACTTCCTGAACGAGGCCAATGCGGTAAGCTTCGGCTGCGCCAAATTCATCGCAGAGCAGCAGATGGTACATCGCATTGCCCCAGCCTGCCCGCGCCGTGTAGCGAAAATGCGCGCCGCCCAGCGGGGCAATTCCGCGCTTGGCCTCCATCTGGCAGAACCGCGCATCGTCTGCGGCCACAACAATGTCGCCTGCCAGCATCAGTTCAATACCGATGGTGAAGCAAATACCCTGTACCGCCGTCACAATCGGCTTGGTGCATTGATTGTCGAGACCAAAGGGGTCGATGTTGCCCGGCGGGTTTGGCTTTACCGTTGCGGTAGGGCCGAAGAATTTGGGCATGTCTAGCCCCGCAGTGAACGCGCTGCCGTTGGCATACAGCACGCCAACCCGCAGGTCGTCATCATTCTCCAGCAACGTCAGCGCATCGGAAAGTTGAAGCATCATATCCGGGCTGAAGGCATTCTTCTTCGCAGAGTTGTTGATGACGATCTTGAGCACATGATCGTGCCGTTCGGTGGTCACCTGACCTTCTGGGGAGTCGGACATAGCAATGCTCATTGAGAAATCAGTTCTATTTCGATTGACTGGCCAGAAACGCGTCAATCTGCCCAAGACGCTCTTTGCCGAAGAACATTTCGTCCCCCACGAAAAAGGCCGGAATGCCAAATACGCCGCGCGCAACAGCGGCCTCAGTATTGGCAACAAGCTCTGCTTTCACGTCTGGAGTGTTCGCTGTTACGAACAGTTCCTGTCCATCAAGGCCGGCCCGATTCAGCCTGGCGATCAGCACGTCCGGATCATCCATCTTCTCGCCATCTTCCCACATGCCGCCAAGCACCGCATCGACATAGGGCGCTTCAACCCCGAGATGTTGCGCTGCCACCATGGACCGCATCAGGATAAGCGTATTGAGGGGGAAATGTGGGTTCATCCGAAATGCGTCCAAACCATGCCGCGAGATGAAGCGCGTCATTTCCAAGCGGTCATAATCCAGCTTTCCTTTCACGCCTGCGAACGCCGCAAAGGGTGCCTGATTGCCGGTCAACTTGAATATCCCGCCCAGAAGGCAAGGGATGAGCTTGACGTTTGCGCCGTGCCGTTGCGCGATTTCAGGCAAGATTTTATACACCAGATAAGCGTTTGGACTGGCGAAATCGAAGACGAATTCGACGACTGATTTTCCCATGCCCATTCTCCCTACCATTTTTCGCGCCAGGGGCGCAGATCGAGCTCATGCGTCCAGGCGGAGCGTCCTTGCCGGTGCAACATGACATAGTTGCGTGCAATCTCTTCGGGCTTGAGGATCAGATCATCCGCTAGCTTCTGAGTGATATCCTCGGACCGCGAACGCGTGAAGGTACCGTCTATCGCGCCGTCACAAATGACATGCGCCACGTGAAGGCCCAGCGGTCCCAACTCACGGGCCATTGATTGCGCGACTGCGCGCAGCCCATTTTTTGCAGCAGCAAAAGCAGCCAGATTTTCGCGGCCGCGAAAGCTGGCGGTGGCCCCAGTGAAGATAACGGTCCCGCGCTGGCGGGGCACCATGACCGTCGCTGCCTCACGCCCAGCCAGAAATCCGGCGAAGCATGCCATTTCCCAAACTTTTGTAAACACTCGCGCCGTTGTTTCCCGAATACCAAATTGCACATTAGCACCGATATTGAACACCATCACGCTAATCGGCCCGATATCGCGTTCGATTGCAGCGAACAGGTCAATCATGTCCTTTTCAGAACGCGCATCAACGCCGTAGGCATGCGCGTCGCCGCCGTTGCTGCGGATGTCAGTTGCAAGGGCTTCGAGCGTTTCGAGGTTGCGCGCACGCCGGGTCATGCACACCGTCATGCCCTCTGCAGCAAAGGTACGCGCAATCGCACCGCCGACGCCGTCACCTGCCCCTACGACAAGGCAGACCTCTTTCGCCAGTGTATGGCCCACGCTGCTCTCCTTTATCATTTCCAAATCCCATTCAGGATGATAGATGTCATGTTAATTGTCAAAGCGTAGTTTTCAGGAGGACAAGTTGGGACATAGCAAAGCGGAAAAGGCCCAGAGCCGGGAGCGGATATTGGCCGCCGCCGCCACGCAGATCCGCGAGGCCGGGATCGAGGGGATCAGCGTGGGAGCGTTGATGAAATCGGTCAATCTGACCCACGGCGGGTTTTATGGGCATTTCGCATCGCGCGATGCGCTGGTTGCCGCTGCGCTGGAACAGGCGGTGGCCGATGGTGAGCGTGCCTCTGCGGCGCATAGTAGCGCGCGTGGCACTGTAACCGTCAAATCCATCGTCAACTCCTATCTGAGCCCTGCACACCGCGATCATCCGGGCACGGGCTGCGCGATCCCGTCGCTTGTGGGAGAGGTCAGCCGCGCAGGCCCTGAGGTGCGCGCGATCATGGCAGAGCAGCTCAACCGATCCTTTGATACGATGGCCGAGGCGCTTGGCAACAGCGACCACAGCGATCAATTTGCGGTATCCGCTTGGTCGATGATGATCGGCGCGATGATGGTCTCACGTGTGCTACGGGATGATGTGCGCGCAGACCAGGTTCTGGCTATGGCGCGTAAATCAATCCTTGAACTCGAAGCCCTCCACAAGGAAAGAGAAGCGTCTTGAATTTGAATGATTCCTATCATACACATTGCGTATAATACGAAATTCGTAACGGCCAGATCAGGAGCAACCTAGTATGCCCGGTATCCAGACCCGCAAATCGGCCTGCATCCTCTGCTATGTAAACTGCGGGATCGAGGTCGAAATTGAAGACGGGCTGATGAAGCGTGTGCGGGGTGACAAGGATTATCCCAAATCGCTTGGCTATATCTGTCAGAAAGCGGGGCGGCTGCCCTATTACGCTAATGATCGCGCGCTGCGGTTGACCAGCCCGCTCCGCCGCAATGCGAAAGGCGGGTTTGATGAAATCAGCTGGGACGTTGCGATTGCCGAACTCGCGGCGAAGCTAAAAGTCCTGCGCCACGAAAGCGGCGATCAAAGCTTTGGCTATTATGGCGGCGGCGGACAGGGCAGCGTGATGGGCGGCGTGTTCGCTCAATCGTTGCGGGGCGTAATGGGCAATGGCCCCAATTTCAGCGCCCTATCGCAGGAAAAGACTGGCGATTTTTGGGTCAACGGGCGGATGTTCGGCGCACAGAATATCCATACCGCCGAAGATGTGCACAATGCCGAACTGACAGTCGTGATGGGCTGCAACCCCTGGATGGCGAACGGCATCGTTCGTGCCCGCGATGCGATGTCGGCGATTGGCAGGGACCCTGCGCGGCAGATGATCGTCATTGACCCAAGACGCACTGAAGTTGCCGATCTGGCTGATCTCCATCTGGCGCTTCGCCCCGGCACCGATGCGTTTTTGCTCGGTGCGCTGCTAGCCATGATTGTCGCAAGGGATGGGCAAGACGACATCTTCCTCGCGCAGCACACCAACGGCTGGGACGAGGTGCGCACAGCGCTTGAACAGGTTCCGGTCGATGCGTGGCTGGCGGCGGCGGACATCAGCTGCGATCAGGCTGAAGCCGCAGTTGAGATGATCATAGCGGCCCGCTCCATGACCGTGCGCGTTGATGTTGGCTTGCAACAGGCGCGCAATTCCACGCTCAACGCCTGGCTAGAAAAGCTGCTCTATCTGATCACCGGCAACTTTCTGCGTTCTGGTTGCAACGGCGTGCACACATGGCTCGCGCCGATGTGGGGAAATTCACGTCCCGGCGCGGTTGATCTGGCGACGGGTCAGGAACGCATTGCCGGACTCTCCCCGCCCAATGATATTCCGAGAGCGATCCTGAACGATCACCCCGAACGCGTCCGCGCGATGTTCGTGGACTCGGGCAATCCGGCCAATACCGTGACGGACACCAAGGCTGTCGAAAAGGCGTTGTCGAGCCTTGAACTGCTCGTAGTAATCGAAGTCGCGATGACCGAGACGGCGCGGTTGGCGGACTATGTACTTCCCGCCTGCAACCAGTTTGAGCGCTGGGAAAATACACTGTTCACCTTCGAAATTCCGCATAATGTTTTCCAGTTACGCGAGCCGCTGTTCGACCCGCTTCCGGGAACACTGCCAGAGCCTGAAATTTATGTGCGTATCCTTCGCGCTATGGGGCTGATGCCGCCGCAGGAGCGGCTCGACATGTTGCGCGATATCGCCGCGAAAGACCGCACCGCCTTTGCCGCCGCGTTTGCCGATTGGCAGAAGGAGGGTCCGGGCAATCGCGTCCTCGCGCCCGCCGTCCTTTATGAAACGTTGGGCAAGACTTTAGGTGAAGGTGCCGCCGCTACCGCCGTCTGGTGGCCCGCAGCTCATCACTGCGCAAGTGTTAGCCGCGACGCGGTTATCGGCGCAGGGTTTGAGGGAGAAGATGCTGCACTTGGCGAGGCCCTGTTTGACGCGATGGTCAGCAAGCGTTCAGGCGTAGTTTTCACGCATGAAAGCCATGAGGATTTATGGCGGCTGATCAAAACCAAGGACAGCAAAGTGCATCTTGCCATCCCGGAAATGATCGACTGGCTGGCGCGGCTGGATGTTGCCGACGCCGCTCCTGACCCGGACTATCCGATCATACTAATCGCTGGGCAACGACGGCACTACAACGCCAATCAGGCGATCCGCGATCCGCGCTGGCGCAAGAATGATCGGGCAGGCGCGCTGCACATGCATCCAGATGACTTGGCTGCCGCAAACGGCGTTGCTGGCGGCTGGATGGCGGTGGTGACGCGGACCGGGCGGCTTGTGGTGCGTGTTGATGCGGACCCGCGGCTGCGCTTGGGGCAAGCCTCCATTCCGCATGGATACGGTCAAATCTATGATACGCCGCAGGGCAAGGTGACCATCGGCCCGCGGCTCAACATGATCACGATGACAGAGGATTGTGACCCGATCGCGCGCACACCGCACCACAAGAATGTGGCGATCTGCGTCGAATTGCCGAGCGCGCACGAAATCACGTTTTACGAAGAGCAAGAAATCTGGGCAAAGCAAGTCACAGGCTAGAGGGGGAGGGGCAGATGGCAACCATGATCACAGGCGACTTGAAGGAGACGCAGGCCGATCCGCTCGACTTTACCCGTGCCGACCTCTGGGCTGAAGATCGCTGGCAGGAGCCGATGCGCACGCTCCGCGAACGCAGCCCGATCCACCGCAACGAGACGTCAAAATTCGGCCCGCATTGGTCGGTCATGCAATAAAAGCCAATTCAGCATATCGAAGCGCTAACCAAAACATTTTCATCAAGCGGGGAATACGGCGGCATCACGGTTGAGCAAAATGATACCGCCAATATGCGCGATCATGACATGGATTTGCCAATGTTCATTGCGATGGACCCGCCCAAACACAGCGAACAACGCCGAACGGTAGCCCCCGCTTTTGGCCCATCTAAGGTAGAGCGGATGCGGGCCGATGTGGTCGCGCGGACGAGTGCACTGTTCGACACACTGCCCGCCGGCACACCGCTTGACTGGGTCAGTTCCGTGTCAATGGAACTCACCACCCAGATGCTCGCGATAATGTTCGATTTTCCTTGGGAAGAGCGCGACAAGCTCAACCATTGGTCCAATATTGGCGGCAATATCTGCGTCGAGCGCGAGAATGCTAGGCGTCATCTTTCCTTCGGCTACGGCATCCACCGCTGCGTCGGCGCACGCGTCGCAGAAATGCAGCTCATCGCGCTTATCTCCGTGATTCAAAAACGCCGTTTGCGGGTCAATGTAATCGAAGCGCCCGAGATTGTTCCAGCTTGCTTCGTGCGCGGTTATAACAAGATTATGGTCGAGCTGGAGCGATACTGAGCGCTCTGCGCGATCAAATTTCAGTGCGTTTCGCCGGAGCAATTGCATCATCGATATCGACACCGAGATTGCGGACGGTATTGTCAATGTTCTGTTGGCCCGGTTACTGCAGGATCACTCGCACGCTGCATTCATATATCTGGTGACTGCATCTTCTTTCAGACCCAAGATGGCTGCCATTTCCCAATCTGTTTTGGTGCTGCAACCGCCGTGCCGCTTGGAAGGCAAAACCTCTCACCAGTTGGGCAGGCACTAGATTTTTATGCGGTAGGATTTTCCAAAGCGGGTCGCAAACGAGCACGACCCATTGACCTCGCCGGCGATACTGAGGGAGGCGGTCAACCCCTCACCAATATCTTCGCTTCTGGCGCTCTCGAGGATGAAACGCTGGGGTTTTGAAATTGCGATAATCTTGGCGACATCGGCCCAAACGAAGCCAACCGCGCAAATCAGCGGCGACATCGCGTTCGGCGCGCGCCGTCGCAATCCCGTAGCGGAATACCTGACTGCAAATTGCGCGAATGCGCTTGGCGGACTCGTGGCGGCCACGCCCGTCAAATTTCCGCAAGACCCCCAGCAATTCATGCGGCGTGATTTCGGCGATTGGCCGAGCCCCGAGCTTTTCAAAGGCAAAAGCTAGCAACCACCTATTTCTCTTATGCGTAACGGCAGAAAGACTTTTTTTTCGGTCTTCGTCAGCCATTCGTCGGCAACCATTAGGTTTCACGAGCAGATACAAACCATTCTAATCGGCCAATTTATGCTGCTTTGCTCTGCGCTTCGCCGCTTTGATCGCACCTGCTGTCAGTCCCATGGGGGTACCACTTTCTTAGCTGTGGCGAGATACCCTCAACGATACCCCCAAATTGATTGGCAGTACCCGCATCTCACCAAATTCCGGTGGACACTATAACATCAAAAAGTCTAGGAACACAGCTACTTTCCGGACGTTCTTGGATGTCTCCGGAAGCTGTTCTGGTGACCCCTACGGGAATCGAACCCGTGTTTCAGCCGTGAAAGGGCCGCGTCCTAACCGCTAGACGAAGGGGCCAATCGCTTGGCGTGGATGGGCCGTTACGGCTTCGGAGGGCTGAGGTCAAGGCTTGCTGGCTCTTCTACCATAGTTTCTCAATCGACCCAGGCCGCATCATCAATATGCAGCTCAGCTGCGGGCCTGCTTCCCCAATCGTCAATTTTGGCGCGACCAGCAACCCATAGTCTGCGGTCTCTGGGTGCATGAAGGATCGCTTGGCCAAGCTCTGTCTCTCCTTGCCGGAATGCCACGCATTTCAAGCTGCGGCCATCATCGCCTGCCATGATTGCACGAACATGATCTTTGCCGACAATATCGGCCTTCACCACGCGCATTGGCCCTGCTGCAATGCGCGGGGCAGGCCAGCCCATGCCGTAGGGCCCTCCGGCTTCCAAAGCCTCAACCAACGCCGATGTCACGCCTCCCGTTGCGACAATGGCATCAAGTTGTAAGCTGCGATCTTCGCTTGCTTTGGCGACATCTGCTGAAAGGCGCGCATCGAGAAATTCCGACAAAGCATCAATCTTGTCAACGGCAACGGTCAACCCCGCTGCCATGGCGTGTCCCCCGCCCGCGACCAGCAAGCCTTCATCCTTTGCCGCCAGAACTGCAGCACCCAGGTCAACTCCGTAAATCGACCGTCCAGATCCTTTGCCGACACCGTCTGCATCCACCGCAATCACAATGGCCGGGCGTTTCAGCTTTTCCTTCAGTCGGCCCGCAACAATGCCAATCACGCCGGGGTGCCAGCCAAGGCCAGAAACAAGCGCAACGGCGCGGTTACCCTGGCCAATGGCGGCGAGTTCTGCTTCGGCCTGCACGCCGCCTTCGATGGTGCGGCGTTCCTGGTTAAGCGCATCAAGTTCAGCGGCGATATCGCGCGCTTCATCCGCATCTTGCGTTGTTAGCAGCCGCACGCCCAAATCAGATTTGCCCACGCGCCCGCCTGCATTGATCCGCGGGCCCAGCGCAAAGCCGAGATCAGCACAAAGCGGCGCGCGGTTGAGGCGCGATGCTGTAATGAGAGCATCTAGCCCAACATTGTGGCGACTTGCCATCACCTTGAGACCTTGAGCCACGAACGCCCGGTTAAGGCCGCGCAACTGAGCTACATCAGCCACCGTGCCAAGGGCGACAATATCCAGCAAATCAAGTAGCTTCGGTTCTGGGCGGTCCTCAAAATAGCCCTGTGCCCGCAGCAGCCGGATGAGCGCTGCGCCAAGCAACCATGCAACGCCGACAGCGGCCAAATGGCCGTGCGCTGCCCCTTCGCCTTCATCCAGCCGATTGGGGTTCACCAGCGCAAAGGCATCGGGCAGTTGCGTGGCGCACTGGTGGTGATCGACCACGACAACATCAACGCCAGCGGCCTTTGCCATGGAAAGTGCTTCGTAGGCCTGCGCGCCGCAATCAACTGTTACGATCAGCGTTGACCCGGCCTGCGCCAATTGGACCAGTGCCGCGCCGGAGGGGCCATATCCTTCCATCAGCCGATCAGGGATATAGGCCCCCGCGTTTAGCCCAAGATCGCGCAGCAGGCGGATGAGAAGTGCAGCAGACGTCGCCCCGTCCACATCATAATCGCCGAATATCGTCACCTTTTCCTGCGCAACAACGGCATCTGCCAGTCGCTGCGCTGCGCGGTCCATATCGCGAAAGATTGACGGGTCAGGCATGAACGCGCGGATGGTTGGCGCACGGTAAGCCTCCAGCGCATTCGCCGGGCAACCGCGTGAGAGGAGGAGTTGAGTGACAAGATCGTCACTGCTGAGCCCGTCCGCAGCGGCCCCGCGCCAGCGCCACTGCTGGCCTGTGATGGAGCGTGTGATTGACAGAGGGTTCATGTGCGCAACCAATTTTCCACGCGCAAGCCTGCAACCCGGCTGAATTCTGATACGTTATCGGTGACAAGAGTAAGGTCAAGGGCAAACGCATGAGCCGCGATCCAAAGGTCATTTCCGCCGATTGGAGTGCCAAGCCGTTCCAGGTCAGCGCGAATGCGACCATATTCGCGTTCAACTGGTGCTTCTAACGGAAGAACTGAAATTGTTCCGATGAGGGTCTCCAATCCCTTCCGCTGTTCTTCGGTTTGCGCTTTCATAATACCAAAGCGCATTTCGCCTGCAACGATGATGCTGGTCACAATATTATCGATTCCTGCCACCGTGATGCGGGACAGAAGCGGGCCATCTGGTGCCTTTTCGAGAGCAGAAATGATATTGGTGTCGAGCAGGTATCTCACAAATTATTCGCGCGTCAGAGTGTGACGGGTTCAGGCAACGGATCACCAATCTCAGGAAATGGTTCAATTGAGGGCTTCATTAGCGCGAGCACTTCCAGCAGATTAGGCTTCCGGCCAATTGCCTCAATCACCAGACGCGATCCTTCCTTGCGAATGATTGCCTCTTTTCCCGGAAGCTCAAACTCCTTCGGAATACGCACTGCTTGGTTGCGACCATTGCGAAAAATCGCGGCTTTTCGTTCCATGTTCATCAATTCAACCTCGTTAGCCTATGCTAAGGCCTATGCCAGAGCAGCGCAAGTCACTTCGGTGGCGCTTTCTCTCCCCTATCAACACTCAGCCCATCGCGGCCCAAACGCACATCTAAGGGAAAGCCGCCAATATCGGTCTGCACGCGCACAGTGTCGCCATTTTCAATGTCGATTTTGGGGCTGCCAACGTCGATTGGAATTTCGGGCAGATCAAGCGGTTCAATTGGCCCTTCAGGATCAGGCCGTCTGGTGGGCTTCGGCAGTGCAACAGGCGCTGCTCCTTTTACGGCCCGGCCCATGAAGTCACGCCAGATGCGTGCTGGCAATCCGCCGCCCGTCATTCCTTTTAACGGGCTGTTATCATCGTTGCCGATCCACACGCCAACGACAAGGTCCCCGGCAAAACCTACGAACAGCGCGTCGCGGCCCACCTGGCTGGTGCCGGTTTTACCGTAAGTTTTGATCCGCAGGGCAGCAGCGCGCCCTGTGCCCTGGGTGACAACGGCCCCCATCAAATCAAGCAGCATGGCATGTTCATTGCCTGAAAAGCTGCTGCGTGATGACAGGAGACTGGCGATAAAGCCTTCTTCCTCCGCAGCCAGCGGCACTGGCTTCACTGGCCAGCGGTTAGCCGCCACAGCTGCATAGGCGCTGGTCAGTTCAATCAGCGACATCCCCGACGATCCAAGCGCTACGCTCGGGTCTTGCGCAATTGGGCTGCGCACCCCCAGGTCCCGCGCCGCCCGCACGACAGCCGCATGGCCAAGCTTTTGATACAGTCGCACCGTCGCGACATTACTGGATTGGGCGAAGGCCTCTCTCAGGGTAATTTGGCCGCGGTAGCGATTGGACGCATTTTTTGGCTGATATGGTCCCGTAGTGATGGGCGTATCGTCCACGAGGCTATCAGGGGTCATCCCTGACCGGAGAGCGGCGAGGTAGACAAAAAGCTTGAACGTAGACCCTGATTGGCGCGCGCCTTGGGTCGCGCGATTGAAAGCAGACGCCTGATAGTTTCTGCCGCCAACCATCGCCACCACTTCTCCGTTAGGTCGCATCGCAACCAAGGCGACTTGAGCTGTGCCGAGCGGCGCGCGCGCAATCACATCACGCGCCGCGCGTTGCAACCGAGCGTCAAGTGTGGTGACGACCTTTTGTTCGCCGTAGCCCTGATCAACCCCCACGCGCGCTTGTGGCATCGCCCAGTCTGCGAAATAAGTGCCCGTGGGCAGAACCCCGCGAATGCGAACGTCCGTTGCGGCAGCACCGGTTGCATTGGCCTTGGCAGCCGTAATAAAACCGACGTCAGCCATCGCGTTCAATACCATCCGCGCACGTTTGGCCGCTGCCTTGGGATTACGCGTTGGTGCCAATCGCGACGGGGCTTGAACAAGGCCAGCGAGCGTTGCGGCCTGCGCCAGCGTCAATCGTTCTGGCTGACGGTAGAAATAATGAAGGGATGCTGCGCGGATGCCGTAAAGATTTTCGCCGAAATACGCGTTGGAAAGATAGCGCTCCAGGATTTCATCCTTGGTCAGCCACGCCTCCAGCCAGAACGCGATCAGCATTTCGCGGGCCTTGCGCGAATAGGTGCGATCCGCCGTCAGGAACGTGAATTTGGCAAGCTGCTGAGTGAGTGTGCTGCCGCCTTGCGTGCCACCGCCCGTCAGGTTGTTCCAGAAGGCCCGCGCGATGGAACGAGGGTCCACCCCGATGTGGCTGTAAAACCGGCGGTCCTCAATCGCGATAAACGCCTGTTTGACATGGTCAGGCAGTTCGGCGGCCTTTACGGGCCGGTCCACAATGGCCCCGTTCTGCGCAAAAGGCTGACCATCAGCGGACAGCAGAGTCAGGCGCGGGGGAACGATGGGTTCAAGCGATTTTGAAAGTGGGGCTGTTACTGCAAGCCACGCAACGATCAGGATCAGCAAGAGAAGCGCTGCTTGTCCGCACCGCTTTATCCAATAGGCCCGGCGGGACGGTCGAACAGGGGCAGGCGGAACTAGTCCGGGAAGTGCCATCGCCTCCAAGCCGTAAGCCTGCGCTGCACTGGGCGCTGGCAAGGCCTCACGCTTCATAAAGCGATCCCACGGGCTGGGGCGGGGCGTGGGGGGCAAAAGCGCCTGATCAGTCATCTTGGTGACTGTGTTACATCACTATATCACAGAGCGCGAGAGGGAAAGTGCAGACCCCGCGCAAGGGCCTGCACTTCCTGCCAATCGTCAGGCGACGCCGGCAAACCGCAGCAGATCAATCATTGAAAAGTCTTCTGTCGTTTTGGCGGGATCAATCGTGGGCAGAAATGGCTCCCACTCCGGATCCTGAGAGAGATAGGATGTCCGGTCGCCTTCCAGCACCCCGACAAAGACCTCCGTCACAATCCGTCCGCCAACAGCACCTAAGCGTTCGCCGCTGGCCTGCACAGCGGCCTCACGCAGAATATAGAACCACAGCGGAGTATGATCATCCATGCCCCACGGCTTCAGCATGGCAAGGTCAGCAAGTGACAACACGGGTGCGTTCATGGCCGCTGCAACTCGCTGACCTGATGGCAGGGAAAAGGTCAGATGCCGAAGCAGGTTACGCTGCGCCAAAGAGTTGGGGTTGGTTTTCGGATCAGGGTTGGCCACGACTTTGGCAGGCAAGCGAAACAGAGCCGTTGAAAGAATCGTGTCGATTTTCTTGTTTGGCTTCACATTGCCATCACTGAAGTCAAAAAATGTTGGCCAATCAACGAACCGACGTTTGGCGCGAAAGCCGCCGGTCAAATCATCCGGGTCAGTTGTGCTTGACGGGGTTTCCTTGAAAATCAGCGCAAAGAATGGCGTGTTACCGGGATTGCCAGTAAAGTTTGCGCGGTAACTCGGCCGCACCTGGCTGTGCCCGAACCGGTAGGCGGCAACGGAAAACTCCACGGGAATGAACGGCTCATTTTTCCATTTGTAAAATTTGCGGCCATTGGTGATGACATCATCCACCACGGCCTGACCGCATGTTTTGGGCAGAAATTCGTGAAGAATGATCCACTGATAATGCCAGCGTACGATGCGTTGTGCTTCCTTGAAAATTTCACCAGGCGCGGTCAGGCCAATCTGCGTCTTTACATAGTCGACGACAGCGTTGTGGAATTTGAGGAACGCGACCTGCAATTGTGACAGAATAACATTTTCGTCATTGCGCGGGTCACCGAGCAAAGCTGTAAGCTGTGAATTGCGCGGCAGATCTGGCTTCCCCCCTGGCGCAAGCAATTCAACCAGAAATTTGATCCCTTGGCCTGTCACTTGATCATAAAGATGGGGGCTTCCGTCTGGTCCCGCGCCGTACACATTATCGAGGCCAAGGGTGGGCGTGCGAAAATTCGCAATCATTTCCGGGTCAACTTGGCGTTCAAGGCTCGACGTGATGTCCAGCGTCAGGTCATGATCAAGAAACTGACCGAGGAAAGTCATGCCAGCGCTCAACTTCGGGTTGTTCTGATTGCCTGCTGACAAATTAGCATCCGTGATCAAAAGTGTCGGATCAGCTGCCAGATTTTCATTGGCATCCATGATCCCGCCCGGAGCACCAATTTCAAGCAGCGATTTGCGCGTTTTGGGCGTGTCTGTGGCAAAGGCAGGCAGCTTGCCAAACATCCGGCCAAATCGGCCACTGTCATGATATTTGGAAATGGGGGGAACAATATCCTGCGGGTAACTGCCATGTTTGGGCATCACACTCTCCTATGTTTAAGTTAAACATTGATCTCGGAAATCGCCCGAGCTGAAGTGCGACCCTGAAAGGGTAATCATTCTATTTATTGCCATTGTAGAGAATGATGCCAAGCATTCTCAATTCCCGATTAAAACTGTCGGCCTGTTTCCGTATTTTTGCAATTGCTTTTCACGATTGGCACGTTCGGTTCATCGCATTCGAAAATACTTCTGCAAATTTACTTTGGTGCAACAATTTTTGGCAATCTTGAGGGCGTAGAGCGCGGGGGCAAAATTCTGATCCATTGGTGCCGTGTCCCTCGCCTACTCCCCTTCATCAACTGATGCGCGCAGTCGTTTCAGAATTGACCAAACCCCAAGGGCAATCAGCGGAGCGCAGAGGCCCACGATCAAAATGGGATCAAATGTCGGGATCAAATGTTCGATTGCTTTGGCAAAATAAAGCAAGAGACCAATGCAATAATAGCTGATGGCCGCAACTGACAGCCCTTCGACAGTGCGTTGCAAGCGCAGCTGATTGCCAGCGCGCCGGTCCATTGATTTCAGCAAGGCAACGCTAGCCGCTTCTGAAGCGACTTGCACGCGGATGCTGAGCATTTGGCCCGTGCGCGATATGCGTTCGATGACAGCTGCTTCACGCCGAGCGACGCTGGCACAGGTGCGCATGGCAGGGCCAAGGCGGCGTTCCATGAATTCGGAAAATGTCTGGACGCCCACTTCCTGTTCTTCGCGGATGGCCGACAAGCGGTCGTGAATGATTTCATGATAGGCCGTTGCTGCCCCAAAGCGAAAATTGGTCCGCAGGCTTAGCGCTTCTGCCTCACCTGCTAGCCCGGCCAGCTGTGCCAGCAGTTTTCGATCATTTTCAGGGTTAGTGTCCCCCTTCAATTGCGCCGCCAATGCGCCTGCTTCTTGTTCGATCCGCGATACAATCGCTCCTGCCTCCCCGGCCAGCGGGAAAGCGAGCAATGACATTAGCCGGTAAGTTTCCACCTCCAGCAGACTGCGCGCCAATCGCCCTGCTAGCGGTGGATTGTTGACGCCCGTCAGGATGAGGAAACGTGTCGTGCCGTCGCCGTCAGTGCGAAAATCGGAATAAACCGATGCAGCCCAATCCATCACTGACGATCCGACCATGTCTTTTGCGAAATAATCTGCCGCATTGGTAACCACGTCACGAGACCGCACTTCGAGGATCGCAGACGCAAGGACATCGCCTGGGATGGCGGCCAGCCAATCCTGCGGCGCAGCATCAAAGGCCGTAACAGCGAAAATGCCAGCGTCAGTTGGCTGACGGAAAAATGTCCACGTCGAAAACTCCGTATGCCGTTCCCATCGCAACTGCCAGCTGCCATCTTCAACGGCGGCCCAGCGCGCATCCGGGCTGGGTTCTGGCTGACCAAGTTTGCGGCACAGCTTTACCATATGGGCCCGGTCAAGTTCCGCGCCTTCTGGGCCAGACAATGTGGCAATGCGTGCTGCCAACATAGGCGTCGCAAGCAGCACGAAGGGGCGGGCGTGGGCTTCGGCCAACAGTTGATCACGACTAGGATGGAAATTCCACCGGCCTGTTTTTTCGCTCGCCATCGGTGTCCTCTGCCCTGAAAATATTCTTAAGTTGCATATGACATTTGGCGCTGTAAAAAGTCCACCGGATTTAGGTCGTATTGAGGGCGCTGTATCTTCGGCGCACCGAAACCGACGATGCTTGAAATTCGGGAGAAGGATAATATCATGACGAAATTTACGACAATCGCTAAAATGACGCTTCCGTTTGTGGCGCTGATCGCCCTTTCGGCCTGCGGTGGTGCTGAAAAGACGCCCGACGCTGCTGGATCAGCCGACACGACGGCCGCCGCACCGGCTGCTGATGCAGCTGCGCCTGCTGCGACAGTCACTTTTGCGAGCCTCAAGGGCGATGAAGTCGCTGGCGAAAAAGTGTTCAAACAGTGCATGGCCTGCCATGTTGTCACAGAAGGCCAGAATCGCGTCGGGCCATCGTTGCACGCCATCATCGGCCGCACGGCAGGCCAAGTTGCCGGGTTCAGCTATTCAGCTGCAAACAAAGGCAGCGGTAAGGTATGGAACAAAGAAACGCTTTATGAGTATCTTGAAGCTCCGCAAAAATATATGCCCGGGACCAAAATGGCGTTTGCGGGTTTGAAAAAGCCGCAGGACCGGGCCGACGTGATTGCATATCTCGACACGCATGATTGAGTGACCAAAGGCGGTCAATCGGGGCGGTCTCCGGGCCGCCCCGCCTCTTTTATCCGCTGATAAAGATCAATGAGGTGGAACGGCAAAGAAGCTGTTACCCAAATCATGATCCACAGGGCACCGTGACCCAATATGGCCGCGCGCAGTGCGAGGATCAAACAAAGTCCAGGGATTAACCCTATAAGTATTGGCCCCGCGCGGCCTTTCATGCCGAACCCAAGAACGAGCATCTCTGCGACCACTGTTGCAATGACAAGGCCAACTGCGCCTCCGCCGTTCACCCAATGTTCAACAAGCGCTGTCAACCAAACGCGCCGTTCAAGTGAATGATTTCCCAATTGAGGAAA
Organism: Sphingomonadales bacterium; assembly: GCA_031430995.1. Taxonomy (GTDB): domain Bacteria; phylum Pseudomonadota; class Alphaproteobacteria; order Sphingomonadales; family Sphingomonadaceae; genus Aquisediminimonas. The sequence continues at coordinate 12,050 of JANPCO010000056.1, read as the reverse complement.
GCAGCAACGCTGACCCAGACCAGATATGGCACAAGCAACCAGCCCGCCACTTGTGAATGCCTCTGCGCCACACCAATCATGGCGGCGATGGAAATCCAGAAGGCGACCACTTCGATCATCGCCCAATCCGGGCGTTGCAGATCAAAGAACAGCAAACTCCACAGAATATTGAAAAAGCCATTGATGGCAAAAACGCCAATCACGGTCGTGCGCGCCTTAGGCGTAGGGGCCGCCTGCCATGCCTTGTAACTAGCGACCGCTATCAGCGAAAATATCGCCGTCCAGATCGCGCCAAAGGCGACATCAGGCGGCGTCCAGCCGGGCTTGGTCAGGCTGTGATACCAAGGACCAACGCTCGTCAGTGTCGTACCGATTCCAGCCACGACTGACGTCGACAGGCCAGCAATCAAAATAGCCCGCCATTTCTGCGCACTCACTGCGTTCACGCAGCAATCCTGATCAAAAGGCTCACGCGGCCATTCCCATCAGGTGTGCCATATCCTTGAAGAATATTTTAGCGTGAGCCAGTGGTTTTTTGCGCACCAGCCGCTTGTTCATATAAGCGTCCCAAGTCAGTGTCTGCACATCGGGATCGTCACACATTTTGACAAACCGTTCACGGCGCTTGTCGCTGCTATACCAGAAATATTGCATGATACCGAGGACCGCAAAGACGGTGCGATGCTCCTTCATAAACTGTTTTCGCGCCAATTTCAGCGCACGTACATCCCCAGTTGCCAAAAACTGTGCACCTGCGTCTGCTGCCATCCGACCGCTGGACATGGCGTAATAGATGCCTTCGCCGGAAGCCGGTGCAACAACGCCTGCCGCATCGCCAATGACAATTACATCGCGGCCATTATCCCAGCGCTTTAGAGGCTTGAGGGGAATTGGCGCGCCCTCGCCGCGCACAGTTGCAGCATCGGTAAGACCAGCGTCATGGCGGATCGTTTTGACGGCGTCACGCAAGGCAAATCCTTTGCGCGCACTGCCGACGCCAACACTGGTCTGGCCCCCGTGGGGAAAGACCCAGCCGTAAAAGTCTGGCGATATTTTGCCCTGATAAATGACGTCGCAGCGTGTGCCGTCAAATCCGGTTGAGGCATCTGGCGTTGCAATGACTTCATGATAGGCGAACACGCAGTGCATTTTGCCCGCACCAGCAATTTCACCGCGCGCCACTGCTGATCGCGCACCGTCGGCACCAATCACCAAGCGGGCTTCAACGTGACAAAGCGCGCCTTCCGCGTCACGAAACCGGACAAGCGCCTTGTTATCTGCATCGCGTTCGATGGCTTCATAGGTGCCTTCGCGCCGTTCTGCCCCAGCGAGCAACGCGCGGTTGCGCAGCCATTCGTCAAAGCTGCCTCTGTCCACCATACCCACAAAACCATTGCCGACGGGCATGTCAACGGCGCGGTTTGAAGGTGCAATCATGCGCGCTGATGTTGCCTTTGCGACAAGCATTTCATCAGGGATCGCGAAATCTTGAATTAACCGGGGCGGCACTGCGCCACCGCAAGGCTTGATCCGCCCTGCCTTGTCCAGCAGCAGCACTTTATAGCCTTGCCGCGCGAGATCAGTCGCAGCCGTGGCACCGGCGGGTCCGCCGCCAATGATCACGGCGTCATAAGTTGGGATCATGCCAATGCACCTTTCATATTCACTTTTGCGTGTGTGGAGACAGTATCTTTGCCCAACGACAAGGCCAGCCAAGCGGCCGCACCAAACACGGCAGCTTCAACTCCAAATACTGCCACAAAGGCCGTGCCTGTGTCAGCAAAGACCGCGCGGCCCCAATCGACGCCGCCTGCCCCCAGAAAGCCGCCAAGGCCAAATGCAATCGCTTGTGCCGCGCCCCAAAGCCCCATGCGCGCGCCTTCCTGACGCTTAAGACCGCGTCCGGCCAGTTCCATCATTGCGGCAATGGCGGAGACTGCGAAAATGCCATTCGCAAAGCCGAGTAGAAACACTGTCGGCGCAAGCGGCCAGCCCGGGCCAACAAGGGCAGCAGCAGCCATCAACAACAGCGCGGCTGCCGAACCCAGACAACCGCCAAAAATCCAAGGCCGCATTTTAATGCTGGACCCTTTGAATGCATTGCCGACAAAACCAACGAGGATCATCCCAACCAGCACGCCCATATGCTGAAGCGAAGACAGCTTTGTCGACGCGCCTGGACTGAAACCGAACACAAGGCCAGAGAAAGGCTCAAGGATCAAATCCTGAGCGCTATAGGCCAGCATCGAAACGAAGATGAAAACAGTCAAGCTGCGCGCTGCGGGATCAGACCAAACCTCTCGCATCGCTTCACGGAAATCCGCAGGTGGACGCGCAATATCATTGACCGAAGCCAGATCATCCTTCTCGATGCCCCACAGAGCCGCCAACGTCAGCAGGAACGAGCAAAGCGCCACACCGCCCGCGACAAGAGCAAGTCGCTGTGGTGAGAAAGGATCAAGCAATGATCCAGCAACACCAGCCGTGACGATAATGCCCACCACCATCATGATCCACGCGACTGCAGCAGCAGCAGGCCTGCGTTCTGGCGCAACGCGCGAAGCAAGCAGCGCAAGCAGTGATGTGCCGGCCGCACCAACGCCAAAGCCGATCATGCTATAGGCAACAACCAGCATGATGAGGGCCAGAACCGGAAAGGACGCGCTCATGATCATTGCATCAGTCGCGACAACGCCGCCGAGCGCGAGCAAACTCATCCCGCCGATGATCCAAGGCGCGCGGCGGTTGCCGACATCACTATTATGGCCCCATTTGGGTCGCGAAATTTGCACACCGTAATGCCAGGCGACAAGAGCCGCTGGGATCATCGCGGGCAGCGCATATTCAACAACCATGATCCGGTTGAGCAGCGAGGAGGACAACATCACGATGCCGCCAAGTGCGCTTTGCACAAGACCCAGCCTCACAATCGATGGCCACCCTAATCCTGTCATCGCCCGCTCCCTCTTCATCACCTAAAGTCCGCTTACACCAAAGGCCGCAATCAGCATCCCGGTCACATACATCGCGACACCCGTCGCATTATACCACGGCGCGTATTTTTCCGGATCGCTCACCATGCGCCGCATCGCAAAGCCCTGCCCGATCAGCAGGATAGCGATGGCCACGGCATGCCACATCAGGCCCCAGTTCAAGAGGAGCGCAATCACAATGATCTGCGGAATGGTCATAACAGCACAGGCCAGCTTAGCCGCCCCTGCTACGCCAAGCGTAACAGGCAGCGACTTGATGCCCATTTGCCGGTCGCCTTCGACAGCCTTAAAATCATTCAGCGTCATGATCCCGTGGGCCCCTAAACTGTAAAGCAGCACAAGCAGCAGAATTTCAGAACGCGGTAATCCGCCTGCCATAACAGCGGCGCCAGTAAACCAAGTCAGCCCTTCGTAAGAAAAGGCAACGGCCAGCGGCCCCCACCATCCACTTGTTTTAAGGCGCACCGGCGGCGCACTATAGGCCCATGCAAGGGTCACGCCGAGGATCGTCGCGGCCAATACCCACGCACCAATGGCAGCGGCAACGATCAGCGAGATAACGCTGCCTATCATTGCAATCCACAGCCCCCAATGGCCAGCGACGCGGCCTGAGGGGATTGGGCGTTTTGGTTCATTGATCGCATCCACATGGCGGTCATACCAGTCATTGACGGCTTGGCTGGTGCCGCATACAATTGGCCCGGCAAGTAGCATTCCTGCCACCATGAACGGCCAGCGATCCGTAATTGATACACCCGCTGAAACGACGCCGCACATGAACGCCCACATCGGCGGAAACCATGTGACAGGTTTCAAAAGTTCAATCACATCACGCAAGCGCGGCGCGCCAGGGATCGACTCTAATGCGGTGTTGCGCGCCATGATTGTAAGCTAGGTCAGACAGGCAAAAGCGTCAACCTTTCTTGACACTGTTTTCCGCGTTAATTTCGGCTGTCAGGTTCACCCAAATTGCCCAGACCGTGCCGGTGAAGCTTGGAATAAAGGCTCTGGCGGCTAAGGCCCAGCACTTCAGCTGCCGACGCACGATTGTCTGATGTGTAAACAAGAGCGGCTTCAATACAAAGCCGTTCGATCAAGTCCGTACTTTCGCGAACAATGTCTTTGAGGGCAACGCGGCCAACCAATTCTGTCAGCTGCTCAACGGAGCGCGGCAAGCTAGCGTCTGGTTGTTTCATTGAGGCCAGTTTGCGTCCGACGCTACGAATGCTGAACCCGAAACGCGTGACGCCTTCATCCTGAACCGACACCGCTGAGGCCTCGACATCTTCCTGACCATCATAAATGCTTCGCAGCACCGTCGCAAAATTACGTGCCGTCCCGTAATCCTGCAGTTCGGTGAGGAGCAAGTTGAGATCAATTCCTGGACGCCCCAGAAAGCGGCTGAGCGGTTGGCCGTTCACTTGTTCTTTGCGGGGCAACTGGACCATATCGAGAAAGGCACTGTTTCCACTGAGGATCAGCAGATTCTCATCCGTCACAACAAGCGCATCGGGCATCGAGTCAATGACATTCATCAACGGACGCTGGGCAAGATCGAATTGCTGCGCCATTTTACCGTCAGGAACCAACCGAATGAGGAAGCAAGACCCGCGATCCTGGCGAAACAGGCTTGCCGCGACCATGACTTCGCCTGCATCTTGCGCCAGTCGCGCAGCCATAGGCTGGCGTTGTTCAGCAGCACCAACAGACCCAAGCAGAGCTACCACTTTATCACGAACCGCAGCATCGAATAGGTTGGACACAGGCTGCCCAACAAGGCTTTTCGCATTAGTCGCGAGCAAGTGGCAAGCGGCGGGATTGGCCTCAAGAATACGGCGGTTAGTGGTGTCAGCAACGATCACTGCCTCTGACGACAAGTCAAACAATTGCCGGTAGCGCGCCTCGACTTGACGCATCTTTACATAGTCACGTTCAACGGCCTGCTGTGACTGAAGCAGGCGTTGCTGCAAAACGGCTTCGGCGCGCATATCACGGCCGATCGCAATGATATGCCCCTGCGAATCCGCCCCCAACGTTGTGTAGCGAACCGGCAATTCGCCCAACGCACTGCTGTGGTTCACTTGGCGCCAGCGCGGCTTGCCTTCGCCAGAACGCACATCCCGGCATAATGTTTCAATCTTGCCACGGCTTTCGATTGTGACAGTGTCAGTCCACCGCTTACCGATCAGTTCGTCAGTCCAGCTTTCTGAAATTGACGGCCCGCCAAGGGCGACATCACAGATCACATCATGCGCATCAATCACCAGTGTGATGTCACCTGCCAGCATCAGCGCACGGCAGGCCAGCGCACTCACACCGAGCCCAAGGCTTTTCTGAGAGTTTCGAAAAGGATGCGTTCCTTCAGGAACAAAGGCAATGTTCATTGGACCTCGGGGGAAAGAGAAAAGGACACGCGACTCAAGATGACACCGCGGACCGCTTTGCAGTCTCGTGAATGTAGGCAACAGCTAGATCGACGGCAGCACGTGCATCAGGCGCACTCAAGTCAGCCCCGTGCTGTTGCGCAAATCCGTCAGTAGAATTGAAAAGCCCGCCACCAAGCATGACCGCAACTTGGCGGTTGGCAGACGCACTGCGCACGCGTCCGATCAGCTTTGGCAAATCTGCCAGTTGATGATCGCAGCTCACGGTCAAGCCGACCAAATCGAACCATTCCCCCGATACAGTTTCAATCAATTGACGTTCATCTGTTGCCGTCATGCAGCGGCTATGCCAGCCATTGCGGCGGAAGCATTCGTCAACGACAGTGGTTCCAAATCCGTGATTGTCACCTGGCATGACCGAAAAAAGCGATCGCAACGCGCCTTCTTCAGGCGCAGCGGCAGCGGGGATCCGCGCTGCCAGATCATGAATAACTTCTTGCAACCGCCACACGGCCATGGTGACATCGATGAAACTTATATCGTCATTATCCCACTGCTCACCCAACAGACGCGATGTAGGGGCCAGATAATTGACTAATACCGCTTCGGCAGAAACGCCGCGCCTGATGATGCCATTCACATGATTGACAAGCGTCGCTGCCTCTTGGTCAAGGGCGAGTTCGGCAAGCACAACAATGTCACGTTTTGTGACAGTGGAAGGCACAAATGCGGGCCGTATTTCAGCCCCTTCCAAATCGCGCCTGTGCGCCATCAGCAACCGCGGGATAATCTCCCCCTCAATCAGACTCTCGATCCGCTTCGGGCTCTCTGCCGGGTCTTGATCGCCTGTATGAAGCATAGGTCGATTGGGTCCAGATTCTGGCGTCGTAGCCACCGCATTTCTCCTCGCCGAGCCACTGCGCACAATTTTAGTGCGTCTGTGGCATGAAATTTACCGCAGAAGTGCGGCCTCATTCCTTTTCGACTCAAAACTAGGCTGTTTCAAACCCAGGCGCAAATCCTGTTTAGACATATTCAACGCGCCCTGTCCAGTTTGTTTGACGTAAACAATCATTGACAGTGGATTGTTTCCCGCCATAGTCCTTTTGGATAAGGGAGGCAGTGGAGCGGATGACGCACCAAACCGCGATATTTCAGGAGTTTCCTTTGGGCAGCACTGCGCGCCCAGACGCTATGTCGCGCTCGACTCGCAAACCGCTTTATACCCCCGAACAACGCATCCGGCGGGACAATACGCGCTGGACGTTAGTGCAAGGCATCTTAGCCCCGATCCAGCTGCTTGTTTTCCTGGTCAGCCTTGGTCTTGTCGTGCGGACGCTATTGAGCGGGGAAGGGGCTGAAATCGCCGCTGCCTCAATCCTCGCCAAGACAATAGTGCTTTACACAATCATGATCACAGGCGCGATTTGGGAAAAGGTCGTGTTCGACAAATATCTATTTGCTGACGCCTTTTATTGGGAAGACGTTTTTTCCATGCTTGTCATTGCGCTGCACACGGCTTGGCTGGCGGCCTGGTATTTCGGCCTTGGCACACAGGCGCAACAGTTGCTCATCGCGCTGGCGGCCTATGCCACTTACATCATCAACGCGACTCAGTTTCTGTTGAAGCTGCGCGCCGCGCGGCTCGATATGGCCGCAGCGGATGCCGCGGGATGATCCCCCTCTTCCCCTTCGGTTCGGCGCTTCAAAGTGCTGATCTGGGACAGCCGGTCGCACCTCCCTCCACCGCGACCGGCTGGTTTTTTCTGACTGCTCTGACATGACGGACGTGCGTAAATCCCTGTGGGTAAAACTGAGCGCGGCTTATATGCCGTTTGCGGATGTAGCGACGGATGATCTGCCGCTGCCAAAGCTGTTGCGCCTGGCGCTGTTTCAAATTTCAGTGGGCATGGCGGCTGTCCTTCTGACCGGAACATTAAACCGCGTGATGATCGTCGAGCTGAAAATCCCGGCGTGGGTGGTGGCCGTGATGGTCTCGATCCCGCTGCTTGCGGCTCCACTGCGCGCGTTCATCGGGCATAAGTCCGATCAGCACCGTTCACTCTTGGGCTGGCGGCGTGTGCCGTATATCTGGGCCGGAACGCTCCTCCAGTTCGGCGGCTTTGCGATCATGCCTTTTGCGCTGCTGATCATGTCCGGCGACACAACTGGATCTCCGATTGTGGGAATTGTTGCGGCGGTTCCGGCCTTTCTGCTCGTCGGGCTGGGCATGCACATGACGCAGACGGCAGGTTTGGCGCTGGCGACGGACTTAGCGACTGAAGAGTCCCGGCCGCGGGTGGTGGCTTTGCTCTACGTCATGCTGTTGCTTGGCATGTTGGGCAGTTCGATCATCATCGGACAGCTGCTTTCAGACTTTTCTGCAATCCGCCTTGTGCAAGTGATCCAAGGCGTTGCTGCGGCGACAATGTGCCTGAACTTAGTTGCGTTGTGGAAGCAGGAAGGCCGCAACAAAATGCGCACCATCGCACCTGATGTCACGCCCCCGTTTCGAGAAGTGTGGCGTTCGTTTTCGGCCCAACGTCAAGTTGTCCGATTGCTAATCGCTTTGGGGTTGGGGACAGCGGCCTTTTCCATGCAGGATGTCTTGCTGGAACCGTTTGGCGGCCAAGTGCTGGGGCTGTCCGTTGGCGAAACGACACGGCTGACGGCAATATGGTCGCTGGGCGCCTTGATCGGCTTTGCCCTCGCGGCGCGCAAGCTGGCGTCTGAGTCCGATCCGATCAGGCTGGCAGGCCTCGGTGCTGTGGCGGGCGTATTCGCCTTTGCAATTGTGGTCTGGTCAGCGGCGGCTGTATCCATTCCCATATTTTACTTTGGCGTGTGCCTGATTGGGTTTGGCAGCGGGATATTTTCTGTTTCAATGCTGATTTCTGCCATGGCGCTTGGCAACAAGGGAGAGGCTGGCCTTGCCCTTGGGGCGTGGGGGGCCGTTCAGGCCACGTCGACAGGGCTTGCCGCAGCCGTTGGCGGCGCAGTGCGCGACGGCATTGGCAGCTTGGCCATGGCGGGCCGATTGGGGGAAACCTTGGCAAGCCCTGCCGCGGGGTATAGTTTTGTCTATCATTTCGAAATTTTATTGCTCTTTGCAAGCATGATTGCTCTTGGACCGTTGGCGCGGCGCGTCTCCACCGGTTCATCCACACCCGCGTCAAGTTTTGGCTTGTCAGACTTTCCCACCTGACAGCCGCTTAAAGAAAGAGGGAGGCACCCCGTGCAGAATGTTCTGTTTTTTGGTCATATGGATGCAGCTGAGCTGGTATTCTATATTTTCGTCGTGTTTTTCATCGGATTGGTCATCTGGCTGCGCCGTGAAGACCGGCGTGAAGGTTATCCGCTGGAAATGGATGTGGGCGGTGCCTTGCTCCGTAATGACGGGCTGCTGCAGACTGCACTACCCAAAACGTTCAATCTCCCCTTTGGCCAGGGGACCGTCGTGCAGCCCAATGACGAACGCGATCCAATCGAGGTTCCCAATGCACGGCGCATAGCCAAATGGGCTGGATCGCCGCTTGAACCCATTGGTGACGGTATCGGCGCAGGCGTAGGCCCCGGTGCTTACGCGCAGCGCAGTGATTTTGCTGATGTGTCGCATGACGGCAAGCCGCGCATCATTCCCATCGGCCCAGCTGAAATGACTGTCGCAACCCGGGATAGCGATCCGCGCGGCATGGCCATGCTCGGCGCGGACCACGGCGAAGTCGGCAAAGTCACTGACATCTGGGTGGACCGGTCCGAAATGCTGATCCGCTATCTCGAAGTTGGAATTGGCAAATCGTCGGTTCTGGTGCCGATGACGATGGTGCTAGTCGATGGCCGGAAAAAATCAGTCTATTGCTCGGCGCTTAATGCCAGCCAGTTTGCCGGATGCCCCGGCATCAAAACGCCAGGGCAAATCACGCGTTTGGAAGAAGAAAAGATCATCGGCTATTTTGGGAGCGGGTATCTTTACGCGACACCGGAACGGGCAGAGCCGCTTATATGAGCGAATATGATCATGAACCGATCCCTGGCTTGCCGGGAACGCTTCCTGCCGGAGAAGAAATTCTCTGGCGGGGATCGCCTGACTGGTTCGGGTTGGCTCAACGCGCCTTTCATGTGCGGGGATTTGCCGTCTATTTCGCAGTTCTCCTTGTGGTTTCGCTGATCAATGGCACGCTGGTTGGCATTGGCCTGACCGTTGGCGGAGCAGTGCTAGGGCTGGGCATATTGTTCGGCCTTGCCTGGTTAAGTGCGCGGACGACCATCTATACAATCACCAACAAGCGCGTTGTAATGCGGTTCGGCATGGCCCTTCCTGCGGCCATCAACTTGCCATTCTCCGCAATCGGTGGGGCAAATGTAGCATATGACGGCAAAGGGCGCGGCGACATTCCCTTGATCCTGACCGGCAAGCACAGATTGGGTTATTTGCAATTCTGGCCCCACGCGCGCGCCTGGAAATTGGCGCATCCTGAACCGATGCTGCGCAGTATCAAAGATGCCGCTGGCGTTGTCGCGATATTATCCGCTGAACTGGCAAGGGCCCATGCCTCCATGCCGACAGTTGCGGACAGCAGCAGCGCACAAAATTCCAGCCCAAATTCCAGCCCAAATTCCAGCCAAGACCGCGGCCAGCCAGAGGCGCCTGAGGCTATTGCTGCATGAGCGGACACTCGCACGAAAACACAGTTCCGCGTGCCGCGCTAATCGGCGCTGCTGGGTGTGTGATCATCACTCTGCTGCTAACTGGTGCCGTTGCCACGGGCCTGCTGCCCGGCCCTGTTACCATGGACCAATCCCGCCAAACCGCCAAAGTCACAGCGCTTGCCAGCCGCGATCTGCAATTTCTGGATCAGAAAGACGGATCCGTCCAGATCCGTGACGTCACGAAAGGCAGCATCGCCAGCACCATTACACCCGGAAGCGAAAGCGGCTTCATTCGCGGCGTGATGCGCGGCATCGCACGAGACCGGATGTTGCGCGGCCTTGGCTTTGAACAGCCGTTTCGCCTGACGCTGTGGAGCAACCAGCAATTGTCGATCAAGGATTTGGCGACGGGGCGGATCATTGAACTCAACGGCTTTGGCAACACCAACCGTCTGGCCTTTCTGTCACTGTTGCAGCCAACGCCACCTGTGCCTGCCCCTGCTTCTACCATGGCGGCGCGTTAAGCCGTGTCGCTGGCCTGGCCCATCCTTTATGTTGCCCTCGTCTGGTTTATCAGCACTGGCGTCATCATCTGGCTCGATAACCGCTCACCTGCCACTTACGGGGCAAGCTTGATGGGCGCGACGGTTGTCGCTGGCTTTGCGGTCTGCGGCGTCATCATCAGCCTTAACGACACCAGCGCGTTCGGTGCATTCACAGCTTTTGCCGCCGCAACAGCCATTTGGGGCTGGCATGAAATGAGTTTCCTGATGGGGATTATCATGGGGCCAAACCGTGAGGACTGCCCCCCGAACTTGACAGAATGGGGCCGGTTCCGGGCCGCAACCGCGACCCTTATTCACCATGAAATTGCGCTGGCCGCAACGACAGCGGCGCTCTACGCACTGTGCTGGGGCCATGCCAACATGCTGGCCGCGCATGTGTTTGGGCTTTTATTTGCCATGCGGCTGTCCACCAAATTCAACATTTTCTTTGGCGTGGCCAATTTTTCAGCGGACATCATGCCGCAGCGTCTGGCCTATTTGAAAAGCTATTTCCGCACTGCTGCAATGAATTGGTTCTTTCCCTTTTCCCTGATTGGAACGGGGCTGCTGACGTGGGCCTTTCTGAATGTGGCACAAGCAGCACCTGCAGGTAGCGGCGCAGCGGTTGGCGCAATCATGCTGTTCACGCTTGTGTCACTGGCGCTGCTTGAACATGCTTTCCTGATGATGCCGTTGCGTGATTCCGCGCTATGGGATTGGGCGTTTCCGGCAAGGTCAGCCACCAAACAATTGCCACTGAATAAATAATTCGCGCGCCGATGTTGGCGGTGTAAGGCCATGCCAATGTCGACCACTCACGTTCCACGCCTCCATCTTGCGCTAGCAATTGCTGTAACCGCTGTTTGGGGGAGCAATTTCGTTGTTATCAAAATCGCACTGGCCCATTTGCCGCCCCTCACTCTTGCGGCGTTGCGGTTCACATTTGCATTTTTACCTGCCGCTTTCTTTCTCAAACGCCCAGCCGTGCCGTGGGGCAATCTGGCGGGTTACGGCCTCGCCATCGGCGCGGGCCAATTTGGCGCGCTGTTTGTGGCGATGAAAGCTGACATTACGCCGGGCCTCGCTTCGCTCATTGTGCAAAGCCAAGTCTTCTTCACCATTGCACTGTCAATGCGGCTGACCGGAGAGAAGGTGAAGCCCCTGCAATGGGTGGCGCTAGCCCTTGCTACGGCTGGCATCGCTGTCATCCTTGACCATGCAAACGGCAGCGCAACGCCGCTTGGCATCGGCCTGGTGCTGTTTGCAGCCTTTTGCTGGGCCACCGGCAACATGGTGTCGCGCAGCGCCGGGAAAGTGGATATGCTTGCCTATGTCGTGTGGGCCAGCGTGTTCGCGATACCCCCACTTATCCTGTTCGCGCTAATCTTTGATGGCTGGCCCGCGATTGCTGTGGGCATATCTGAGGCTGGTCCTGGAACATGGGCAGCAGTCGCGTGGCAGGCCGTGGGCAATACAAT